>NZ_JBVHOQ010000031.1:0-111745 GCF_055568375.1 Streptomyces sp. NPDC026062
GCCTGTGCTGCCCACCGCTTACCCCCCCCCCCCCCCCACCCACCCCCCCCCCCCCCCCCCCCCCCCCACCCCCCCCCCCCCCCCCCGGGGCCCCCCCCCCCCGGGGGCCCCCCCCCCCCCCCCGCCCCCCCCCCCGCCCCCCCCCCCCCCCCGCCCCGGCGCCCTACCATCCGGACGGATTACCCTCGGGACTTCATCCCCGGACAGTGCCATGCCCCGGCCGGTCCCGGCTTGGCTGCTTGGCCCCGGAACGATCCAGATCTGAAGGTCCTACGGGGTGGACCGTGCCCCGCATTCCGCCTGTACCACCATGTGCCGGCAGCCTCTCTCGCATGCCCCCGCCCGGCCTCCGGCACCCCCGCACGCGGCATACCGCCTCGCTGACCCGCGACAGGGTTCACGGAGGATCGATCTCGGTCACCACCACGCTGAGCTCGCACCCGAGGCCCTCCCCCTCCAAGTACAGCGCCAGGGCGATCCACCGGCCCTCTACGTACCAGAGACGGAGGTATTCACAGCCCGCGACCGTCTCGGCCCACGGGTCGGGTATCTCCTCGCCGGTCATCATCCGCTCCTGAGCACTCCACAGGCTGATCAGCTGCGGATCGCCCCAGCGTGCACCAAGCACGGTGATCAGAGCATCGTGCTCTGCGAGACACTGCGCACGGTGGTCCAGCCGCCCCGCCTCGTCGTCGTCCCAGTGATCGTCGTCGGCGTGCAAAGACGCCGTGTGGTAGCCGGGCCCGCTGACTCCCGAACCCGACCGGCGGCGATCCGTGGGAAACTCTCGGCTGCGCATCCCGTCGATGAGACGGAGGTGATGTGCGGTGGTCATGCCGTCAGTAAACCGTCCGGCACTGACAACGGATCCTTCGCCCTACACCTTGAGACGTTTTCAGCCGCCCTCCGGCTGCTGACACAGCCGCCACCGCGAGACTTCTTCGAGCAACTGACTACCCGCCCGACAGCGCACCCTAGACATCCCTGCGGCGCAGCACCCACCATCCGGCCAGCAATGCCGCCCCGGCCCACGCCGCCGTCACACAGAGCCCTGCCCAGGGTCCCAGACCACTTTCCGGATGCTGGTGCAGCACCAACTGTCCGGAACGATCGGGCAGATAGTCAGCCACGCCGCCCGCGATGTCGCCGACGACGAACGAGACGATCAGGGTGAAGGGAATGAGCAGGCCGAGCACAGCAACCGCGCTGCGGAAAAGGACAGTCAGCCCAGCGGCGAAGAGAGTCATCAGGGCGAGATATATGCCGCCGCCGGCAGCGGCCCTCAGGGCGCCGGGTTCTCCCAGCCCGATGGCGTACTCCCCCATGAACAACTGACCGACCAGAAACGAGCTGAAGCTCGTGACAAGCCCTATGGCCAGAGCTGCTCCTCCGATGAGTGACATCTTGACCGAATAGAAGAGGGTGCGGCGCGGGACCGCCGCCAGCGACATGCGCAGCGCGCCATTGGCGTACTCGGACGAGATCGCTGTCGCTCCGAAACTTATGGCTGCGATCTGGCCGAAGTTGACTGCGTAGAAGGCGCCGAACACGAGGTCCGCATCAGCGTTGTCCGCCTCCGCCTGACCGACAGTGGCGAAGGTGAGCACCGTAACTGCCATGGTGGCGAGGAATACCGCCGACAGGGATCCGGCGACGGAACGCACCGATCTGATCTTGATCCACTCGGAGCGCAGGACAGCGATGACCGACATGGTCAGGCCTCCTGGTGTGTGATGGATGTGGAAGCAGGGGACTCGAACTCCGCTGCCCCGGCCGTGAGATCCAGGTAAGCCTGTTCCAGCGTGGGCCGCTCGTCCACGAGCTGAAGAACCGGCAGCCCTTCCACGGCAGCGAGTGCACCGATTTGCTCCGCTTTGACTCCTTCGACCGTCCAGCACCCTGCCTCGCCCTGTTCGGCCCTGTACCCCCTGTTTGCCAGGACCTCACCCAGCCGGCGCGATTCAGTCATGTGGACCCGCACCCGCACCCGGGGGTGACTTCGAGAGGTCAGGAAATCCTCCATCGGAAGGTCGGCGAGCAGGCGCCCCCGGCCGAGGACGATCAGATGGTCTGCGAACGACGATGTCTCGTTCATCAGATGGCTGGACACCCAAACGGTGCGCCCCTCCCGCGCCAGCCGCTTCATCAGCTCCCGGATCCAAATGATGCCCTCCGGATCCAGCCCGTTCGACGGCTCATCGAGCATGACCACTTCGGGATCGCCGAGCAATGCCGCCGCTATACCGAGGCGCTGGCGCATGCCGAGGGAGAACGTTCTGATCCGCCGACCCCCGACGTGATCGAGTCCGGACTCCTCCAGCACTTCCTCGACTCTGGCCCCACCCAGGCCGTTGCTTGCGGCCAACGCCAGAAGGTGGTTACGCGCTGTCCGCGAGCCGTGGGCCGCCTGTGCGTCAAGCAGTACCCCCACATGGCGAAGCGGATCGTCCAGAGCCGCGTAGGTCTGCCCCCCGATCGTGGCGGAACCGCCGGTGGGCCGGTCGAGGCCGAGGACCAGCCGCATGGTGGTGGACTTTCCCGCCCCGTTGGGACCGAGGAAGCCGGTGACCAGGCCGGGCCGCACGCTGAAGGTGAGACGGTCAACGGCGCGGATGGCGCCGAAGTTCTTGGTGAGCTCGTTGACTTGGATAGTGGTCATGTCCCTCAGCCTGGCCGCCGCGCCAGGCAGTCTCCTCCCCCACCGGTGTGGATCATCTCCCCCGCTCGGGGGAGCCGGAGCGCCGAGCGCGCTGGCACGATGACAGCATGTTCAGCTTCCTCCGCCCGTTGACCGCACCGGTCACCTACACCCGGTGGCTTCATCTGCTCCTGCCCGGTGCCGCAGTGAGTGTCTGGCTGTTCATCTCGATGGACACTCCCTGGGTGCCGGTCGTCCTCGCAGCTCTGGTGGGGCTGATCCCCGGCATGCGTCTCGCCGAGGGAATCCAGGCCCAGTTGCTGCTCACACCCGAGGAACGGGGCGACCCCGAGGCAACCATCTCGGCGGCGCCCTCCACATCATGGTCCGAACGGTGGCGGACCGCGCTCTGGCTGGAGGTCCGGCTGGTGTGTGCCGGGCTGGCCGGCCTAGCAACGGTGTGGCTGTCGGCCACGGCTGTCGATCTCCTGCGTTCCGCAGCCGGATCGGAGCCCAGTGGCGAATGGTTCGCCGCCGGACTGGGAACGCACTGGTGGGCTGCGATCCTCGCGCCCGTTCCCCTGGTGATGCTGATCGCGATGGCCGTGGGCTGCGGAGAGCTGATCACCGCAGCCGCCCGGTGGCTGCTCGGCCCCACCCCGAAACAGCGGATGACCGTGTTGGAAGAGCGTACGGAGCAACTGCTCGAACGCAACCGGATCGCACGCGAGTTGCACGATTCGATCGGGCACGCCCTGACGGTCGCCGTGGTTCAGGCAGGGGCTGCCCGGGCGGCGCGCGACCCGGAGTTCACCGAGCGGGCGCTGGCGGCGATCGAGGAGACGGGCCGTGATGCGCTTGACGACCTGGAACGGGTGCTGCGAGTGCTGCGCGAATCGGGGGCGCCGCCGGGGCAGCGTCCGTCGCTGAGCGAGGCGGACCGTCTGCTGGACTCCGCACGTGGTTCCGGGGCCGAGGTCGATGCGGACTTTTCGGGGCCGCTGGAACAGGTACCGGCTTCGGTGTCACGGGAGGGGTACCGCATCCTCCAGGAGGCACTGACCAACGTCCTGCGCCATTCCGGATCGTTGGCGGTCCGCGTCCGCATCACCGTAGTCGACGACCGACTTGATCTGGAGGTGACAAATCCGCTCATGAGTTCGGCCGCCGCTCCTGTGGGTGGAAGCGGGCTCAGGGGCATCAGGGAGAGAGCCGCACTGCTGGGCGGCAGCGCCAGAACCGGACCGCACAAGGGGGAGTGGATAGTGCGAGCGAGCCTTCCTCTGCAGGGCATACCCTGATCGAATGCCGGTTACCGTGCTTCTTGTCGATGACGAACCTCTGGTCCGTGCGGGACTGCGCGCGGTCCTGGAGGCCCAGCCCGACATCGCGGTGGTGGGAGAGGCGGGTGACGGCGCAGCAGTGATCCCGTTGGTGCGTCAGCTACGTCCCGATGTGGTGGCCATGGACGTCCGCATGCCGCTGATGGACGGCATCGAAGCGACTCGGGTGGTGCTGCGCACGGTGCCGGATCCGCCGAAGATCCTGGTGGTCACGACATTCGAGAACGACGAGTACGTCTACGAGGCGCTGCGTTCCGGTGCGGACGGCTTTCTTCTCAAGCGGGCCCGGCCGGCCGAGATCGTGCACGCGGTGCGTCTGGTGGCAGAGGGCGAGTCCCTGCTGTTCCCGGCGGCAGTGCGTCAGCTCGCTGCGGAGTACGGCACAAGCAAGGCTCGGGAGGCAATGGAAAGGGCCTCCCTCACCGAGCGTGAAGCGGCCGTACTGCGGTTGATGGCCCGGGGCCTGTCCAACGCCGAGATCGCCGCCCGGCTCGTGGTGGGCGTCGAAACGGTGAAGACCCATGTCAGCGCCGTACTGGCCAAGTTGGGTGCGCGGGACCGCACTCAGGCGGTCATCGCCGCCTACGAGTCGGGATTCGTCGCTCCGAGCTGAAGCCAGTTGTTTCCGGGCCGCCCTGCCGCTCGGGGATTCGACGGCCTTGCCACCCCGGTCCGGCGACTTGCCGCCCACACTCGCCCAGTCCCTGAGCAGCGAGTACGATCCGCCTGACATGCGCACGAGCTGGGAGGACACACCGTGGGCCGGCTGACCGGTGGGGACCCGTCGTTGCTGCGTCGGATCAATTCCGCGGTGGTTCTGCATGCCCTGAGGGGCGCGGAATCACCGACCCTCACGGACCTGACCCGGATCACGGGCCTGTCACGGCCCACAGTCGAGGGCGTCATGGAGGGACTGTTCGAGGCCGGGCTGGTCGTCGAGTCGGCCCCCGACGGTGCCGAGGCACGACGTCAGGGACGGCCCGCCCGCCGGTTCCGCTTCCGGGCCGAGGCGGGGCATCTGCTGGGCATCGAGATCGGCCCGCACCGGGTCTCGGCGCTGTTGTCCGGGCTGGACGGCCGGATCATCGGCGCCGGATCTCGTGAGGTTTCGGAGGCCGCCGGCGCGGACGACCGTCTCGACAAGGTACGGACCGTAGTCGCCGACGTCCTGCGCCGCACGGGCGTGGCCCGCAGCAGCCTGCGCGCGGTGGGCGTGGGCAGTCCGGGCATCGTGGAGGCCGACGGCACCGTCCGTCTGGGCACGGCTCTTCCGGACTGGACGGGCCTGGCGCTCGGTGAGCGCCTGAGGCGCTCGTTCCGCTGCCCCGTTCTCGTGGAGAACGATGCGAACGCGGCTGCCGTCGCGGAGCACTGGAAGGGCGCGGCCACGGAGTCCGACGACATCGTGTTCGTACTGGCGGGTCTCAGTCCAGGGGCGGGCTCACTGATCGGCGGACGGCTGCACCGGGGTTTCGGCGGGGCGGCGGGCGAGATCGGGGCGCTGCATCTCCTGGGCCGCGACGTCACGCCGGAGAGACTGCTGTCGACGACCGACACCCCTCTGGACCCGCTGGACGAGCACGCGGTCGCGGCGGTGTTCGCCAAGGCCCGGCACGGCGACGATCAGGCTCAGGCAGCAGTCGAGCGGTTCATTCAGCGCCTGGTCCATGACGTGGCGGCGCTGGTCCTGGCGCTCGATCCGGAACTGGTGGTCATCGGCGGCTGGGCCGCCGGACTGGACGGAGTGCTGGACCCTCTCCGAAATGAGCTGGCCCGGTACTGTCTGCGCCCCCCTCGGGTGGCACTGTCGCTGCTCGGCGAGGCCGCGGTGGCCACGGGCGCGCTGCGGCTGGCGCTCGACCATGTGGAGGAGCAGCTCTTCGCCGTGGAGGGAACGGTGACGGCCCGCCGCTGAGTGCGACGGGCCGTACGGTGCACGGCGGTGTGGTGACGCCCGTGCGGGCGGTCACCCGGTCCGGTCAGGATGCCTGGCGGGTCTGGTCCGGTCAGGATGCCTGGCGGGTCTGGTCCGGTCAGGATGCCTGGCGGGTCTGGTCGTGGTGGCTGATTTCCAGGTCGCCCGAGTCGCCGAAGGTGAGTCGGCACGTGTCGGCCCGGTACGTGGCGACGGAGACGGCTGCTGTGCCGCCGGCCGCGAGGTAGCGGGTCGTCACAACAAGGACGGGGGCACCGGGAAGCCGGTCGAGTTCCTTGGCGTCGTCCGCGCGCGCCGAGCCGAGCTCGACGGAACGATCCTGTCCGTCGAGGCCGAGCCGGTGCAGTTCGCGTACGACACTGCGGGCCCTGGCGGGGCCTGACGGGCTGTCTATCGCGGAGAGATCCGGAACGGAGGCCGCCGGCACGTACAGCAGCTCCGCCGCCACCGCCTGTCCGTGGGTGAGCCGGATCCTGCGCACGATGTGGACAGGCTCGTCACCTGCCACGTCGAGCACGCCGGCCACGGCGGCCGGTGCCGCTGCTGTCCGGCAGTCGACCGACTGCCATGCCTCGCCCGCACCGCCGCCGGTCCAGTCGTGCTGAGCCGTGGAGACAGCGACGCCCACACGCGGCGGTGCGACGGTGGTACCGACTCCGCGGCGGCGTTGCAGCCTGCCTTCGAGTTCGAGCTGCTCCAGGGCCTGCCGGAGCGTGGCCCGGGCGACGCCGAACCGGGCGGCGAGCTCCCGCTCATTGGGGAGGATCTCCCCCACCGCAAAGTCCGAGTCGAGTGCCTCACTGAGCACGGTCTTGAGGTGCCAGTACTTCGGCTCCTGCACCGATTCCAGCTGCGTGGTCCCCACCCTGTCCTCCGACATCGCCCAGCGGCTTTTCCGCGACGTTATTTATTAAAGGTTCCTGTCTTAACGTTGAGACCATAGGACGGCACACCCCCTTGGTCAAGACCAATCCTGGGGCCGAGGGGCCGCGAACCGGCGATCCGCCGTGCAGCGTTCACAGGACGTTCGCGGAAGGAGAGCCGTACGCAGCGCAAAGCCCCACGTCCTGGGGCGGGTCCGTGGGGCTTGGGCGGCGGGTGGGGCAAGTCCCGGTACGAGCAGCCGGATGCCGGTCCCGGGAACTGGCGCCAGGGACCGGTCCCGGGAGCCAGATGCCGGGAACCGGATGCCGGTTCCGGGAAGTGACCGATCGGGTCCGGTCGCCTACTCGCCGGCGAAAGCGGTTAGTTTGTCAGGATTACGTACGATGTATACGCATTGGATGACTCCATTCCGCGCTTCCACCTGGACCGCGGAGTCCGGCTTGCCACCGGAGAGAACCAGTACCGCCGGACCGCCGTTCAGTTCCAGGAAGCGAATCGTCAGGTCGGGGATCTGGCTGTGCGCGACAGCGAAGAGGAACCTGGCGACCTTGTCCGCGCTCTGCAGGATCCGCAGGGGCGCCTTCGACTTTCCACCACTGTCACCGACGAGCCGTACGTCGGGGGCGAGCAGCGTGAGCAGAGCGGCGATGTCACCGCCGGCGGCCGCGGCCAGAAAGCGTTCCGTGAGGTCACGGCGCTGAGCGGGGTCGACGTCGTAGCGTGGCTTGCGTTCCTCCACGTGACGGCGGGCGCGTCCGGCAAGCTGGCGCACGGCTGCTTCGGTCCTGTCCAGCGTCGTGGCGATCTCCGCGTAGGGAAAACCGAAGGCCTCACGGAGGACGAAGACGGCACGCTCCAGCGGAGACAGCGACTCGAGCACGACAAGGACAGCGACGGAGACGGAGTCGGCGAGGACAGCTTGTTCCTCGGTGTCGGGCACGGACGGACCGAAGTCGGTGACCAGGGGTTCCGGCAGCCAGGGTCCGACGTACGCCTCGCGTCGCGTACGGAGCAGGCGCAGCCGGTCGATGGCGAGGCGGGTGACAATCCTGACCAGGAAGGCACGCGGTTCACGCACGTCCTCCCGGGAAGCGGCCGACCAACGGAGCCAGGCCTCCTGGACCACGTCCTCGGCGTCGGCGCGCCGGGCGAGCATGCGGTAGGCCACTCCGGTGAGTACGGGCCGGTGCTCTTCGAAGACCTCGGTCACGGTTTCGGTTGTCACCCGCCCATACCAGCCGACCCGCAGCGCGGTGTCCAGTTCGACGCCGCCACCCTCTTGAACTACAAGCTACCTGGCGGTAATTGTTTTTGACGGGATGTCTAATCCGCTTGCCGGCACGGTTCCTACGTGTCGCCCTCACCCAGGAGTACCTTCCATGGCCACCACGGTCTCGTTCACCGTCGAGTCACCCCGAGGACGACCGCGGACCGTGTCCGTCGCCTACGAACGGTCGGGCTCCGGCCAGCCACTGCTCCTGCTCCACGGCATCGGCCACCACCGTCATGCCTGGGACCCGGTGATACCGGTCCTGGCCGTGGAACGCGATGTCATCGCCATCGACCTACCGGGTTTCGGCGCCTCCCCCGGGCTCCCCGACGACCTTGCCTACGACCTGACGACCGTGGCGCCACTGCTCGGAACCTTCTGCGAGGCGATCGGCGTGGACCGCCCCCATGTGGCGGGGAACTCGCTCGGCGGCCTGCTCGCGCTGGAACTGGGGCGCGAGAAGCTGGCACGCTCGGTGACGGCGCTCTCACCCGCCGGGTTCTGGACGGAACGTGAACGCCGGTATGCGTTCGGAACGCTCCGCGCCATGCGGCTGGCAGCGGAATCGATGCCGCTGCCCCTCATTGAGCGGCTGTCCCACTCCGCAGCCGGCCGCACCGCTCTGACCAGCACCATCTACGCCCGGCCCGGTCGGCGTCCACCGGAGGCCGCCGTGGCCGAGACCCTGGCCCTGCGTCAGGCGCCCGGCTTCCACCGGACGCTGGCAGCCGGGCGGGACGTCCTGTTCGCCGACGACGTGCCGGGGCTGCCGGTGACCATAGCCTGGGGCGACCGCGACCGGCTGCTCCTGCGACGCCAGGGCATCCGGGCCAAGCGCACCGTCCCCGGCGCCCGCCTGGTCCGGCTTCCCGGCTGCGGCCACGTCCCGATGAACGACGACCCCGCGCTGGTGGCGCGAGTCATCCTCGACACCAGCCGCTGAGTCCACCACCCGGTCAGGACCCCGTCGGCGCAGAACGACAGAACGCGTCGCCACCCCGGACAGGGATCAGCCCCGCGAGGAAGGCCGCACCGCCGCCGCCCCGCCACCCGGCCACCCGACCACCCGGCCGACGGATGCGTCGCTCCGGTGCGCGGTTGAGCGCACCTGCCGTCGGCGGACGTCGCGCGGAGTGCGGAGGCCGACCCGGCCTCGGTCTGCCGGCCGGCTCGCGGCAGGGAAAGCGGAGGAGCCCGCGGCGGGTCCGGGTATTCACCTCGCGTTGGTGTGCCCGCCTCCGGCAGACGCGAGGGTGAGTCCCGCCCCTCAGTCCGTACGTCCGACCAGCCGCCCCGGAGGCCCTTCGATGCCGTCCCGTCCGCGATTCCCGTCCCCCGGCCGACGTACCGTGCTGCGCGGTTCGCTGGCCGCCTCGGTCGCTCTCGGACTCCCCGTGGCGGGCGCGGCGGTCCCCGCCTTCGCGCGGTCCGGCCGTCCCGACGCGGCCTGGGGTGTGCAGGTGGGTGATGTCACGTCCTCCTCCGCACTGGTCTGGGTGCGGTCGGACCGGCCTGCCCGGATGGTGGTGGAGACGTCGGCGACGGAGTCGTTCCGGCGCACCCGCACCTGGCACGGCCCGCTCCTTGGCTCCGGCACGGACTTCACCGGGACGACGCCGCTCCACGGGCTGCCGCCCGGCGAGCAGGTGCACTACCGGGTGACGCTCTCCGCTGCGGACGACCCCCGCCGCACCGGCGAACCGGTGTACGGCACCTTCAGGACCGCGTCGGCCCGCCGTCGGGACGGTGTGCGCTTTCTGTGGTCCGGCGACATCGCGGGCCAGGGATGGGGCATCAATCCGGACATCGGGGGCTACCGGGTGTACGACGAGATGCGCCGCCTCGACCCCGACTTCTTCCTGTGCAGCGGCGACAACATCTACGCGGACGGGGTGATCGAACCGAGCGTGACGCTGCCCGACGGACGTGTCTGGCGCAACGTCACCACCGAGGAGAAGGCCAAGGTCGCCGAGACGCTCGCCGAGTACCGGGGGAACTTCCGCTACAACCTGCTGGACGACAACCTCCGCAGGTTCAACGCGCAGGTGCCCTCGGTGATTCAGTGGGACGACCACGAGGTGCGCAACAACTGGTATCCGGGGCAGATTCTCGACGACGCCCGGTACACCGAGAAGGACGTGGACGTGCTGGCCGCACGCTCGGCGCAGGCCTTCCGCGAGTACTTCCCGGTCTCGGCTCCGCACGACGTCACGGGCGGGGGCAGAATCCACCGGGTCGTGCGGCACGGACCGCTTCTCGACCTGTTCGTGCTGGACATGCGGACCTTCCGCAACGCCAACTCCCCGGGTCGGCAGGCCGCCGACGCCACCGGAATCCTCGGCGCCGAGCAGTTGGCCTGGCTCAAGCGGGAACTGTCGAAGTCCAGGGCGGTGTGGAAGGTGATCGCCGCGGACATGCCGCTCGGACTGGTCGTCGCCGACGGCGCCACCGACTTCGAGGCCGTGGCGCAGGGCGATCCGGGGGCTCCGCTCGGCCGCGAGCTGCAGATCGCCGAACTGCTGAGGTTCATCAAGCACCGCCGGATCACCGGCACCGTGTGGCTGACGGCGGACGTGCACTACACCTCGGCCCAGCACTACGTCCCCGACCGGGCGGCCTTCAAGGACTTCGCGCCCTTCTGGGAGTTCGTCACCGGACCGCTGGCGGCCGGCCAGTTCCCGTCCAACGCACTCGACGGCACGTTCGGCCCCCACCAGGTGTTCGTTCAGGCACCCGACCGGGCCAACGTCTCACCGATGGAGACGCCTTCGCTCTTCGGCGAGGTGGACATCGACGGCGACAGCGGCGAGTTGACCGTGCGCCTACGCGAACACGGCGGATCCGTCCTGTTCAGCAAGGTGCTCCAGCCGGGACGCGTCGGGCAGTGAGCCCAACGTCCCGGTCCGCCGGCACCGGCCCGTCCGGCTGAGAACCTTCCTGCCCGGCACTCCCACCTCGCCTCCCGCCACGCGCCACGCGCCGAGTCCCCTCCCGGACCTCGCTCAAATTCAGCATGCCAACCGGCCAAAAACAGACGATAGCCGACTAGATCCACACTTAACCCATCGGTCACAAGGTGTTCGTGATCAGGCAACACCGTTCGGTCACAGTGGGGTCATGACTGATGTGACCTCCGCGAAGAGTGCCCGCCGCCCCCACCACTGGCGGCGGGACCTCATCGAGCTCGCCGCCCTGTTCACCGCGGTCGCCGTCGCCGACGCGATCGCGAACCTGATCGGACACCAGCCGGACGGGCCGTATCTGCTCATCGCCTCGGCCGTGGCGCTGACCGCCACCGCCGCGTTCCACACCTGGTGGGCGCGGCGTCACAGCCACGCACCACCGCCGGATGCCGACGGTGCGGACGCCCAGGCCGTGGGTGAGGCCACCGCGTCCGACACCCCGTCGCCGGACTCCGCAGACGCCGAGACGGTGCTGTGGCGGATGCGCACGACGGTCCGGGACGCTCCCGGCAGCCTGGCGGCGCTCTGCACTGTGCTGGCCCGCCACCGGATCGACATCCTGACCCTTCAGACCCATCCGCTGGCCGACGGCACCGTCGACGAGTTCCTGTTGCGGGCACCCGCCGCACTGCCCGCCGCGCAACTGACCCGCGCCGTCTCCGAGGCCGGCGGCAGCTCCACCTGGATCGAGCGCGCCGACGCCCACGATCTGGTGGACACCCCGACCCGGGTGCTCGGCCTCGCCACCCGCACGGCTCTCGACGCCGCGGAACTCCCCCTGGCTCTGCGCCAGCTGCTCGGCCGGTGCACCATCCACTCGCTGCCCGCCGTGTCGATCACCGGACGCGCCACCGGGGAGACCGCGCCCGTGGAAGGAGTGCTGGAGGAGACGGTGATGCGGCTGCGCGATCCGTCGGGCGGTGTCATCACCGTCGAGCGCCCTTATCTCCCCTTCACGCCCACCGAGTTCGCCAGGGCGCGCGCCCTGGTCGAGCTGGATGCCCGGCTCGGCCCCCGCGTCCCGCGCAGTGAGCACGTACTCACCCTGCCCGAGGGCAACGCGATCACCGTCCGCCGGGCGGACAGCAGCGATCTCGAAGCGGCCAGGGCCATGCACGACCGCTGCTCGGAGCAGACCCTGCGCCTGAGGTACCACGGGCCGGTCCGGGACGCCGACCGCTATCTCGAACACCTGCTGAGCCCGCGCTTCGGGCGCACGCTCGCCGTCCAGACGGCCTCCGGCCGGACGGTGGCCCTCGGCCATCTCCTGTGGGACGGGGACGAGACCGAGGTCGCCCTGCTCGTCGAGGACGACTGGCAGCGCCGCGGCATCGGCTCCGAATTGCTGGGCCGCCTGGTGACGCTCGCCGTCGAGGCGGGCTGCGAGAGCGTCTACGCCGTCACCCAGGCGTCGAACACCGGCATGGTCGCCGCCATGCGCGCGCTCTCGCTGCCCCTCGACTACCAGATCGAGGAGGGGACGCTCGTGATCACCGCCCGGCTGGGCGCGACACCGGTACTGCCCCTGCCGCCGTATGGGCAGGCTGAGGCTGATCGCTGACAGCCTGCCGCGCGGGCCCATCCCCGCTCAGCGCCTGGCACAGGTCGGCCCAGAGGTCCTCCACGTCCTCCAGCCCGACCGACATGCGCAGCAGCCGGTCGCCGACCCCCGAGGACTGACGGTCTCCTTCATCCACAATGCGGTGGCTGATGGAGGCCGGGTGCTGGATCAGGGTGTCCACGCTGCCGAGACTGACTGCGGGAGTGATCAGCCGTACTGCGGCGATCACCCCGTGAGGGTCCCCGTAGACCTCGAAGGAGACCATCGCGCCGCCCAGTGCCGGGTAGTGCACACGGGCGATCCGTGGGTCGGCGGAGAGCCGGCGGGCAAGTTCCGCGGCGTTGGCCGAGGCGGCCCGGACGCGCACCGGCAGCGTGGCGAGACCGCGCAGCAGGAGGTATCCCGCCATCGGATGAAGCACCCCGCCGGTGGCGAAGCGCACTTGGCGCAGCCGGGCCGCGAACTCCTCGTCGCAGGCGACGACTCCGCCCATGACGTCACCGTGGCCGCCCAGGTACTTCGTGGCACTGTGCAGCACGAGCCGCGCCCCGTGTTCGACGGGCCGCTGGAGAACGGGAGTGGCGAAGGTGTTGTCGACCAGCAGCGGCACCGAGCCGCAGGAGTGCGCGACCGCCCGGATGTCGACCTCCGCGAGGGTCGGGTTGGCCGGCGTCTCGACGATCACCAGCCCCGTGTCGGGGCGGATCGCGTCGGCGATGCCCGCGGGATCCGTCCAGGTCACCTCCGTGCCGAGGAGCCCGGCGCCCAGGAGATGGTCGCTGCAGCCGTAGAGCGGGCGGACGGCCACCACATGGCGCAGTCCCATGCTCGCGCGGGCCAGCAGTACGGCGGTGAGCGCGGCCATACCGCTGGCGAACGCCACGGCGCTCTCGGCCCCTTCGAGGCGGGCCAGGGCCGTCTCGAACCGGGCAGTGGTCGGATTGTCGAGCCGGGCGTAGACGGGCGGCCCGTCGAGCCGGGCGCCGGTGGCCGTGAAGGAGTCGATCCGTTCCGCCTCACCCCTGGAGTCGTAACTGGGGTAGGTGGTGGACAGGTCGATCGGCGGGGCGTGCAGTCCGAGTGCCGCGAGATCTTCGCGTCCGGCGTGCACGGCTTCGGTGGCAGGCGCCCGGTACGGGGGTGTCGTCGCGGACGCCGTCGAGGATTGGATGTCCATGCACCCACTCTGAACAGTCATCGGGTCAGACACGCGATACCCCGTGCTACGTTCGGCGAATGACCGATTCCGTCGCTCTCGACACGGTGGATCTGCACATTCTGCGGCTGCTCCAGAACGATGCCCGGACCACGTACCGCGAGCTCGCGGCCGAGGTCGGGGTCGCCCCGTCGACCTGCCTGGACCGGGTCGCCAGGCTGCGCCGCACGGGCGTCATCCTCGGCCATCAGCTGCGGCTGGACCCTGCCAGGATGGGCCGCGGCCTTGAGGCGTTCCTCTCCGTGCAGGTCCGGCCGCACCGCCGGGAGCTCATCGGACCGTTCGTCGACCGGATCAGGACGCTGCCCGAGTCGCGTGCGCTGTTCCATCTGACCGGCCCCGACGACTATCTGGTCCATGTGGCCGTGACCGACACCGCGGACCTTCAGCGTCTGGTCCTGGACGAGTTCACGTCTCGGCGCGAAGTGGCACGCGTGGAGACCCGGCTGATATTCCAGCAGTGGGAGTGCGGTCCGCTGCTGCCGCCGCCGGCCCGGACGGCCGAAGCGGGGCCGGGACAGGTCCATGGCGCCGATCGGTAGTGACGCGGAGCCCCTCTCCGTACGAGGATGTCCATATGTCAGACACTCCGAGCAGCGCGCTGCCCCGCCAGGTCGCCGACACCTACGTCGACGCATTTATCGAACTCGACCCGATCTGCGGCACCTATCTGGGTGTCGCGGAGAGCTCGCGCCGCCTTCCCGACTTCTCCCCCGCCGGCCAGGAAGCACTGGCCGAGCTGGCCCGCACCACGCTCGCGCTCCTCGACCGGGCCGAGCAGCTTCCCGGCGCCGCCGATGACTCCGAACGCCGCTGCGGCCGCCTCCTCCGTGAGCGTCTGACAGCCGAACTCGCCGTTCACGAAGCCGACGAGGCGCTGCGGGCCGTTTCCAATCTGCATTCCCCGGCCCACTCGATCCGTGAGGTGTTCACCGTGACACCCACCGAGACGGACGAGGACTGGGCTGCCGTCGTGGAACGGCTCAAGGCGGTTCCTGCCGCGCTGTCCGGCTACCGCGAGTGCCTCGCGCTCGGCCTGGAGCGGAAGCTGTACGGCGGCCCGCGCGCCACCGCCACCTTCATCGGCCAGCTCGACGAGTGGATCGGCGACGGCACGCCGGGGTTCTTCCAGGACTTCGCCGCCGCGGGACCGGACACGCTGCGCACCGAACTGGCCGCCGCCGCGGCGCAGGCCACCCGGGCGCTGGAGGAGCTGCGGGACTGGACGCGTGACGTGTACGCCCCCACGATCGAGGGTGCTCCGGACACGACGGGCCGTGAGCGGTACGCCCGCTGGTCGCGCTACTACAACGGGACCGACCTGGATCTCGACGAGGCGTACGCGTACGGCTGGTCGGAGTACCACCGGCTGCTCGCCGAGATGCGGACCGAGGCCGAGAAGGTGCTGCCCGGCGCGGGCCCCTGGGAGGCGCTGGCCCATCTCGATGTGCATGGCAAGCACATCGAGGGGGTCGACGAGGTCCAGGTGTGGCTGCAGGGCCTGATGGACGAGGCGATCGAGGCTATGGACGGGACGCACTTCGAACTCGCCGAGCGGGTCCGCAAGGTGGAGTCCCGCATCGCTCCGCCCGGTGGCGCCGCGGCGCCGTACTACACGGGTCCGTCCGAGGACTTCTCGCGCCCCGGCCGCACCTGGCTGCCGACGATGGGCGAAACCCGGTTCCCGGTGTACGACCTGGTCTCCACCTGGTACCACGAGGGCGTTCCCGGCCATCACCTCCAGCTGGCCCAGTGGGCGCACGTCGCCGAGAGCCTCTCGCGCTACCAGGCCTCCATCGGCATCGTCAGCGCCAACGCCGAGGGCTGGGCCCTGTACGCGGAGCGTCTGATGGACGAGCTGGGCTTCCTGCCCGACGCCGAGCGGCGGCTGGGCTATCTGGACGCCCAGATGATGCGGGCCTGCCGGGTGATCGTGGACATCGGCATGCACGCGGAGCTGGAGATCCCGGCCGACTCGCCGTTCCACCCCGGTGAGCGGTGGACGCCGGAGCTGGCCCAGGAGTTCTTCGGCAACCACAGCGGCCGGCCCGCCGATTTCGTGGAGAGCGAGCTCACCCGCTATCTCTCGATGCCGGGTCAGGCCATCGGTTACAAGCTGGGCGAGCGTGCCTGGCTGCTCGGCCGGGAGAACGCCCGCGCGGCGCACGGTGACGACTTCGACCTCAAGTCCTGGCACATGGCCGCCCTGTCCCAGGGGCCGCTGGGTCTGGACGATCTGGTGGACGAGCTGTCGAAGCTCTGACCGGACCGCCCGCCGGTCCGGACCTGCTGTCCGGGGCCGGCGGGCGGTGTCGGCATCCGCAGTCGCCGGATTCGTCCGGTGCGGGGAGCGGATCGGCGGTACACCGCTCGGGCCCCCGCCAGGTCTCGAACGCGAGCCCTCACGCGCCCCGCGCTCGAAGCCGCCGAGCATCTCCTCGACCTGGTAGACGAGTTCGGCGAGCGCGAGCGCGGCACGGGTGACTCCGTTGCATCCCGGTCCCCAGCGGTAGGTGACCACGGGCACGGCCGGGTCGAGCAGGTCCCGCGTCCGCCCGGCGATGAGGGCCGTCGGCAGATGGACGGCCCCGGGGATGTGCCCCTGGACCCAGGACTCGGTGGAGCGGGAGTCGAGGAGCACGAAGCCGGGGTCGCCGTCGTCGGCCAGTGCGGCGGCGACGTCCGAGACATCGGCGTGGAAGGCGAGCGAGGCGGCGAAGTGGGCTGCGGCGACGGCAGGAGCCGCCGTCGGAACACGCAGTACGGGGTTCGTGGCCAGGTGCGGGAGCGGTATCGGTGGACGCCGCGACGTCCGCCCAACTCGCGTGGGCGGACGCGATGTCGCCGAGTGCCGTGACGGAGCGGGTGCGCCGGCTGGAAGAGGCCGGAATCATCAGCGGGTACACGGCCGCGGTCGACCCGGAACGCCTCGGTCTGCCGTTTCTCGCCTTCGTACGACTGCGGTATCCGAACGGCAACCACAAGCCGTTCCACGACCTGCTCGATACGACGCCGGAGTCGTGGAGGCCCACCATGTCACCGGCGACAACTGCTTCGTGCTGAAGGTGACAGCCCGGTCCACGCGGCATCCGGAGGCCGTGACCGGGAAGATCGGCGCCCTCGGATCCGTCACCACCGGCGTCGTCCACTCCTCGCCACTGTGTCAGCGGGCCATCAGCCGCCGATCCCGCCCGCGGTCCGGTGCCGTACGGCCGATCCGTGCCGTTCCTTCACTACTTCGAGCTGGGCGGGGATACGCCGTCGCAGATCGCCGACATGGCTGACGATGCCGACACTCCGGTCCCGCTCACGCAGGGAGTCCAGCACATCGAGCACCTCGTCGAGGGTCTGCTCGTCGAGGCTGCCGAAACCCTCGTCGATGAACAGGGTGTCCAGCCGTACGCCGCCCGCCTCGTCGGTGACCACGTCGGCGAGGCCGAGCGCCAGAGCGAGCGAGGCGAAGAAGGTCTCGCCGCCCGAGAGCGTGGCGGTGTCGCGTTCACTTCCCGTCCAGGCGTCGACGACATGCAGCCCGAGTCCTGCCCGGCGGCCTCCCGCTCGGGCATCGGAGTGGACCAGCTCGTAGCGGCCGGAGGACATGCGCAGGAGCCGGGCGGTGGCGGCAGCCGCCACCTGTTCGAGACGGGCCGCCAGCACATACGACTCCAGCCGCATCTTGCGTTCGTTGTCCGCGGACGTGCCCGCGGTGAGCCCGGCGAGCCGTGCGACCCGTTCGAACTCCTCGCGCACCGGCCCCAGGCCGCGCACCTCCTCGGCAGCCCGGCGGGAGAGCCGGTCGAGCTCGGCGCAGCGTTCCCGTGCCGACGCGAGGGCTGCCGACGCGTCCCGCAGCCGGCGCTCGGCCGCGTCGTACGCCTGCTGGGCGGCATCCGGTTCGGCCGGCGCGCGGTCGGCGGCCGCACGGGCGTCGGTCTCGGCCAGCCGGTCGGCCACCGCGGCGGCCTCGGCCTGCCAGGCGTCGATGCGGTGCTGAAGCGCGCGCTGTGCGGAGTCGGTGAGCAGGGTGTCCGCCGCGGCCTGTGGGGTGTCGAAGCCGGCCCTGAACGCGGAGTCCGCGAGCCGGTCGTCGGCTTCCTTGAGCCGCGCCGCCGCGCTCTCCTCGTCGCGCACCGTCGCGGCCGCCTCAACGAGCAGAGCGACCCGGTTCTGCAGCAGTGCGGCGTGTTCGGTGACGCTGCCCGACTCGCCGCGCGCCCGCACCAGCACCTCTTCCAGCGCGGCCTGTTCACCGTCGAGGCCTTCGCGCCGGGAGGTGCGGGCCGCGGCCCGCCGTTCGGCGTGCTGCCGGTCCTCGGCCCGCTGCGCCTGCTCGCGTTCGGCGGCTGCGAGCGCCTCGCGTGCGGCGTGCGTACCGGCAGCGGCCCGGTACGCCTGCGTGTGCTCATGGGTCAGTGTGTCCACCAGGGCGGCGAGCGCGTCGGCCGCCGGGTCCGCGCCGCCCGACTCCGCGCCTTCCACGGCCTCCGCACGCGCCGCCGCATACCGTTCGCGTACGGCTCCCAGCGCGTGCTCCGCCTCGGTGCGCGCCTGCTCGGCACGCCGGTGGGCGGCCTCCGCGGCGTCCTCCGCCGCCTGGTCGACGTGCCCGTCCCCGGCACGGGCCGGCCGCGGGTGGTCGGCGGAACCGCAGACCGTGCAGGCCTCGCCGTCGACGAGTTCCCGCGCGAGTTCGGCCGCGATGTCGCGCAGCCGTCGCTCGCGCAGATCGAGCCAGTGCTCCCGGGTGCCCAGGGCATCCTCGTGGGCCGCGGCGAGCCGGACCTCCGCGGACGACGACTCGACCGCCAGCGTGTCCCGGCGGCGGGCCGCATCCAGCCGTCGCCGGGCCGGATCCAGCCGCCCGGCCAGCAGCTCGGCGCGGGTCGCGGCTTCCTGCGCGGCTTCGATACGGGCCCGCAGTCCGCCGCGGGTGGCCTCCCAGCCGGCCAGCCAGCCCTCGGCGTCGCTGATCAGATCGTCATCGGCCCGCGCCTGCCGCTCCAGCGCGGTGCGCTCGCTGTCGATCTCCGCACTGCGCCGCTCGGCGCGGCGCGCGGCGTCGAGGCCGCCGAGCTCCTCGCGCAGCCGGCGTTCCAGCACCGCCAGCTGCTCGGCGCCGGCGTCGGCCAGGCCGTCCGGCAGCATGGACCGCGAGCGGTCGCGGGCCGTGTTCGCGCGCCGGTACGCCCGCTCCGCCTCGTCGCGCAGTTCCAGTGCCGGGGCGACGCGGTCGGCCTTGCGGGCGCGGGACAGCCGGTCCCGGGCGTCGTCGTGTCCGGAGCGGCCCGCTTCCGACGCGGCGGCGCGGCGCCCGGTCTCGGCGTACCGCTGCTGAAGTGCGGCCAGTTCCCGTTCGGCGTCCAGAGCGGAGCTGACGGCCGCATGACGGCGCTCGGCCGCGGACAGCACCCCGGCGGCGATGTCGAGCCGCTCCCGGGCACTGCTGCGGGCGGTCGCGGCCCATGCCAGTACGGCGTCCGCGAGCCCCGGTTCGCCCGGCTGGAGGTCCGGCATCGGGCATTCGCGCCCGGCCGGTCCTGCGGCCTGGGCGATCCGCTGGGTCAGCGCGAGGGTCTGTTCGTCCCCGGCCCTGACCTGGCTCTCGGCGGCCCGGCGGAGATCGGCGAGGCGCTCCTCGACGGCGGCGAACCTGCGGGTGTCGAAGAGCCGGCCGAGCAGCTTGCCGCGGGCCTCCGCGTCGGCCCGCAGGAATCGGGCGAAGTCGCCCTGCGGCAGGAGCACCACCTGGCAGAACTGCTCCCGGCTCATCCCGATGAGCTGAGTGATCTCCTCACCGATCTCCTGGTGCGAACGGCTCAGCGCCCGCCACCCCCGCTCGGTGTCGTACTCGCGCAGCAGGCTCTGCGCCTTCTCCTTGGTGTGGCCGCCGCCCCGCTTTTTGGGCCGTGGCTGGGCCGGGCGCCGGGTGATCTCCAGGCGGCGCCCGCCGACGCCGAGTTCGAGCCGGACCTCGGTGGGCAGTTCGGCGGGGGCGTGGTCGCTGCGCAGCGAGGTTCCCGGACTCTGCCGGGCGCCGGGCACGGCTCCGTACAGGGCGTAGCAGACGGCGTCGAGTACGGAGGTCTTGCCGGCGCCGGTCGGTCCGTGAAGCAGGAAGAGCCCGGCCTCGGACAGCGCGTCGAAGTCGATCTCCTGGGTGGTGCCGAACGGGCCGAAGGCGGTGATGGCGAGCCGGTGGAGCCTCATCGGTTCACCTCGCGTACGCCGTCGTCGACCCGTACCTGGTCGAAGGCGCCGCGCAGCACGGTCCGCTCCTGTTCGTCGATGCCGTGTCCGCCGCGGACATGGGCCACGAAGTCCTCCGCGATGCTCTGGTCGTCGCGTCCCCTCAGCCGCTGGGCGTAGGAGGTGTGCGGGTCGTCGGGTGCCCGGTCCGGTTCGAGTACGAGGCTGAGGGTGTGCGGGAAGCGCTCGACGAGGCGGGCCATCGGCTCGGCCGGGCGGACCGGGTCGGTGAGGGTGGCCTCGACCCAGGAGTGTTCGTACCGGTCGAGGGCCGGGTCTTCGAGGAGGGCGTCGAGCCGGCCCCGGAGCCGGGCGAGCGGTCGGGGCACCGGGCAGTCGATGCGCTCCGCGTCGATCGCGCCCTCGGCGTCGAGGTCGATGAGCCACATCGTTTTGCGGTGAGCGGCCTCCGAGAAGGAGTACGCGAGCGGGGAGCCGGAGTAGCGGATGCGCTCGGCGACGGTCTGGCAGCCGTGGAGGTGTCCGAGCGCCACGTAGTCGACCCCGTCGAAGACCTCGGCGGGGACGGCCGCCACTCCGCCGACGGTGATGTCGCGTTCGCTGTCGCTCGGCTCGCCTCCCGCGACGAAGGCGTGGGCGAGGACCACGGACCGGGTGGTGTCCGGCCGCCCGGCGAGATCGGTGCGGACCCGGTCCATGGCGGCCGTCAGCACCGCCTCGTGCCCGGCCCGCTCCGCCTTGAACGTGTCCTTGACGAGCGCGGGTTCCAGATAGGGAAGGCCGTAGAACGCCACGTCGCCGTGCGCGTCGGGAATCACGACAGGGGTGGCGCAGTGGGCGGGATCGGTCCGCAGATGGATACCGGCCCGCCCGATGAGTCCCGCGCCGACCCCGAGCCGCCGGGCCGAGTCGTGGTTGCCGGAGATCATCACCGTGGGCACTCCGGCGGCGGCAAGCCGGTGCAGCGCGTCGTCGAAGAGCTCCACCGCGAAGAGCGGCGGCACCGCTCTGTCGTACACATCACCGGCCACGAGCACGACGTCGACCGCGTACTCATGGACGGTGGCCACCAGGTGGTCGAGGTAGACGGCCTGCGCCTCGTGCATCGGGACTCGGTGGAACGACCGGCCCAGGTGCCAGTCCGATGTGTGCAAAATCCTCAAGAGCCGGCTCCGACCTGCATGTTTCGCTTCCTCGTCCCCCGGGTCCTGTCCGGCTGCGCACCGCGCCGGTTCAGGGCGCCGGTGCCGGCGCCCGCCACTCGTGCGCCCCCTGCCCCTGTCCGCTCACTCACCACAGTCTCCCATCACCCGGCGCGCGGCCGGGCAGCGGAGGAGACGAAGGGCCGGGGCAGCTCGCCGGGTCAGGTCCGCTCAGGCGTCCCCGTACGCCTCCGCGCCCAGCTCCAGTTCCGCCTCGCCGGCCGTGGCATCGGCCAGCCAGCGCCGGAACTCCTCGACCTCGGCGTCCGGCAGCCCGATCTCCATGGTCACCGCCTCCTCGTAACGGACCTCGCGCACGGTGCGTCCGGTGGCACGCAGTTCGTTCTCCAGCCGGCCGGCGCGCTGATGCCCCACGGTGACCGTGACGATCCGGAACCGCTGCCGAGTGATCGTGCCGATGGCGTCGAGGGCCTCGCCGACCACTCCCCCGTAGGCCCGGATCAGCCCGCCGGCACCGAGTTTCACGCCGCCGTAGTAGCGGGTCACCACGGCGACAACGTACCGCATCTCGCGGCGCGTGAGCATCTGCAGCATGGGGACACCGGCGGTACCGCCCGGCTCGCCGTCGTCGCTGGCCTTCTGTACGGAGCCGTCGGCGCCGATCACGTACGCGAAACAGTTGTGGGTGGCGGCCGGGTGTTCCCGGCGGACATGTGCGACGAAGTCCTGGGCGTCCTGTTCGGTGGCGGCGGGGGCGAGCGCGCAGATGAAGCGCGACCGGCCGATCTCGGTCTCGTGCACGCCCGCGCGGGCGACTGTCCGGTACTGCTCCTGCATCCGGCCAGCCTATGCGCAGCCGAGGGAATGGTCCGGCGCGGCCGTCCGTTGTCCGGATCATGTACGCAGACACGGAGACGATCCGCAGGATTCTTGAGGACAGCGGCGACACCTGGGCGGTGGTCGGGCTGTCCGGCAACCGCTCGCGGGCCGCCTACGGGGTGGCCGAGGTGCTCCGGCGGTTCGGCAAACGCGTGGTACCCGTCCATCCCAAGGCCGAGCGGGTGCACGGCGAGGAGGGCTACGCCTCGCTGGCGGACATCCCTTTCCCGGTCGATGTGGTGGACGTCTTCGTCAACAGTGAGCTGGCCGGTGCGGTGGCCGACGAGGCGGTGGCGATCGGCGCCTCGGCTGTCTGGTTCCAGCTCGGCGTGATCGACGCCGAGGCGTACGGACGCACCAGGGCGGCCGGACTCGACATGGTCATGGACCGCTGCCCCGCCATCGAAATCCCCGCGCTGAACCGCTGATTCGGTCGCCCGCCTGTGCGGGGTGTCACATTCCGCTCCGCACGGGGACAATGACCTGCTGTGAGTGCTGCCCGCGCCCCGAGGGTGCCGAATGTTCCGCACAGCAGGGCCCGCCTGGCCGGACAGCTGGCCGCGCTCGGTGTCGAGCGCGGCAGCGTGCTGATGGTGCACGCGTCGCTGCGCGCGGTGGGGGCGGTGGAAGGCGGCGCGGATGCGGTCGCGGCCGCCCTGCGCGAGGCGCTGGGCCCGGAGGGCACGCTGGTGGTCCCGGCCTTCACTCCGGAGAACTCCGACACCTCCGCGCAGTACCGCGCCCGGGTCCGCGGCCTCGGCACGCGCGAGCGGGAAGCCGTCCGGGCGGCGATGCCCGCGTTCGATCAGGCCACCACGGCTGCCCCGTCGATGGGCCGGCTGTCCGAAGCGGTACGCCTGACCCCCGGCGCCGCCCGGAGCGCGCACCCGCAGACCTCCTTCGCCGCGCTCGGCCCCCTGGCCCGCCATCTGGTGGCGGACCATCGCCCCGACTGCCACCTGGGCGAGGAGTCGCCCCTGGCCCGCCTCCACGAAGTGCGCGCCCAGATCCTGCTGCTGGGCACCGGTTTCGGCTCCTGCACGGCGTTCCACCTCGCCGAGTACCGCGTCCCGTCCCCGCCCCGCCGCACCTATCGGTGCGTGGTGAGGGAGGGGGGCGGCCGCCGGTGGTGGGAGTACGAGGACGTGGCGCTCGACGACAGCGACTTCGCGGCCCTGGGCGCCGAGTTCGAAAGATCGGACGGCGGCACGGCCGTCCGCGCCGCTCCGGTGGGCTCCACGACGGGCCGCCTGTTCCGGTTCCCGGCAGCGGTGGCATTCGCCGCGCGATGGCTGCCGGCGCACCGCCCCACCGTTCCCGCGCAAGCGCCGGATACGGAGGGCCGTACCCTCTGCCACCCGGCGTCACCGGCCTGTTGACTCCTCAGGGGCATCAGTCCGCTGAGGCGGGCATCGTGGAACGTGCGCCGTCACCGTCGCGGCACGCGCAGCGGATACGCGGCCACGGCCTCAGCCGGTGATCCCGAGACCTTCGACCACAACCGCACCCGGCAGCGCCGCCAGCGCCTTGCCCGGCATGATCAGTTTCCCCCGGCGGGTGCCGCTGCCGATGAGGATCCATTCCTCGTCCACCACCGCGGGGTCGATCAAGAGGGGCCAGCTGTCCGGGAGTCCGACGGGTGTGATGCCGCCGTACTCCATCCCCGTCTCGCCGACCGCGGTGTCCATCGGGGCGAACCTGACCTTGCGGACACCGAGTTGCTTGCGGAGGGCGCCGTTCACATCGATGCGGCAGCGGGAGAGAACGAGGCAGGCGGCCAGGGTGACCTCGCCGCCCCGTTTGCCCGCCACGACGACGCAGTTGGCCGAACGGTTCAGCAGCTCGGTACCGTGATGCTCGACGAAGGCGGCCGTGTCGGCGATCTCCGGGTCCGTGTCGACGTGGATGATCTGCTCCGCGGGCACCCCGCCCCAGCCCTCCCGTACCGCTCGGGCCACCGGGGCGGTGAGGAGTTCGAGACGGTCGGCAGCGGGGCTGGCGTCCTCGAAGGAGCCGATGGGTGCGCGCATGCGCACCACGCTAACAGCCCCTGCTTCCAGGCCGATTGGACGTCTCACCTGGCGGGCGGAACGGCCACGACCATGGTGACGCCGACCGGCTCGGAGCCGTCGTTGCGGTAGGCGTGCGCGTGATGCGCCTCGAAGGTGGCGGAGGTGCCGGCGGGCACGGCGTACTCGGTGTCGCCGACGACCAGCGTGAGAATTCCCGCGGTGACGTGGAGGAGTTCCACCGTTCCTTCGGGGTGAGGATCGGACGGGCTGTCGTCACCGGGCATCAGCTGCCAGGACAGGAGCTCCAGTGGCCCCCGGGCGTCCGTGCCGACCAGCAGGGTGCTGGAACTGCCCGCCTCCGTGGACCACAGGCGGACCGCCTGACTCCCGGGGACCAGGCGGACCGGCGCGCCCTGTTCGTGGTCGAGCAGCGTGGTGATGCTGATCCCCAGGGCGTCGGCGAGCTTGACCGTGGTTCCGACGCTGGGGTTGGTACGGGCCTGCTCGATCTGGATGATCATTCCACGACTGACCCCGGCCCGGACGGCGAGTGCGTCCAGGGTGAAGCCCCGCTCAGCGCGCCAGCGCTTGAGATTCCGCGCGAGGCACTGGGTCAGATGGTCGAGATCAGTCACATTCCGTCCAATATTCTGGATGCCGTGGTCGAAAATACGACACTGCGGTGTGGTATACCAACGCGTTCACCGCACTGTACTGCGAGGCCGACTCGCGACAGCGCCGTCCGTCCGGTCGGGCCACCGCCGGATGGCGGCAGTCGGCCCCCGTTCCGGGCCGACGCGACGGTGGCGCCCTCAGCTCTCGTCGAGCTCCGCCACGGCAAGGAGCTGCTCCGGCGTCATGTCCGCGGGGATCGGCACCGGTGCCGGCGTCCGCAGGGGCGGCTGCCACCCCTTGTCGGCGTCCCAGCTGCGCACGACACGCGCCGGGGCCCCGGCGACAACGGAATAGTCGGGCACCTCGCCGCGCACCACCGCACCGGCGGCGACCACCACGTTGCGGCCCAGCCTGGCGCCCGGCAGGATCACCGCTCCGGTGCCGATCCAGCAGCCGGGGCCGATGGCCACCGGCTCCATCCTCGGCCACTGCTTGCCGACCGGCTCCTGAGGATCGTCGTAGCTGTGATTGGTCGAGGTGATGTAGACGTACGGTCCGCAGTACGTGTCCGAGCCGATGGTCACCGTGGTGTCGGCGACGACGTGGCTCCCCCGGCCCAGCACCACACCGTCGCCGAGCGTCAGGATCGGATCGGATCCGAGATCCAGATCGGGCATGAGTCCCGCCGTCAGGGTGACCTGTTCGCCGATGACGCAGTGGGCGCCCAGCTCGATCCACGGCTCCCCGAACACGGTTCCCTGCGGGAAGGCCAGCCGGGTGCCCTCCCCGATCCTGCCGAACCGCAGCCCTCCGGGGTGTGCTGCCGTGACCGCACCCGCCCTCTGCACCCAGCGCCAGCAGCGATGGACGGCCCCGGACAGGGCGCGCCGCCGCCAGGCGGTCAGGGAAGAGAACGTGTTTCTGTTCTTGGGCACTCGCACAAGGTAGTCGGCGGGCCCTCGGGCGGCCCCCGCACCGGCCTGTGATCTTCACCCCACCGCGCCGCCGGGCGGCTCAACCGTCGCTTACCGTTTCCCGGGCGGGACCGGCCGGCGACGACCGGGCTCGCCCCACATCACCGGTACAGGGAAGGACGCGCGATGGCAGAGCAGGCGTTGATCACGGCCATGGGCGGCAAGGAGCCGGTCATCCACGCGGATGCCTTTACCGCACCGACATCCGTCGCGATCGGTGAGATCACGATGGCCGAGGACTCCAGCCTCTGGTACCACGCGGTGCTGCGGGCGGACTGCGGTCCGATCGTCATCGGCGCCGCGTCGAACATCCAGGACAACTGCAGCGTCCACGTCGACCCCGGGTTCCCTGTCACGGTCGGTGAGCGCGTCTCGGTCGGACACAACGCCGTGCTGCACGGCTGCACCATCGAGGACGACGTCCTGGTCGGCATGGGTGCCACGGTGCTCAACGGCGCCCACATCGGCGCCGGTTCGCTGATCGCCGCCCAGGCCCTCGTCCCGCAGGGGATGCGTGTGCCGCCGGGCTCACTGGTCGCCGGCGTGCCCGCCAAGGTCAAGCGGCAGCTGACCGAGGAGGAGCTGGAAGGCATCAGGTTCAACGCGGTCGGTTACGTGGAGCTGGCCAAGGCCCACCGACAGGCGCACGAGGACTGAGCGCGAAGGCCCCGGCCCCGGGCCGGGGCCCGTCCGTCAGTCGGTGACCGGCACGGCCCCCGGCTCGGGAGCGGTCTCGGCCGTGGCCCTGGCGTCTGCCGGTGCGGGCTCGGTGGCGGACTGAACGGACTCGGCCGCGCCGGGGGCGGATTCGGTGGCGGACCGCACGGGCTCCGCCGTGGAGTGCGCGGCTGCCTTCTTGGCACGGTTCTTGATGATCAGCATCGAGGCGAGCCCGATCAGGACCGCGATCGCCAGCCCCAGGTACGAGAACCGCTTGAGCCACTCCTCGGCGACGACACCCACGGAGTAGATGACCGCCGTGGTGCCTCCCGCCCAGGCGATCCCGCCGAACACGTTGGCGATCAGGAACTTCCAGTACGGCATGTGCAGGACACCCGCGAGCGGTCCGGCGAAGATGCGCAGCAGTGCGACGAAGCGGCCGAAGAAGACTGCCCACATGCCCCACTTCTGGAACGACCGTTCCGCCATGGCGATCTGGGCCTCACCGAAGTGACGGGGGAACTTCCCGCCGAGCCAGGCAAGCAGCGGCCGTCCGCCCTTGCGGCCGATGGCATAACCGATCGAGTCACCGATCACCGCCCCGGCCGTGGCGCAGGCGCCCAGGATCCACGGGTTGATTCCGTCGTGTCCCGCGGCCAGCAGCGCCGCGCTGATCAGGACGATCTCACCGGGCAGCGGGATACCCAGGCTCTCCAGTCCGATAACGACGCCCACCAGGACGTACACGCTGATCGCGGGGACGGTCTCCAGCCACTCCTGGATGTGCAACGCCGGTTCCTCCGTAGTGATGTCCTCATCGCCCGCCGGACAACTCCTCGGCGCACGGCGGGAAGCCTACCGGTCGCCCCGCCCGCCCGGACAGCGCGAAGGGCCGCCCGCTCCCTCCCGGATGCGTGGCACCCCTGCGGCGGCGCGGATCAGCTGTGGGGGCGCGGCGTCCGGAGCACGGTCGTCTCGACGGTCACGTCACCGTCGGCCAGCTCGATCCGGATGTCCAGCGGGAATCCGGGGCACCGGCCCGCGTCGAGTTCGGCGGCCGCCGCCTTCGGCCACCGGGCGGCCGAGGGCGGCGGCCGCCATGACCCCGCCCCTCGCCGGCTTCGGTGACGAGTAGCCCGATTTGGGCATGACCACTCGGCCACACACCCGCGCCCCGGCCGCATCCTTCACCGTCCGCTCACGGGGGCGGCCGTAGCCGCCCGGACTCCGCACCTCTATCGTTACTCGCCATGTGGCCAGGACAGCAGCCGCCCGGGGGCGAGCAAAACCCGCAGGACCGGAACCAGAACCCGTACCAGCAGCCGGGGTACCAGCAGCCGAACCCCTATCAACAGCCGGGGTACCAGCAGCCGGGGCCCGAGCAGCAGCCCGGGTACGGCTACCCGCAGCAGGGTCAGCCGGGGCAGCAGCCCGGGTACCAGCAGCAGGGTCAGCCGGGGTACCAGCAGCCCAATCCCTACCAGCAGCCGACCGTCTCGCAGTACGCGGTGCCCGGTCAGCCCGGCGGGCCCCAGCCCGGCAACGACAAGAAGAAGACGACCGTCATCGCCATCGTCGCGGCGTCCGCGGTCGTGGTGGCCGCGGCGGTCACCGGTGTCGTCGTGCTGAACAAGGACGACGACGAGAACGGCAAGAACGTCGCCGACGACACGAAGTCGTCCGCGCCCGCCAAGCCCTCCGAATCCGCGTCGTCGCCCGAGGCGAACCCGCGCGGCTCGGACGGGGACGCCAAGCCGCTCGTCGCCGGCTGGAAGGTCGTGACCAACCCCAAGTGGGGCACCCAGTTCGATGTGCCCGGAGACTGGGAGGTCGCGGCCCCCGGCGTGTTCTCGTACTTCGAGGACGAATCGAAGGAAGAGAAGCCTCCGCTCATCGGTTTCTCCGCGCCGGCGGACTACAAGAAGAAGTGGTGCGTCGACGACGAGGACAAGGACGGCACCAAGGAGAACTACAGCCTGGCCGGCACCGGCACCCGAGGTGCCGAGGGCGCCACGGACGCCGCGGTGAACGCCCGGAACGAGGCGGGCACCTGGGCCTGGGGCGCGTACGCGCAGCACATGCCGAAGAAGACCATCAAGATCAGCAAGGCCAAGCAGTACACCACCCAGTCGGGGCTGACGGGCAGCCTGGTCACCGCCACCGCCCCGAACGTCACCAAGAAGACGAAGTGCGACAGCGACGGCAAGACCTACGCCTTCACCTTCAAGAACAGCAGCGGCGCTTTCTCCTCCTGGGTGCTGTACGCGGCGGCGGGTGTCGAGGACGAACTGCCGGACTCCACGATCCAGAAGATCCTCAGCACGGTACGGCTGGTGGAGATCACGAAGTCCTGACTCCGGCCGGAACGCATTTGGCACAACGGGGTCACTGCCGCGATAGTCCCTGAGTGACTGACGCAGCCGACCACGCATCCCCCTCGGACCGCCCCACCCCGGCGGGCCGCAACTACCGGCTGCTGACCGCCGCCGCGATCATCACGGGCCTGGGCACCCATGGCGCGCTGATCGCGGCGGCGTTCGCGGTTCTGCAGGCGGGCGGCGACGGCGGGGACGTCGGCCTGGTGGCTGCCGCCAGGACCGCTCCGCTGGTGCTCTTCCTCCTGATCGGAGGGGCGATAGCGGACCGTCTTCCGCGCCACCGCGTCATGGTCGCGGCCAACACCCTCAACTTCGCCTCACAGGGTGTCTTCGCCTGGCTGGTCCTGGCCGGTGACCCCCAGCTGTGGCAGATGATGCTGCTGACCGCCCTGTGCGGCACCGGGCAGGCGTTCTTCAACCCCGCGGCCGAGGGCATGCTGATGTCCAGCGTCAGCGGCGAACAGGCGAGCCGCGCCTTCGCCCTGTTCAGGATGTCGATGCAGGGCGCGGCCATCGGCGGCGCGGCGCTCGGCGGCGCCATGATCGCGGCGATGGACCCGGGCTGGGTGCTGGCCGTCGACGCCGCCGCCTTCGCGGTGGCGGGTGCCCTGCGCGCCTTCCTCGATGTGAGTCACATCCCTGCGCGGGAGCCCAGCAACGGCCTCTTCGCCGATCTGCGGGACGGCTGGCGGGAGGTCATCGGCCGTCCCTGGCTCTGGGCCGTCGTGGCCCAGTTCTCCGTGGTCGTCGCCGCGGTCGGGGCCGCGGAGGCGGTGTACGGGCCGCTCGTCGCCCGGGACGAGCTCGGCGGCGCCCGCCCCTGGGGTTTCGCGCTTGCCGCGTTCGGCGTCGGCACGCTGGCCGGGGCGCTGCTGATGATGCGGTGGAAGCCCCGGCGCCTGCTGCTGGCCGGGACGCTCTGCGTCTTCCCCCTGGCCCTGCCTTCGGCGGGGCTCGCCGTGCCGCTGCCGGTGGCGGGGCTGTGCGCGGTGATGTTCGTCAGCGGTGCGGCCATCGAGGTGTTCGGTGTCTCCTGGATGACGGCCATGCACCAGGAGATCCCTGAGGAGAAGCTCTCACGCGTCTCGGCGTACGACTGGTTCGGCTCGGTGGCCATGATGCCCGTCGCCACGGCGCTCGCCGGACCGGTGGAGTCGCTGGTCGGACGCAGCCAGGCCCTGTGGGGCTGTGCGGGTCTGATCGTGCTGGTCACCGGAGCGGTGCTGTTCGTTCCGGACGTACGCAATCTGACCCGCAGGACCGCGTCCACCGAGGTGGTGTCCCGGATCCCTGCCGCGTCAGCCGACGCTGAAGGCGCCGTCGGGCGGCTCGGGTGAGGCGACCGCCTCGTCGTCGCCCACGGGCCGGGCACCCTTGATGAACGCGGCCACCGCGTCGCCGTGCTCGACCCGGGCCGGGAACGCGTCGGCGGCGCAGCGGCGGATCAGGGCGGCCGTGTCGACGGGAGTCCGCGAGGCGACGAGAACCACGTTGCCGAAGCGCCTTCCGCGCAGCACGGCGGGCTCGGCCATCAGCGCCAGCTCCGCGAACACGGTCGCGAAGGTGGCCAGTTGCGAGCGCAGGAAGTCGAAGGGCGCCCCGTCCGCCAGGTTGGCCAGGTAGATGCCGTCCGGGCGCAAGGCCCGTACGGCGGCGCGCGCGTAGGGCACGGAGGTGAGGTGGGCGGGCACCCGTGAGCCGCCGAAGACATCCGCGACCACCACGTCCACGGAGCCGGGTGCGGTTTCCTCCAGCATTCTGCGGGCGTCCGCCGCGTGCACGGTGATCCCGCTGTCCGGCGGCACCGGGAGGTGCTCGGTGACGAGGCCCAGGAGCCCCCGGTCGGCCTCCGCGACCTCCTGGCGGGAGCCCGGCCGGGTCGCGGCCACGTAGCGGGGCAGCATGAGGCCGCCGCCGCCCAGGTGGAGGACGTCCATCGGCAGGCCCGGTCCGGCGGCGCAGTCCAGGACGTGGGCCAGCCGTCGCGCGTACTCGAATTCGAGGTGCTCCGGCGCGTCCAGATCGACGTACGACTGGGGTGCGCCGTCGACCGTGAGCAGCCAGGCCCGCTCCCGGTCCACATCGGGGAGCAGTCTGGCTGTGCCCTGGTCCACGTCACGGACGACGGGTATCGACTCGTTCACGCCCCTATTGTGCGGCGTGTGATCAGCTGTTCCTGACCGCGGCGACGGCTTCGGTGTGCGCTGCCGACTGGGCGAGCCCGGCGCGGGCGGCCGCGGCCCTGCTGCTGGGGTCGAGAGGGTTGCGGCCGAAGGCCTTCTTCGCCGCGGCGTCCGGGGTGATGACGACGGTCCGGGCGCCCTGCGCGGCGAGTTCCTCCGCCTGGGCGCGGGGTGAGGCGATGGCCTTGTTGCCGGAGGCCGTCGGTGCGATGACGACCACGCGGTCGTATCCGGCGGCGAGGTGGGCGTTGGCCGGGGAGTGCACACCGCCGTCGATCCAGGAGCGTCCGCCGAAGGAGGCGACGGGCCAGACGGCGGGGACGGCGCAGCTCGCCGTGACGGCGTCCGCCAGGGAGACCCCGCTGTCCTTGTCGAACGTGTGCAGCTCACCGGTGTCCGCGTCGACCGCGGTGACGCGCAGCCCGCGCTCCGGCCATTCCGGCGACGGCAGTCTGCTCGCGATGACCTCCCGCCGCTCCTCGGGCGAGAGGCCGACATGGGCTCCACGGGCGACGCGGGCCAGTTTCTGCCCGTACGCCTGCGGGTTGCGCGAGGTCAGCACGGCCCCCGCGTAGCGCAGGATGGTGACCAGGCCGAGTTTGCCGCCCCGCTCACCGGCGGCGTCGGCCAGTTGGAGTTCGTACAACTCCTGCGGACCGAACTGTCCGGAGGCGAGCTGTGCCCCGACGACCGCCCCGGCCGAACTGCCGATGATCACATCGGCGGTGGACAGGTCCAGTCCCGCTTTCGCGAGGCCGTGCAGGATTCCGGTCTCCCAGGCGCCCCCGGTGATGCCGCCGGCACCGAGCACCAATGCTGTGTCTGCCATGCAGCCAGTCTGCCGCACGGCGCCGGGCCCGCCTCCCGCGGGGTGCGGGAGACGGGCCCTCAACAGCCTTCAGCCTCAGAGCACTTCGGTGACGGTGCCCGCGCCGACGGTGCGGCCGCCCTCCCGGACGGCGAAGCCGAGTCCGGCCTCCAGCGGCACGTCCCGGCCCAGTTCGACGGTCATGGTGACCGTCTCGCCGGGCCGCGCGACCGCCACCGCTCCGAGGTCCACGTCGCCGACGACGTCCGCGGTCCGGATGTAGAACTGCGGCCGGTAGCCGGTGGTGACCGCGGTGGTGCGGCCCCCCTCGCGCCCCGACAGCACGTACACCTGCGCGGTGAAGCGCCGGCTCGGGGTGACGCTGCCCGGCGCCGCGACGACGTGCCCGCGGCGTACCCGGTCGCGCTCGACGCCGCGCAGGAGCAGCGCGACGTTGTCGCCGGCCTCGGCGGACTCCATCGGCTTGCCGAAGGTCTCCAGACCGGTGACGACCGTCTCGATGTCCGCTCCGAGCACCGAAACCCGGTCGCCGACCCGGACGGTGCCGCGCTCCACGGCGCCGGTGACGACCGTGCCCCGGCCGGTGATGGTCAGGACGTTCTCCACCGACAGCAGGAACGGCGCGTCGGTGTAGCGCACCGGCATCGGCACGTACGTGTCGACGGCGTCGAGCAACGCCTCGACCGCCGCGGTCCAGCGTGGGTCGCCCTCCAGCGCCCGCAGTCCGGACACCCGCACGACGGGCACGCTGTCGCCGCCGTAGCCGTGCGCGGACAGCAACTCGCGCACCTCCAGCTCGACCAGGTCGGTCAGCTCGGGGTCACCCGCGTCCGCCTTGTTGAGGGCGACGACGATGTGGTCGACACCCACCTGCCGGGCGAGCAGCACGTGCTCCGCGGTCTGCGGCATGATCCCGTCGAGCGCGGAGACGACGAGGATCGCCCCGTCGAGCTGGGCGGCTCCGGTCACCATGTTCTTGATGTAGTCGGCGTGTCCGGGCATGTCGACGTGTGCGTAGTGGCGGGTGCCGGTCTCGTACTCGACATGCGCGATGTTGATGGTGATGCCGCGCTGCGCCTCCTCGGGCGCCCGGTCGATGCGGTCGAACGGAACATAGGAGGTGCTGCCACCGGAGCGGTCGCTGAGGACCTTGGTGATGGCGGCGGTGAGCGTGGTCTTGCCGTGGTCGACGTGGCCCATGGTGCCGATGTTGAGGTGGGGCTTGGTGCGCACGTATGCCGTCTTGGGCATGGCTCAGTCCTTGGGATGCGAAGCTGGGAGAGAGGACCCCGGGGCCCGGCCGACCCTCCCCTTGCGGGGTCCGCCGGACAGTCGGGGGAGGGTCAGCTTCGGGCGCCGCCGAGGGGCGCTGCGGCAGCGGTGAACGCTGCTGCGACAGCTGCTGCTGCGACAAATGCTGCGAGGAGGCTCACGGCAGCCTTCGGCGTGTCCGCGACTGCGGACTGCGCTGCGAGGAAGGCGTACCGGAACATGGCTCGATCATGTCCGACGGCCGCCTGCCCGTCGAGCGAATTTCTCCTGCCGGTACGGGGATTGGGCCCAGGCCCTCACCGGAGGTGCTTGGTGGCCTCGCGTACGGACAGCGGCGACAGCCGGTCCCCGGCTTCCTCGACGAAGTCCCGGACGGCCCGCGGGTCCGTCTTGGAGTACTCCCGCAGGGACCAGCCGATCGCCTTGCGGATGAAGAAGTCGGGGTGCTCCGCACGGCGCAGGCAGTACGCGAAGAGCCGGCGTGTGTCGGTGGCCTCCCGGTAGCGGAGCTGGTGCAGCAGGGCGGTGCGGACGGTCCAGAGGCAGTCGTCCTCGATCCACTCGTCCATGACCGTCCGGAGTTCCGGATCGGCGGCGACCAGCGGTCCCGCGACATGGGCCGCCAGGGCATCGACGGTGTCCCACCAGGAGACGTGGGTGACAAGGTGCCGCAATACAGGGATGAATCCGGATGAACAGCGTGCGGCATGGCGGCGCAGGTAGTCGGCGGCGAAGTAGTGGTACTCCCGCTCGGGCAGCGCCCAGCAGCGCAGCGCGATCGCCGCGCAGTCGTTCTCGCCGGGGCGCGCGGTGCCTTCGAGGACGGCACGGGACAGCTCCCGGCGCCGGGGAGCGGGAATGCCGAGGAACGGCGCGACGTGCTTCATGTACGCGGCGGCCGAGCGGGCGCGCACAGGGTCGGCGGCCGTGGGGTACAGCAGGGTCAGCCGCTCCAGCACCGTGTCGGCGAGCGCGCTGCGGGGCAGGCCGGGTCCCGGTTCCGCGCTCTTCCCGACGGGTTCGGCTCCATGGCTCATCACGGTCACATTACGGCGATCACACCGCGGTGTCGGTTACTCTCCCCGAATGCTCGACCCCGTCCCCGCCACCCGGCCCTCGGCCGGCCTCGCCGTGCGCTGCACGCGGGTGCTGCTGTCGCCCTGGTCCCGGCTCTCCCTGCTCGTAGCGGTGCTGCTGGCCGCGGCGACCGCGATGCTGCTCCTGGAACCCCAGCGGCTGCTGGCCGCCGGCTGGCCGGCCGAGCTGAGCGGCGGGGCCGTCGCGGTCGTGCTCTTCGGTCTCGCGTACGGCGCCTGCACGGTGGCCTTCGTGCCGAGACCGCTGCTCAATCTCGCCGCCGGTGCGCTGTTCGGCTCACAGGCGGGACTGGCGGCTGCGCTGGGGGGAACGGTGCTGGGCGCGGGTATCTCGTTCATGCTCGGCCGGGTCCTGGGGCAGGAGGCGCTGCGTACGCTGCTGCGCGGGCGCTGGATGCGGGCGGCGGACGGTCAGCTGAGCCGGCACGGATTCCGCTCGATGCTGGCGCTGCGGCTGTTCCCCGGGGTGCCGTTCGCCGCCGCCAACTACTGCGCCGCCGTCTCGCGCATGGGGTATCCGCCGTTCCTCGTCGCGACCGGTCTCGGGTCGATCCCGAACACGGCCGCGTACGTCGTGGCGGGAAGCTCGGCCTCCTCTCCGACCTCGCCTGCCTTCCTGGCCGCGATGGGCTTCATCGTGCTGACCGGCGCGGGCGGGGCCGTGGTCGCCTGGCGCCGCCGCCACCGGCTGGGCGCGGGGTGACGGGGCTTGCTGCGCGGGGGCAGTCGTCGCCGTGTTCATCCGGGAGCGATACGCTGCCCGCGACCGACTGACGATCTCCGGGCCCGGTGCGGCCCTGGTATCGCACGACCGCAATCCGCACGCCGCCGACGGCTCCACGCCGTCGGCCGATGCATGATCACTCCGGGATGGCCCAACCCCCATGAGCTGGTTCGAATCGTTCGTCCTCGGCCTCGTTCAAGGACTGACCGAGTTCCTGCCGATCTCCTCCAGCGCACATCTGCGGCTCACCGCGGCGTTCGCCGGCTGGCACGATCCTGGCGCGGCGTTCACCGCGATCACCCAGATCGGCACGGAGGCCGCGGTCCTCATCTACTTCCGCAAGGACATCGTCCGCATCGTCTCGGCGTGGTTCAGGTCGCTGACGAACCGTTCGATGCGCAGTGACCACGACGCGCAGATGGGCTGGCTGGTCATCGTCGGCTCGATTCCCATCGGCGTGCTCGGTGTGACGTTCAAGGACCAGATCGAGGGACCGTTCCGCGATCTGCGCCTGATCGCCACCACCCTGATCGTGATGGGCATCGTCCTCGGCATCGCCGACCGCCTTGCCGCACGCGACGAGGCCGGCGGCAAGCACCGGGCCATCAAGGAGCGCAAGTCGCTCAAGGAGCTCGGCGTCAAGGACGGCCTGATCTTCGGCTTCTGCCAGGCGATGGCCCTGATCCCGGGCGTCTCCCGGTCGGGCGCAACGATCAGCGGTGGTCTGCTGATGGGATACACCCGCGAGGCGGCGGCACGTTACTCGTTCCTGCTCGCCATTCCGGCGGTGCTCGCCTCCGGCGTCTTCGAGCTCAAGGACGCGGGCGAGGGCCATGTTTCATGGGGCCCGACGATCTTCGCGACCTTCATCGCGTTCGGCGTGGGGTACGCGGTCATCGCCTGGTTCATGAAGTTCATCACCACCAAGAGCTTCATGCCGTTCGTGATCTACCGCATCGCGCTGGGCATTCTGCTGTTCATCCTGGTCGGCGCGGGGGCTCTGAGCCCGCACGCGGGTGAATCCGGCGGCTGAGACCGGGCCGCACAGGCAGCGCTGTCCAGCACTTCCCAGTGCCTGATTGCAGCACCACGCCATGATCATCTCCCACTTGTCTCCCACTGGGGATGCGGAATACCCCCCACACGCAGCACCTGGTCAGGCTCTTCGGAAGCAGCCACTGCGGGGGTGGCCGGCCCGCGCGATTGTCCGTGCGCGGGCCGGTCAGCACCTCCACACAGGACTACGCGGGTGCCGCGACCGCCAGCCACAGCAGAGGCGCCCTTCGTCCCTTCGTCTCCGCCTGTTCGGGGGGCCACAGGGCCCCCGGGGCGCGATCCAGGACCTGTGCGGCGTCCGTGAAGGCGACCTGTGGCGAGGTCAGCTTGCCAGCTGCCCGTACCCAGAACCGGCTCTGTCCTGCCAGGCGTGCCGCTGCCCAGTCCGGGCCACCACCCGAGACCGGAGTACGGAGCGTGTCCGGCCCGGCGGCGCGAGCAGTCCCGCGGGCCGCCTCAAGAATTGTCTCGCCCACCAGGTGGAGCGACTGGGTATCCAGCCGATCCAGTTCGGCAACCGGCTCCGTGTCGGGCATGACGCGCAATACGGCCTGCTGCTCTTGCTCGTCCCACTCCAGGTGCAGAAAGCCTCCCTCGGCCTGGACAGCCGGGTTCGGGGACAGAAAGACCACGTACAGGCCGAAGAGAGGCCACCGCCCGGGCAGTCCGGCGGGCAACTGGTCACCCGCTTCGCAGGTTTCCTCCGGCGGCCAGGCGATGAGCGCGTCGTCCGGGTGGACCATGTGCCGCCCTGCGGCCCGCCAGGCCCCGATCGACGCCAGCCGCGTGGCATCGACCGAACTCCGTGCTGACGGGAAGGTGCCTTCGGCACCCGTGCCGTGGCCGGTGCGGTAGTGCGCCAGCACCTCTTGGACCCGGGCCACCGGAAGCCAGCACCACGAGGGGAGAGCGCCCTCGGCTGCCGCACGTTCCGCGTCCAGGCGCTCGAAGACCCCCGGATATCTGTACTCTGCCTCCCGCTCCAGCTTCTCCAGCCGCGCCGCGGCGGCCCTGTACATCCCGGAGAGCCACCGCAGGGTCTCAGGTGCCTCACCGTCACGGCGCTCGACGAAGCTCTCGGCATACAAGGTCCGGTCCATCAGATCAGCACTCTCCATGGCGCAACATCGGCAACGCGGCAGCCCCGGGTGGTACGCGCGGGGACGGTCCCCTGAGCTTCGCACGCCTGTGACCGGCTCGGTCCGCTCCCCGCATACATGGGAATGGGCCGAGGTGCGAGGACAGACGGCGAACCGTGTCCGTACATGGACGCCAGATGGCGGGCGTCCGATCCCTGTGCGGAAAGCGTCGTTCCGGCACAACGCCGACGGCGGACCGGAGCCCGGACCCTTCGGATTCCCAAATCCAGGCCATAAAGGGGCAAAGATTGCGGCAGACTGATGGGCGCAGGTCCATCCACAACACTCGGGGGATTGTTATGACGAGTCTGCGACGCTCAATCGCGCTCCTCGGCAGCACCGCTGTCGCGGTAGCAGGTCTGTCCGTGGCAACGGCAGCACCCGCCACGGCCGGAAGCTACAAGTGCGGCAAGGCAAAGACGACCCAGACGTCCTGGGGCAAGGTCAAATACACGAGGTGCTCGGCGCCGGTCGGTACCCATACCTGGTCGATGGTCTCAGGAGTCCTGACCGACCTCGACGATGGCGACGATTGCTTCGTGCGTGTGACGTTCACATTCTCCGGCACCCCGGTCGTGTACAACGCGAACGGTCAGGCGAAGGCCTTCGAGACGACTCCCAAAATGGCCAACACCTTCGGCGTGAAGCTGACCAGGCACTGCTGAGCCCGATATCGGCCGGCATCGTTCAGGTGCTGTCGGGGCCTCATCCGGGGTGACGTACCCCGGATGAGCACGGTGCACGCAGGGAGCCCGGTGGCCTCCGCCGATCGCGTTGGCGGAGGCCACCAGCCTGTCGGCGGCGGCAAGGCGTGCCCCTACCGCCGCAACAGCCCTCCCGCGACGAGGCCGACGAGGCTCCCGTCACCAGGCCGTGCCGCCGGTGAACGGACCACGAGCCGTCATGAACCCCGCACCACGACAACGGCCGGACAGGCCCTGACGCCGGGCCGGTTTCTGCCCGTCCCGGCCGGGAGGAATGACGGCTCGCGGGGCCTCGGCGTTTCCGGTGAGGCGGCTCCGCGCCCAAGACCGGGCCTCGGCCACGTCCTGGGTGGCGGTCGTCGGGCAGCCCCAGAGTGTGGCCCCGCTGTGAATCGCCTTGGTCCGCTCGGCGGGGATCTCCGCCGGTGCAACGAAAGCAAGGCCGCGGCAGTGGGCCGTGAGCCCGGGACGGATCTCCTTGAGGGCGCGGATCCGGTTGGTGGCGGGCGGGCCACCGGGCTGTTGCGGCGGGGCGGGCATCAGCAGGACGGCCGCGAAGGGCCGGGCCCGCTCGGTGAGCCTCCGCAATTCACGAAGGACGAGTTCCTGAGCCTCGGCCATGGGCAGCCCGGTCGCGTCCATCTGGTGCACATCCATCTTCATGGGGAGAGCCTAACCTCATTAGCGACCATTGGTCACTAATGAGGTTCGCATAGTCTTGCCGCGATGAAGCAGACCGGAACCGGCCCTGGGCGGCCCCCGCGCCTGAGCCACGAGCGGATCGTCGAGGCCGCGCTCCAGGGGGACGTGGCAACGCTGACCATGCGGGAACTGGCGACCAGACTCGGCGTCTCGCACTCGTCCCTGTATCGCTGGGTCCCCGATCGAAACGGGGTGCTCGACCTGGTCAGCGAGGTCATGGTGGAACGGGTGCTGCCCGCGGAGGAACCGGGTCCCGACGACTGGCGCCAGTGGCTGGCACGGCTCGCATGGGCGATGCACGACGAGTTCCTGTCCGTGCCCGGGTACGCCGCTCATGTCGCCCGTCCACACCGTCGTCACGCGACGTCCTTCGGGCGGTTGAAAGGAAAGGTCGTCGCGGCATTCCGGGCGGCCGGCGCCGACGAGGAACAGGCCGAGCAGAGCTGGTACGTGTTCGGGCTCGGGGTGGTGCAGTGGCTGGGCGCGACCGCCGGCGACCCGGGCCTCGGCAACCCGGCGCCGAGGTTCGACCTGTATCTGGACACCCTCCTGCGCGGTCTGCCGACCCGCACGCCCATCGAATACGGGCAAGGGCGCTGAGGCCTGATCCTCCGGACACACCCTGAGGTCTGCGGCCTGTCTCGCCGTCACACCCTCGGCTGCCGGCGCATTCGGCACCTCACCGGCCGTCAGTTGCTCCGCCATGACGCACGCTCCGGCCCGTGCCAGGTGCCGGCGAGCCGGGCGCCACTGTCACCGAAGACGGCGCGGACAGCGGCGGTGGGAACGCGGCCGTAAGGGCTGTCCCGCAATACCTGGTGGATCAGCGCGCGGCGTCAGATGCGGTGCATCGCAAGGCGGAGGGGCGCCCGCATACTGGATGTATTCGGGCGTTCCGACAACGCGGCGAGGTGCCGTAGCTGTCGTCGTGCGCCCGCCAGGTATTGCGGGACAGCCCTTAGCCGGCTTCCTCGTTCCGGCCGCCCCGGGAACGTCCCGCACGAAAGAGCGTACGAAGCAGGCGGGTTGCCGGTTGCCGAGACGCGCTCCTAGGCTGCGCCACCCGGGGCTCGACGGTCGGAGAGGCCCCTCCTGCCCCTCATGATTCGACGCACCTCGGGAGTTGCCGAAATGAGCCCCACACCGGCTCCGGACCCGGCCCCGTTGCCGGGACAGATCTGCGGCTACGACGCGAACCTCGGGGCCGGGTTCCTGGGGTGCTCCGGCACACTTGTTCCGGGTCACACCCGATGCCTGGCGCACATCGCCGACGCCGGCCGCGACGCCTATCTCGCGAGCCTGGCCCCCGGCGCCGACATCGACCACCGGGACACGGCGTTCACCGGGCCGCTCCTCGACGCCCTTCGCCGAGCCCTCCACGATCCGGCGGCCGAGATGTCTCGTTTCGGCAGGGCGCACTTTCGCGGGGCACAGTTCGCCGACGTCGCACAATTCAACGACACGCAATTCTCCGGAGCTGCCGACTTCGTCGGGGCAAGTTTCCGCAGCGGCGCCAATTTCAGTCAGGCTCAATTCTTCGCAGGCGCCGACTTCGACGAGGCACAGATCACCGGAAGCGCAATTTTTGACGGCGCCCACATGGCCGCAGGAGCTAATTTCTGCAAGGTCCGGGTCTCCGGCGGAATCTCGTTCCACGATGCAGAGTCATCCGGCAGCACCTGGTTCACCGACACCCGAATCCAAGGCGATGCCCGCTTCACTCGGGCACGCTTCTCCGGTACCGCCACGTTCGACTCAGCCCACTTCTCCGACGCCGCTTCGTTCGACTACGCGCAGTTCACCGGCCCGGCTCACTTCAGCGCCTCACAATTCTCCGGCGTCACCCTTTTCAAGGGCACGCGATTCTCCGGAGACGCCCACTTTCATGATGCGCAGTTCAACGGCAACACCTGGTTCGACGACGCAGAGTTCACCGGCGACGCCTGCTTCACCGCGGCACAGTTCTCCACCGGCGTCTCGTTCACGAACAACCACTTCTCCGGCCAGGCACTCTTCCCAGCCGTCCGATTCTCCGAGCTGCCTCGCTTCGGCCCGGTGGTGTGCGCGGGCAAGGTCGACCTGTCCGGAGCTGTTTTCGACGTTCCCGTGACGCTGGAGATAGCCGCACGGAAACTGGACTGCGAGAGGACTCGTTGGGAATCCACAGCGACCTTGCGTCTGCGGTACGCGAGCGTGGACCTCAGCCATGCGGTGCTGCAGTTCCCTGTCTCGGTCACCGCCCATCCAGCCCCGTTCGTCACCGACTCCGGTACGGCCGTGGTGGAACGCCTCCTGGCAGGCCCGACAGGAGTGCGGGTGACTTCCGTGCGCGGGGTGGACGCCGCGCACCTGGTACTGGCCGACACCGACCTGGCCGGGTGCCTGTTCGCCGGGGCGTTCCATCTGGACCAGCTCCGGCTGGAAGGCCGCTGCACCTTCGCTTCGACCCCCGCCGGCCTCCATCGCCGCCACCTCGTACGGCCGCATCGCTGGAGCCGCCGGCGCACCCTGGCCGAGGAGCACCACTGGCGCGCGCAGACGGCCGGCCAACCCGCCCCCACGACTCAGCGTCCGCCGTCTCCCCGGGACTGGCACCCCGGTCCGCACCATCCCGACCCTGCCCTCACCCCCGACCCGGAGGACGTGGCCGCTCTCTACCGGCAGCTGCGCAAGGCGTTCGAGGATGCCAAGAACGAACCGGGCGCGGCCGACTTCTACTACGGCGAGATGGAAATGCGCCGGCACGACCACGTCGATACCACCGCCGGCGAACGGTTCCTGCTGTGGGGATACTGGCTGCTCTCCGGATACGGCTTACGTGCCTCGCGAGCGCTCGGCTGGCTGCTCGCCGCCGTGGCGGTCACCGTCGTGCTGATGATGGCTCTCGGTCTGCCCGACTCCTCGCCGCGGCAGGTCGCCACGGGCACGGTCCCTCCTGGTGGTGGGCGGGTGACGCTGACGGTGGACAGGGAGGACCCCCGGCTGACGCTGCCTGCCGGAGACCGCTTCACCGGGGAACGGGCCGACAAGGCGGTTCAGGTGGTCCTGAACTCTGTCGTGTTCCGGGCCAGCGGCCAGGACCTCACCACCTGGGGCACGTACACGGAGATGGTCAGCCGTTTCACCGAGCCCGTGCTGCTCGCCCTTGCCGTCCTCGCCCTGCGCAGCCGTATCAAACGCTGACCCGGCGCACTCCGGAGCTGCGCGGTACCTCAAGGAGGCCCGCTCACGCCCGATGGCCGATGGCGCATGGGCAAGGGCCACTTACGGATTCCGGATGCGCCTCCGCGAGCCTCCGGGCTCAGTCCGCTGACGGTGTCATCGCCGTCACCGGGTTCCACGGTGCTCCGGAGGAGCGGCGTCTGATGGACTCACACCGTGAAGTCACCACTGCCCCGCGTCCTGCGCGCACTTGAACGGTTCCACGCCGCCCATCCCTGGGATCACAACGCCCACTACCACCGGCTGATCCTGCGACGGCTCCCGAGACGCTTCGACAGCGCACTGGACATCGGCTCGGGCAGCGGTGACCTGGCCAGGCTCCTTGCCTCACGGGCCGAAGCGGTGCACGGCATCGATGCCGACGCCGCCATCGTCGCCCGCGCGCGTGAGCTCACCCCCGCCGAGGCCCGGGTGACCTTCGCCGTCGGAGACGCGCTGAACGACATACCTCCCGGCCCCTACGACGTCATCACCTGTGTCGCCACCCTCCACCACCTGCCGTTCAGCGACGCCGTCGCCCGCTTCCGGCAACACCTGGCACCCGGCGGAACCCTGGTGGTCATCGGCCTCTACCGTCCTCGGTCCCCGAGCGACCACCTGATCGAAGCCCTCGCCATTCCGTCGAATGTCGCCATGGCATGGATCAGGACCAAGGGCCGCACTTCACCGCGTCCGGCCTCGATGACTGCCCCGACCCGGCCGGCAACCATGAACTTCGCGGCCATCGTCGGCGAAGCCCGGCACGAACTGCCGGGTGCACGCCTGCGGCGGCGGCTCTTCTGGCGCTACACGCTGGTCTGGCGCCGGCGCTGACCCAGCCGGCGCGCCGGGCATGTGAGGGGCGGGTACCGGGCGGACGAGCCGGCCCGCCCAAGGGGTCCGTCCCGGGTCCCGGCACCACCCGTGGGGCGATGCGGTCCGGTGCGGTACGCAGTTCCGTACTCAGTGCCTTACGCAGTCCCGGGCCGGTGCCGTACGCGGGCGGGTCCGGGCCGTTTCCCCGCCCCCGCCCCGCCCCCGCACCCGAACCGGATGCGGGCCGGCGCGCACGGGGCCAGGCTGGATGTATGGCTACTCCCCCGATTGTGATCCACCGGCCCACACCCTCCGGCGCGCGGCTCGTCACCGTGCACCTCGCCGGCCGCGAGGAGAGGCTCGGGCTCGCCCACAGCGATCACGACGTCATCGTGTTCCTCGCCGACGCCGGAATGGCGGACCCGGCACGAGCCCTCGACACCCCGTCGCTCGTCGAGTGGCAGGGTGCCGCCGCCCACGACTTCGCAGCGGCCTGAACGGCCGCCACCCCGGCAGACGGTGCGTCCGCACCCCGGGGCTGTCCGGCCCCGGACACGGTGCTGCCCCCGTACCCGCCGGAGCGGGCACGGGGGCAGCACCGGCCTCTGAGCGGGTGGTGTCAGTCGGCCTCGACGAAGGGCGGAAGATCGGGCTCGACGAACAGCCCCTGGTAGCGCGGTGTCGGCACGGCCTCGACTCGGCCCGGGGCCTCGGACGCCGAGCCCGCCGCGCTCTCGTCCGAGCGCCGCTGAACCTGGCGGGGCGGGGTTTCAGCCATCGGGTCTCCTGTTGCTTCGCAGTTGCTTCTGAGGGCCCCGAGGCACCGTCCGGTCCTCGGACCGCGGCGGCAACGGGGTGTGTGGCACCGTCCCGGTCCCACACCCACCAGGGCACCGGTATCCGACGAGGCATGCTGAGAGTATCCGCTGTCCCGGCCCCGGCGGTCGGCACCGTCGCCCGGTCCCGCCCGTCATTCGCCTGCACAGCCGCGTCAGCGCACCTCGCGGTCCTCCTGCCACCGGGTGTACGGGACGCGGGAGATCTCCCGTACGCCCCCCAGGGTTCCCCACTCGTCCTTGCCGAGCCGGGTCAGCGGGCGCAGCGCGGCGATCTCCGGATGGCCGCCCGTCATGACGGCCTCGTCGACCGCGGCGTGCACCACGCGGCCGAACACGACGGTGGAGTCGCCGAGCAGGACCGTGCTGTGCAGTTCGCATTCCAGCGCGACGGGTGAGCCCGCCACGCGCGGCGGCTTCACCCGCAGGCTGGGTTCCCGCTCGACACCCACGGCCTCGAACTCGCTTATTCCGCGCGGGAAGTCGGTCGCCGTGGCATTGATCTGCTCGAAGAGGTGTTCCGGGGCGAAGTTGACCACGAAGGAGCCGGTCGTCTCGATGTTGAGCAGCGTGTCCTTGCGTCCCACCGAGGTGAACTGCACGACGGGCGGGGTGACGCAGGCGATCGTGAAGAAGGAGTGGGGGGCCAGGTTGGCCGTCTCGCCGTCGGGGGTGACGGTGGAGACCCATGCGATGGGCCGGGGGACGACCACGGCGGTGAGCAGCCGGTAGAACGCGCCGGTATCGGTGGTCCCGGGATCGAAGTCGATGCGCATGACGCCGAGTATGGCGTCCGGCCCTCCCGCTCCTTCCTACGCCTCCGGGTCCCCCGGTCCTCCCTGTCCTTCCGAACCGAACTGCTCGGCCCGCAGGGCGAGGTCCTGGAGCACGTCGGCGGAGGACACGTCCGTCTGCCCGGAGTCGTGCACCTGCGCCAGCATCGCGAACGCCAGAGTGAACGCGCCGACGAGTTGCTCCACCGCGCCGCCGACCTCCCTGCCGACCAGCACCACCACGTCCTCGATCGTGGCGTTCTCGGGGATCGCGATCCGCGGCATCGTCTCGTTGAGAAGCGCGGTCACCACGGTCGAATCGGTGCTGGGGTCGTCACGGTCCGGGTTCTCCTCCAAGAGGCGGCGCATCTCGCCCGCTTCGGTGAGGATGCCGATCACACGTTTCACGACTTCGCTCTGCTCCATCCCGCGAGCATAGGTGCAGGCGCACCGGCCGACGAGGACAACGGCCCCGGCCGGTCCGCCGTGCCGGGGCCAGGCCCTGCGGTGGCGGCCGACCGGCCGTAGCGTACGAGGCGGGGCCCGACGGGGCAGGGCGCCGCAGCGCCACGCGGACGGACGGGCCCGGAGCAGGTACCACCGCACCACCGGAGGCACGCATGACCAGTTCCGGTCTTCCCGTGATCGCCGCGGTCGACGGGTCCACGCACAGCCGCGACGCGCTGGACTGGGCGGCCCGTGAGGCGGCCGGGCGGGGGCTTCCCCTGATGGTCGTGCATGTCCGCCTCCTGACCCGGCGTACCGGCCAGGAGGCTCAGGAGCGTGAGGCGCGGGAGCTCCTCGACCGGTCCGTACGCCGCGTGAACCAGGTCGCTCCCGGACTGCGTCCCACGACCCTCGCACCGCTCGACTTCCCGTCGGCAGCGCTGGTCTCGCTCAGTCGTGACGCGTCGCTGGTGGTGCTCGGATCACGTGGACTCGGCGGGTTCCGCTCACTGATGCTGGGCTCCAACAGCCTGGCGACCGCCTCGATGGCCGCTTGCCCCGTGGTCGTCGTCAACGGCGGGCAGCCGGACGAGGAGCCGGGCGCGGGCGCCGAGGAGTCCTGCCGGGACGTCGTCGCCGGGGTGGCCGCGGACGAGAGCAGCGAGGCGGTGCTGGAGTTCGCGTTCGAGACGGCGACGGCTCGTCCCGGCGCGCGGCTGCGGATCGTGCACGGCTGGACGATGTTCTCGTCGATGCTCTCCGGCGGCCCCGTCTTCGACCGGGACGCGGCGGCCGACGCCGCCGAGCGTTCGCTGGCCGAGCTGACGGCGGGCTGGCGCGAGAGGTATCCGCAGGTCGAGGTCATGAAGGAGCCCGTCAACGGCTCCGCGTCACGCACCTTGGTGACCGCGTCGGCGACCGCTGCCCTGACGGTGATCGGCAGGCGCAAGGGCGGCGAATCCCTCGGGCTCGGTCTCTCCCCGGTGGCGCAGACGACGCTCACGCACGCGCTCGGTCCGGTGGCCGTGGTGCCCTGCTGAGCCGCCGCACGGCCCCCGCCCGGCCGCCGGGCCCTTCGGCGGCCGGTTCCTGCCCCTCCTGGCCCGCCAGGGGCTGCACGGCCCTTGGCCCCTGCCGCCCGTGGGCCCACACTGACCCGATGACGCAGCGCGTGGATCTCTCGACCGTGATGGACCGGCTCTCCATCGATGCAGTGATCACCGGCTACGCGGTGGCGGTGGACGACGGTGCGTGGCAGGACTACCGGGCCCTGTTCACCAAGGAGGGGCGTGCCGACTACCGCACCGCCGGCGGCATCGAGGGTGCCGCCGCCGAGGTTGCGCAATGGCTCTCGGAGACCATGCTGCTCTTCCCCGTACGGCAGCACCTGATAGTCAACCGCCGCCTGGACCTTCAGGATCTCGGCGGCTATCCGGGCGACCGTGCCCGCGTGCAGGCCGACTACACGAACCCGATGCGGCTCGTGAGCGGACCGGACGGGGGTGCGGGTGCCTCGGACGGTGAGACCGCGCCCAACTTCGTCTCGGGCGGGCGGTATGCCTTCGAGCTGCTCCGTACCGCCGCCGGATGGCGGATCCAGGGCGTGACGGTCCACGAGAAGTGGCGAAGCCTGTCGGGCGCCCTCGGCGCCCGGTGATCCGCCCGGCAGTCCGCCCGCGGTGATCCGCCCGTGATGCGCCATGATCCGCGCCGACTTGCTTCCACTGCCCCACACTGGGGGAACAACAGGGGAACGGATTCAAGGATGATGCCTGCCACCTGGCAGGACGAGGAGGCGCGGCATGCCGAGCGGGGCTGGGTGGCGCGGTCGGGGCAACCGGATACTCGGCTCGGCCCCCGGGCGCGGAGGCGCCGCGCTCCTGGCCGGAGCGCTGCCGGCTCTCGCGTTCCCCGCGCCGGGGCTGTGGTGGCTGGCCTGCGTCGCCCTGGTCCCGTTGCTGCTGCTGATCCGGTCCGCCGGTACGGGGCGCAGGGCGGCGCTCGACGGCTGGCTCGGCGGGACCGGTTACATGCTGGCGGTGCACCACTGGCTGATGCCGAGCCTGCATGTGTTCATCGTGGTGCTGGCGGCCCTGCTCGGTCTTCTGTGGGCCCCGTGGGGGCTGTTGGCGGGCCGGCTGCTGCGAGGGACGGTCTCCGGCAGCGGGGTCGTGGCAGCCGTGGCCCTGGTTCCGTGCGGCTGGCTGATGATCGAGGCGGTCCGCTCCTGGGAGGGGCTCGGCGGCCCCTGGGGGCTGCTCGGCGCGAGCCAGTGGCAGGTACCGCCGGCGCTCCGGCTTGCGTCGGTGGGCGGGGTCTGGCTGGTGAGCCTGCTCGTGGTCGCGGTGAACACGGCGTTCGTCCTGCTGCTCACGGGCCCCGCCGCCCGTGCGACGGCTGTTGTCGCGCTCGTGGTGGCAGCCGTGGCCGTGGGCTCGGTGTGGGTGTGGGCGCCGCGGCCGGAGCGCGCCGGGACCGCCCGGATCGCCGTCGTACAGCCCGGCGTCATCGAGGGGCCCGGCAGCGTACGGAACCGCTTCGCGCGCAGCGAGGAGCTGACGCGTTCGCTTGCGGGCCAGGATCTCGACCTGGTCGTGTGGGGTGAGAGCAGCGTCGGCGTCGATCCGGTGCGGCGGCCCGATGTCACCGCCCGGCTTGCCGCGCTGTCGCGCCTGGTGGGCGCGGATGTGCTGGTGAACGTGGATGCCCGGCAGACCGATGCGTCGGGCCGGACCGGAATCTTCAAGAGCGCTGTGCTGGTGGGTCCGCAGGGTCTGACCGGGGACCGCTACGACAAGATGCGTCTGGTCCCCTTCGGCGAGTACGTCCCGGCCCGCTCGGCGCTCGGGTGGGCCACCTCGATGGGCAAGGCGGCGGGCGAGGACCGCCTGCGCGGTACGGGTCCGGTGACCATGACACTGCCCGGCGCGCACGGCCTGCGGATCGGTCCCCTCGTGTGCTTCGAGTCCGCCTTCCCCGACATGAGCCGGCGGCTGACCCGTGACGGCGCCCGGCTGCTGATCGCCCAGTCGTCCACGTCCTCGTTCCAGCACAGCTGGGCGCCCGCCCAGCACGCCTCGCTCGGCGCGCTGCGGGCGGCCGAGAACGGCCGCCCGATGGTGCACGCCACCCTCACGGGCGTCAGCGCGGTGTACGGCCCTCAGGGGCAGCGCGCAGGGGCTCCGCTCGGTACGGACACGAGCGGGGCGGCGGTGTACGACGTGCCGCTGGCCCGGGGCACGACGCTGTATGTGCGGCTGGGCGACTGGCCGCTGTACGGGGCGCTTGGTGTGCTGGCCGCCTTCTGCGCCTTCGAGGGCGTACGGTCCGTGCGCGGGCGTGGTCCGGCGGGGCCGGTGGGCGAGGTGGCCTCGGTGGTCCCGGCCGGTGGTGCGGCGCCGGTGGGCTCCGGCCCCACCGCTGCCGGGCCTCCGGCGGAGTCCGTACCTCAGTGAGTCCGGCGGAGTCCGCACCTCAGTGAGTCCGGCGCGCGGGCATGGCGAGTCCGGCGCGCGGGCGGTCCGGTGCCCTGGCGGTCCGATTCCTGGAGGGTCTCAGGCGGTGCGGCCCGGTCCATGCACCGTGACGATGTCGCCCATGGCGTCGACCGTGAGTGCGACCCGTTCGACCTTGCCGGTCACACCGAGAACCAGCCACACCGGGGCCCAGAGGAAGCAGGTGAAGGCCGTCAGAACGGCGTGCAGCACATGGTTCGGCAGCCGGCCCCGGACCATGACGACCTGAGTCTCGGAGCGGGACTCCACCCGCCAGCCGCCGGCGATCCGCTGGTTGACCGCCCAGTCGAGGATCAGGGCACGCTGCATGGCGTCGGGCGGACGCCCGTCGGCCGAGTAGTAGCCGGGAGGGGGCTGGAGGGCACCCCAGCCCGGTGGCTCACGGTGGGGCTTCACCAGGTCACCTCCACGGGCCGGTGGTCCATCCACCCAGCCTGCATCGGGGCCGGTCCGTGCGCATCCGGAGCCCCCGCCGGTACCGTCGGCGGCCCACCGGACGCGGGTGCTACGCGCAGTCGATGTCCCGCAGGACGCGCTCGCACAGTTCGTGCGTCTGAAGAGCGTCCCGGGCGCTCAGCAGCGTTCCTGTCCGCACGGCGTCCAGGAACGCCAGGACGCTCTGCTCAATGCCGCGCTGCCGGGCCACCGGCACCCAGTCACCGCGCCGCCGCACGCTCGGCTGGCCCTTGTGGTCGATCACCTCGGCGAGGTTGAGCACTTCGCGCTTGGAGTCCTGGCCCGAGACCTCGAGCCGTTCCTCGGTCGAGCCGCTGAGCCGGTTCATCGCCCCGATGGCGGTGAAGCCGTCGCCGGACAGCTGGAGCACGACGTGGTGCATCAGGCCGTCACGGATCCTGGCCCGGACGACGGTCTGCTCAATGGGTCCGGGAGCCAGGAAGCGCAGTGTGTCGACGACGTGGATGAAGTCGTCGAGAACCATGGTCCTCGGCTCCTCCGGCAGACCGACCCGGTTCTTCTGCATGAGGATCAGCTCGCGCGGGTGCTCGACGCACTGCGCGTAGCCGGGTGCCACCCGCCGGTTGAAGCCGACCGCGAGGGAGACGCCGTGTGCTTCGGCGAGCTCCACCAGGCGCTCGGACTCGTCGAGTTCGTAGGCCAGCGGCTTGTCGACGTAGGTGGGGACGCCCGCTTCGAGCAGCCGGCCGGTGATCTCGGGGTGCACGGCGGTCGGAGCGTGGACGAACGCCGCGTCCAGGCCCTGGGCGAGCAGGGAGTCGAGGTCGGTGTGGCACTGCCCGGCCGGGATGCGGTGGGCGGCTGCCACCGAGGCCAGGGTGGCGGGCGTGCGGGTCTGCAGATGCAGTTCGACCCCAGGCAGGGCGGTGAGTACCGGCAGGTACGCCTTCTGCGCGATGTCGCCGAGCCCGATGCAGCCGACCTTCACGTGGTCTCCTTCTCACTGTTCAGTGCCGCACGTCGCGGTCTTCCTCGTCATGGCCGCACGTCGCGGTTTTCCCGGTGGGAGCGCCCCGGCCGGACCTGCGCGTCCTTCGTCCGGGCAGCATACGGGTGCTGCGCGGGCGGCCGGTCGGCGATGCCGTCGAACGTACCCGGGACCGACCCGTGCCCGACCGGAACGCCGAGGGCATCGGGAAGTCCGTTACGCGGCAGCCGCCGAGGAAGAGGCGGGCCGCATCGGCCGGGGACGCGTACGAGCGGGCCGGAGCCACCGGAGGCGCCTACGAGAAGGCTGGCGGCCGGAGACCGGCGACACGCGGGGCACCACGCTGACCGGGTCACTCGTGCGAGCCAATCCGGGCTCCCCTGCTCGCCCGACAGCGCCTCCGCACCGCAGAGTTGATCAGGTGCATCGAACCAGAACCACCGTGAAGCTCCTCGTCGGCGTGGCTGTCACGGCCCTGTCCGGGTGCGTGTCCGTACAACCGTCGCCGAGCGCGCCGGCACACCCTGAGAGCAGCCGGCCGGCCCAGGAGCTGGACCCGCAGATCATCCGGCCTCCGGTACGCGACACACTGGAAGCGCTGCCGGATCCGAAGCCCTCGCCCCCGGCCTCCCGCAGGGCGGCCCCGTCGCCCCCCGCAGCCCTGGACGGCGGGCCGCGGCCCCCGCAGCAGCACCATCCCGGTCAGGCCCGCCCGGAGCCGCGCCGGACCGCGCCGCCCGTCCACGTCCCCGTCCCGGCTCTGCCCGTACCGGTGACCGGAGCCGACGTATGCGCCTTGGGCCGGGGGTACGGGCACTGGCCGGCGGGCAGTCCGCAGTCGCGGATCTGCGACGACGCGTACGGCCACTGAGCGGCGGCCCCGCGCAGGGCGGCCGGCGTCGGGTGGCCCTGCGGGGGCGGGCCGCCGTTTCCCGGACTCCCCCGCACGCCTGTGGCCGGCCGGGAGGTCAGAGCTCCCGCAACCGCAGCTCAAGGCGGCCGATGGCGGCCCGGACACCTCCGCCGTACCCGTCGTCCGCACCGTCCTCCGCGAGGACGCCCGAAGCCTCTCGCGCCCGGTCCAGATGGAACCGGGCGGCTGCGGGGCGCCGGAGCCTCACATAGTCCGCTGCGAGGCTGAGGTGCAGCGAGGGGCGGAACGCACGCACCGCGAGTGTGTCCCGGTGCTGCGGCGCACGCTCGGCCGTCAGTGCCTCCGCGGCCGTAAGGGCCCGCAGATCCCAGACCAGTTCGTCGACGGGGTCGTCCTGGGTGTCGGCCATGTAGTGCGCGAGGGTGACCCGGTGCAACGCGTCACCCCCCGCACCGATCTCCTCCCAGAGCGCGCCGAAGCGGTTGCGGGCCTCCTCGCGGTCGCCGCCGTGGAGCAGCATGATCGCCTGGCCGATTCTGGTCATGACGACGTCCGGCGACGCCTCCTGCTGCTCCGTCACTACGGTCTCCCTCGCACCTGTCCGCCCGCGCCCGGCCGATCGGCCGATGCCGACCCACTCCGGATGATTCCTTATGGATCATGGCAGTTTCTGCCGGTTCCATCCGGTTACATCCGATTCGACGCCAGCCGCGGCAGCGTGCACGCGCACTCGGGCGAGCCTTCACCCCAGGTCGGGGATGCGCCAGTCGATGGGCTGGTGCCCCTGCGCCGCGACCGCCTCGTTGATCTGTGTGAACGGGCGCGAGCCGAAGAACTTCTTCGCCGAGAGCGGTGAAGGGTGCGCGCCCTTCACCACGACATGGCGCTCCTCGTCGATCAGTGGGAGCTTCTTCTGCGCGTAGTTGCCCCAGAGCACGAAGACCGCCGGGTCGGGCCGTGAGGCAACGGCACGGATCACGGCGTCGGTGACCTTCTCCCAGCCCTTGCCCTTGTGCGAATTGGCCTCGCCCGCGCGCACGGTCAGCACCGCGTTGAGGAGGAGCACGCCCTGCTCGGCCCACGGCATCAGATATCCGTTGTCCGGCACCGGCAGGCCGAGCTCCTCCTTCATCTCCTTGTAGATGTTGCGCAGCGACGGCGGCGTCTTCACACCGGGCCGGACGGAGAAGCACAGACCGTGGCCCTGGCCCTCGCCGTGGTACGGGTCCTGGCCGAGGACCAGGACCTTCACCTTGTCGTACGGAGTCGCCTCCAGGGCCGCGAACACCTGCTCCCGGGGCGGATAGACCGGTCCGTCGGCCCGCTCCTTCTCGACGAATTCGGTGAGTTCCCTGAAGTAGGGCTTCTCCAGCTCTTCGCCGAGGACGCCGCGCCAGGACTCGGGCAGCGCGTAGGTGTCGGTCACGTCAACAACCTCCGGTAAACAATCGGTTCTTGATCCCAGAACCTACCGGGAGCCACTGACAGCGGACTCCTCGACTCCCACAGGGGCCGCGGCGCGCGGCCGGGCCCCCGGGGCGCCTACCAGCTGGCCTTGCGGTACATCTCCCACATCTGCATGACGGTCTGCGGGTCCAGGGCGCGCTCGCCGCCGCCGATGTCCTCGCCCGCGGCCACATAGAGCTTGCCCTGCCACAGCGGCAGCAGCCGGACGTCGTCGACGAGGATCTTCTGGGCCCGTTCGAACTGCTTGCTGACCGCGCCGCGGTCGCTCTCCTTGCGCGTCTGGGGCAGCAGTTCCTTGGTGATCTCGGTCTTCAGGTACGGCGTGCCCGTGACACTGTCCTTGCCCACGAACGGGGCGATGAAGTTGTCGGGGTCCGGGAAGTCGGGGAACCATCCTCGGCCGAAGACGGGGTACTGCCCCTTGGTGAAGCCCTCCTGGAAGGTCTTCCAGGGCCTGCTCTTCAACGTGATCCGGAAGAGCCCGGAGGATTCCAGCTGGCGCTTGAGCTCGGCGAACTCGGGCGCGGTCGAGGATCCGTAACGGTCGGTGGTGAACCAGAACGTCATCGCGACGGGCTTGGTGATACCGGCGTCCGTGAGGATCTTCTTGGCCTTCTTCGCGTCCGGATCGCCGAACGTGTCGAAGAAGCTGGTCGTGTGTGCCGCGATGCCCTTGGGCACCATGGAGTAGAGCGGCTCGGCGGTGCCCTGGTAGACCTTGGCCACGAGTGCGTCACGGTCCACGAGCTGGGCTATCGCGCGCCGTACGGCCGGCTTCCCGGCGGCCGGGTCGTTCGGGTTGAAGACGAGGAAGCGGATGTCCGCGCCGACCGACTCGACGATCTGGAGATCGCTCTTCTTGTCCTTGTTGTCCTCAAGACCGACGACCTGCTCGGCGGACAGGCCCCGGTAGGTGAAGTCGATGTCCCCCTTCTTGAGGGCCGGGACCAGGTCGGCGGAGTCCTTGAAGTACCGGATGGTCACCGCGTCGTTCTTGCGATCGGCGAAGCCCTTGTAGTGGGGGTTGCGCACCAGCACGGAGCGGTCGCCCGGCTTGTACTGGTCCAGCAGGTAGGGACCGGACCCGGTCACCTTGCCGTCGTTGCGGACCTTGTTCTTCGAGTACTCGCCGGGCGCCACGAGCGACATGGCGGGGGTGGTCAGCACGAACGGGAAGGTGGCGTCCGGTTTGACCAGGTGGAAGATGACGACGTCGTCGCCCTTGGTCTCCACCCGGTCGAGAGAGCCGAGCATCCCGATCGGGCCGCCCTTGACTGCGAGCGTGCTGATCCGGTCGATGGAGTACTTCACCGCCTCGGCGTCGAGGGTCTCGCCGTTGGAGAACTTCAGCCCCTTGCGCAGTTCGCAGCGGTACGCGGTGCTGGTCGTGTCGGTGAACCTGCAGTTGTCCGCGGCGTCGGGCTGCGGGCTCGTACTGCCGGTGGGGAGGCTCACGAGAGTCTGGAACACATTGCGCATCAGCTCCCAGGAGTTGTCCCAGGCCGCAGCGGGGTCGAGTGTGGAAGGCTCACTCGTGGTCCCGACCGCCAGCTTCTGGTCCACTTTCGAACCGTCGCCGGGGAGCAGACCACAACCGGCCAGCAGAGACAGGGAAGCAAGGGCTGCAGCAGCCTGCAGACTGGCCCGGTAGAACACGCGCACGCTCCTCGATCAGCCATGGGTCGGCAGACCATACCGCAGTGCCCCACCAGGTCAATCAGCTGGCCTGGCGGGGCACTTGAGTCAATCAGGGCCAAACCGGCGCAGGCCGATCTCAGCCCACGCCGGCATTCAGGAAGATCCCGCCGTCGACGACGAGGGTCTGCCCGGTGATCCAGTCGGACTGGCCCGACGTGAGGAAGGCCGCGGCCCCGCCGATGTCCGCCGGGACGCCGAGCCTGCCGAGCGGGTAGGCGGCGGCCGCCTCCGCCTCACGGCCCTCGTACAGCGCCTGGGCGAACTTGGTCTTCACGACCGCGGGGGCGATCGAGTTGACCCGGACGACCGGCGCGAACTCGTGCGCCAGCTGAAGGGTCAGGTTGACCATCGCCGCCTTGCTCATGCCGTACGCGCCGATGAACGGCGAGGCGGAGACGCCGGCGACGGAGGCGATGTTGACGATCGCGCCGCCGTTCTCCTTCTGCCAGGCCTTCCAGGTCTGCTGCGCGAAGCCGAGCGCCGAGATCACGTTCGTCTCGAAGACCTTGCGGGCCACATTGAGGTCGAGTTCGGCGATCGGCCCGAAGACCGGGTTGGTACCGGCGTTGTTGACCAGGAAGTCGACCCGGCCGAACGCCTCCATGGTGCGCTCCACGGCTACCACCCGGTGCGCCTCGTCGTGCGCCTTGCCCGCGACGGCGATGACCCGGTCGGAGCCGAGCTTTTCGACGGCCTCCTTCAGCGCGTCCTCACCCCGTCCGGTGATGCACACCCGGTCGCCTCGCGCGACGAACGCCTCGGCGATGCCGTAGCCGATGCCCCGGCTCGCCCCGGTGATCAGCGCGACCTTGCCACTGTCCTGCACAGTCATGATGTCCGCAGCCCTTCGGGTCAGTTGAGCGGTCCGCCGGCGACGTACATGACCTGGCCGGAGACGAAGCCGGCGTCGTCACCCGAGAAGAAGGCGATGGCGTTGGCGATGTCCTCGGGGAAGCCGACGCGCTGCACCGGGATCTGGGTGGCGGCGGCGGCCTGGAACTCCTCGAAGCCCATGCCGACGCGCTCCGCGGTCTGCGCGGTCATCTCGGTGACGATGAAACCGGGCGCCACGGCGTTGGCGGTGATGCCGAACTTGCCGAGCTCCTTGGCGAGCGTCTTGGTGAAGCCCTGCAGGCCCGCCTTGACCGCGGCGTAGTTGGCCTGGCCGCGGTTGCCGAGCGCCGAGGAGGAGGAGAGCGAGACGATCCGGCCGAACTTGGCGTCCACCATGTGCTTCTGGACGGCCTTGGCCATCAGGAAAGCGCCCTTGAGGTGCACGTTCATCACGATGTCCCAGTCGGACTCGCTCATCTTGAAGAGCAGGTTGTCGCGGAGCACACCGGCGTTGTTGACGAGGATCGTCGGGGCACCGAGCTCGGCGGCGACCCGCGCGACGGCGGCCTCCACCTGAGCGCTGTCCGACACGTCGCAGCCGACGGCGAGGGCCCGGCCGCCCGCGGCGGTGATCTTCTCGACGGTGTCCTTGCAGGCCGCCTCGTCGAGGTCGAGTACGGCGACGGCGCGGCCCTCGGCCGCCAGGCGTACCGCGGTGGCGGCACCGATGCCCCGTGCGGCTCCCGTCACGATGGCTACGCGCTGCTCGGTGGTGGACATGCTTGGCTCTCCTCGCCCTTGGATCGCGGCTCAGCGGACGTCGGGCACATTCCCGCGAGAACGTCCCCGACAACTGAGCAACCGCTTAGTACCTTCAGCAGACGAGACGCTAGAAGCCCTGGCACCCGGTGTCAACGGCCCGAGGACGCAGCGGCGCATGTCACACCGGACGGCGCCGCCCCCGCGCAGTGCGGGGGCGGCGCCGAAGGGGTGCGATCAGCGCACCAACAGGTCCAGCAGCCGTTCGACCTCGGCGGCGGGGTCGGCGGTGAGGCCGCTGTGCACCGGGCTGGGCTGGATGACGGTCGAGCGCGGCGCGATCAGCCAGCGGAACCGCCGCCCGGCGTCGTCACCGGCGGCCTGGCCCGCGTCCGCACCGCCTCGGCAGACGCCCTCGACGGCGTACAGGGCGGCCCGCACCCCGGTCACGTCGGCGCGGGGGTCCAGGGCCCGGAGCTTGGCCTCGTCGAGGTCGGTCCGGGCGGCGACGAACCCCTTGGCACGGCAGTAGACCACCACACCCGCGTTGAAGAACTCGCCGCGCTGGACCCGTGGCACCACACGCAGGAGGGCGTACTCGAAGACATCGCGCTCACTCACGGCCGGCCGCCCTTGTCACTGTTCTCGTCGTCGTGCCGGGGAGCGAGGCGCTCCAGCAGCCAGCCCGGGGCCTGGGAGGGCTTGGACGCGGTCGGCGCGTCCAGGGTGATCCGCTCGTGAATGGTGGCGGCGCGCGGCAGCAGCGCCGCCACATAGGCACGGCGCAGCTCGTCCGTCGACTCGAAGCCCGGCTCGTCGACCAGCCATTCGTCGGGGACGTCGGCCGCGACCTCGGTGAGCAGCTCCTCGGTGACCAGCGGGGCGAGCTCGGCCGCGGCCGTCGCGATGTCGGGTCCGAAAGGTGCCAGCGCGTGATCGGAGGCGTTGTACGGCTTGGCGGCGGACGCCTGGGCGCCCGGCCAGTTGTGGTGCCAGATCATGGTGGCGCCGTGGTCGATGAGCCACAGGTCGCCGTGCCAGATCAGCATGTTCGGATTGCGCCAGGACCGGTCGACGTTGTTGATCAGCGCGTCGAACCAGACGACGCGCCCGGCCTCGCGCGGGTCCACCTGATAGGCCAGCGAGTCGAACCCGAGGGAGCCGGGAAGGAAGTCCATCCCGAGGTTCAGCCCGCCGCTGGCCTTGAGCAGCTCCTGCACCTCCTGGTCGGGCTCGGCGAGACCGATGACCGGGTCCAGCTGAATCTGCACGAGTTCAGGCACGCGCAGTCCGAGCCGCCGCCCGAGCTGCCCGCAGATCACCTCCGCGACGAGCGTCTTGCGGCCCTGTCCGGCTCCGGTGAACTTCATGACGTACGTACCCAGGTCGTCGGCCTCGACGATCCCGGGGAGCGAGCCCCCCTCACGCAAAGGCGTGACATAGCGGGTCGCTACAACCTCCTGCAACACTTTCCCAGGCCACCTATCTCTTCAGCCTCATAATCCACGGACCAATTCTCCGGGACTCAGAGGCGGGAACCACCGGCCGCCGGCGTGGGGAAGAATCCGGGGAGTCCTGGCCGGCAGGCCGGTCTCCCCGCTCCCCACCAGACCGCCAACGGCGCCGTGCCCCCTCGCTTCCGGCATCCGGCATAAGCGAACATAGTAACCGAGGGTGATCGCCGGCAGGGAGTATCCGGCCACCGGGCCAGGGGCACGACGGCCTCTCCGGCTCGCGCACGACCGAGGCGGAGATGTCGCCGAAGCGCATGGAAACCGCCCTCCGAAACTGCCGCCTGCCGTCAGACTTTCGCCCTCTCGGCACGCGGCGGCGCGAAGGCGGCATGCCGCGGGGCTCATCGAGTAGGCGGCCGGCCTCCCCGGTCCGGCCGGGCACTCACGCCGGCGACCGACGAGCCCGCCGGACTTCGCGGTCGACGGCCCAGACGTCGGCCACCGGTCCGAGGTGGGCGAGCTTGTCGGGGTTGATGACGGAACGGACCATCTGAACCTTCCCGTCCAGCACATCCAGCACGAAGGTGTGCAGGACGTTCCCTTCGCGATCGCGAAAGAGCGCCCCCGGCTGACCGTTGATCCGGCAGGGCGTGCAGGTGACGCCGGTACGCACCATCACGGGGTGAACGGTGGCCAGCAGCCGTGCGACGTTCTCGGCACCGGCGACGGCCCTGGCCAGCTGTGGCGCCTTGCCGCCCCCGTCACCGACGAGCCGGACGTCGTCGGACAGCAGACTCTGCAGCCCCTCCATGTCCCCCTGCGCCATCGCGTCGAAGAACCGCCGCGCCAGTTCGTCCCGCTCCTCCGGGCCGGCCTCGAACCGGGGCCTGCCCTCCTGCATGTGACGCCGTGCCCGTACGAGCAGCTGCCGGCACGCCGCCTGCGAACGGCCGACCGCCTCGGCGACGTCCTCGTACTCGAAGGCGAAGACTTCCCGCAGTACGAACACCGACCGCTCCAGCGGACTGAGCCGTTCCAGAAGCAGCAGCGCCGCCATCGAGAGCGAGTCGGCGAGCTCCGCGGCGCGAGCCGGGTCCTCGTACGGATCGTCGAGCAGCGGCTCGGGCAGCCACGGCCCGACGTAATCCTCCCGCCGCACTCGCGCGGAGCGCAGTACGTCGATCGAGATCCGGGTCACCGTGGTCGACAGGAACGCCTTGACGGACACCGGGTTGCGTGGACGAGGCGTCGTAGCGCAGCCAGGTCTCCTGTACCGCGTCCTCCGCCTCGCTGACACTGCCCAGCATCCGGTACGCGATCGAGAACAGCAGAGGTCTCAGCTCCACGAACTCATCCGTCTTGCCCACGCCTTGCTCCCCCACTGTGCGAACACCCCTTGCGGATCATGGCATTTCCCGGCCTGCGGCGGGGCGATTCCGCTGAACCCGGAGATCGCGGCCACGGCCTGCCGGATGTGATCCACATCTCCCTGGAATCGGGCGCCACGATGTCACGGAACCGCCCCCTGCCTCGTCTCGGGTCCGGAGGACCTCGAACAGGGAGTTGCTGATGAACACCGCGCTGTGGATCACCGCCGGAGTGCTGGCCGCCGTCTGCCTCGCGGGCAGCTCTCAAGACGATCGTGGCCCGCGAGAAGCCGGACTCGTCGTTCTGTTCAGCGGCGCCGCCGTGAGGCGGCTGCGCCGGGGCGAGCGAGCCACGGTCACCGAGGACCTCGTCCATCCCGTCCTGGCCGCGTTCGTCGGCCGGGGACGCTTCGGCCCCGCTCCCTTCACCGGCTGACCTGACCACCCCTTCCACCCGCCTTCACAGAGAAAGACCACTGTCATGGAAACCCTCCGGTATGTGTTCCTCGTCTTCCACCTCTTCGGGTTCGCCGCGATCCTGGGCGGCATCTTCTACCAGCTGCGCGGCAAGGACCCTGTGACCGGCGGCTACATGGTGACGAGCGCGGTGATCCAGCTGGTCACCGGGTTCGGCCTCATATGGACCCGTCTCGCCCAGGATCTGCCGGTGCCGCACGCCAAGATGGGCGTGAAACTGGCCCTCGACGTCCTGGTGGCGGTCATCGCGCTGGCAGGGATGCGCACCAGAGCGGCCTGGGCCTTCTACGCGGTGGCCACGGCCACGGCGGCCGCGGTGGTCGTGGCCGTCGTGTGGAAGTAGCCGGCGACGCTCGGCAGAAAGTGTCGTCGGCCGCAGGCGGATCGGCATGAAGCCACCGAGCCGGCCCCGTCCGTCAGGGCGCCGCAACGCCGTCCTGACGGACGGGGCCGGCCGAGGGTCCGACCCGCACCCCCGGGACGGGCCGTTGGCCGGCGTGGTGCGATGCTGAGCCGCCTGCCGGACCACGGCGGGCACGGCCGTACAGGGGGAGGTGCCGGAAAGTGGTGGCACGAAGAACGGTCGCAGTGGTGCTCGGAGCCGTGGTGGCAGCGGGCGCACTGGCGGGGTGCGGCGGGGACGGCGGTGGCACCGGGGGTGGCAAGCCGTCGCCCGAGCCGACCGTGAGCGACGCACAGCGGATGACTCAGGCGCTGACGCTGTTCAAGGGGTACCGGTCCTTCGGCCTCAAAGGGGAGGTGAGGGACGAGGTGGGGACCCGTGTCGATCTGCACGTCGACCGGCAGGGCAACTGCACGGGCAGCTACACGACGCTCGGCGCCACAACCGAGTTCGTCATCATCGGCGACCGTGCCTGGTCGGCGTACGACGACACCTCGCTGAGCGACTCCATCGAGGCAGCGCGGACCGTGGGGCCCGAGGCGCTGGCCTCGGCCGAGGACGCGGTGGCGAAGGCGAAGGGGAAGTACGTGGAGTCACCGGCCGCTCACCTGACCGGTCGGGCCGCCCTGTCCCTGTGCCGGATGGACACCGCCTATACGGGAGTGCCTGCCTCCGTGACCAGCGCCGAGCGCGGCGGGCTCCGTACGGAGAACGGCGAGCGGCGCGTGAAGCTGACGCACACGACTGAGGACGGCGAGGTGGTCGTGCACGTGCCGGGGACGGGGACGCCCACGCCCCGCGCCATCGAGTTCGAAGTCCAGGACGCTCCCGTACTGGTCGACATCGACGACTACGACGCGCCGGTCGAGGTGCGGCGCCCCGACCGTGACGACGTGGTCCGGGAGGAAGACGCGCGCGGGCTCGATCCGTTCGCCGGCTGATCCCGGGCGCCCACACCCCGGGGCGCGGCCGGCGGCTCACGTCCTCGCCGGTGTCCCGGCACGGATGCCGGAGTGTACGGGGACGGCTGCCGCCGGGCGCCTTCGGTCACCCCTCGGGCGGCGGCCCCCAGGGTGCCTCCTGTTCCAGCTGGGCAGCGAGCGCGAGCAGCGTTCCCTCGCCGCCGAGCGGGGCGGCGAACTGGACGCCCAGGGGCAGGCCGTCGCCGTCACGGCCGAACGGAACGGACATGGCAGGCATCCCGGTCACGTTGTACACGCTGGTGAAGGCCGAGAACACGGACGCGTGCCGGTACACCGACTCCGGGTGTGTGGTGTCCAGGGTGCCGAGCGGCGGGGTGGGGCTCGCCAGAGTCGGGCTGAGCAGGACGTCGAACTGCCCGAACGCCGCACCGACTTCCCAGCCGATCTCCTGTGCGCGCCGCAGCGCCCGGCTGACGTCGGCGGCGGGCATGGCGCGGTAGGTGTCGTACAGGACGCGGGTGAACGGCTCGATGTCGTCGTCGGCCAGGGGTCTGGAGAGCTGGGCGAGCCGGGCGTCGATCTGGGCGACGAGGTCGGCGCCCATCAGGACTCCGGAGGTGCGGCCGACCTCGGCGGGGCGGTAGCGGGCGGTGGTCTCGGTCACGGCGTGGCCGAGCCGTTCGCACAGCAGGGCGGCGGCACGTGCGGCCCCGGCGCAGTCGGGGTGGACGTCGGGGCCGTCCGGGAGCGCGGTGATCAGGCCGATCCGCAGACGCCCCGGGTCGCGGCGGGCCAGTTCGGCGAAGGGGGCGGCCGGTGCCGGTGCGGCGTACGCGTCCCCGGGCAGGGGACCGGCGACGACGTCGAGGAGCAGGGCACTGTCCCGGACGGTCGTGGTGACGGCGTGGTGGCCCGAGACCAGGCCCGACAGGGTGGTGGGGCGGGGGGCGGGAGAGACGCGTCCCCGGCTGGGCTTGAGGCCGAACAGCCCGCAGGCGGCGGCCGGGATGCGGATCGAGCCGCCGCCGTCGCTGGCGTGCGCGGCCGGGACCATTCCGGCGGCCACGGCGGCGGCCGAGCCGCCGCTGGAGCCGCCCGGTGAGCGGCCGGTGTTCCACGGGTTGCGGGTGGGGCCGAAGAGGACCGGCTCGGTGGAGGCGTTGAGACCCAGTTCGGGGGTGTTGGTGGTGCCGAGGACGACGGCCCCCGCACGCCGGTAGCGGGCCACCAGTTCGCTGTCGCGGTGCGCGGTCGCGTCGGCGAAGAGCCGGCTGCCGCCCGTCGCCGGCAGCCCCGCCACCTCGGTGCCGAGGTCTTTGACCAGCACGGGAACGCCATGCAGCGGGCCGTCCGGCAGACCGGCCGCCACCTCGGCGAGCGCGGCCTCGAACCGGGTGCGGACCACCGCGTTGAGGCGTGGGTTGTGCTGCTCGACGCGGGCGATCGCCTGCTCGGTGACGGTACGGGCGTCGGTCTCGCCGTTCCTCACCGCCTCGGCCGTGGCGACGGCGTCGGGGCGCCTCACGCCACGTACCCGGCGGGCTTGCCCCAGGTCTCGCGGCGGGTGGTGCCACGGTCGACGAGCACGCACCGGGTGCCGGTGAAGTTGGTCGGCATGCACTTGTTGCAGTGGATGCACAGGGACGGGGTGGTGGCGTCCTTGCTGATCCGGTTCACGAGGTCGGGCTCGCGCAGCAACGACCTGGCCATGGCCACGTACTCGAATCCCTCGCGCATGGCGAGGTCCATGGCCGGCTTGTCGGTGATGCCGCCGAGCAGGATCATCGGCAGCTTCACGGCGGCGCGGATCTGGCGGGCGTCCTCCAGGAGATAGGCGTCCCGGTAGGGGTAGGCGCGCAGGAACCGCTTGCCGACGAGCTTCACCCCGAGCTTGATCGGCTGCGGCATGATCGCGGAGAAGTCGTCGAGCGGGGCGTCGCCCTTGAAGAGGTACATCGGGTTGAGGAGCGAGCTGCCGGCGGTCATCTCCAGGGCGTCGACGGTGCCGTCCTGTTCGAGCCACTGCGCGACGGGGATGGCCTCGTCGAGCCAGAAGCCGCCCGGGACCCCGTCGTCCATGTTCATCTTGGCGATGACGGCGATCCGGCCACCGACCGCCGCGTGGACGGCACGCATGATCTCCCGGGCGAACCTGGCCCGGTTCTCCAGGCTGCCGCCGTAGGCGTCGGTGCGGTGGTTGACCTTGGGGCTGAGGAAGGAACTGGCCAGGTAGTTGTGGCCCAGGTGGACCTCGACGGCGTCGAAGCCCGCGTCGACGGCGCGGCGGGCGGCCTCGGCGTGTGCCTCGGTGATGCGCCGGATGTCGTCGAGGGACGCCTCCTGGGCCCAGCTGATGGTGGTGGCGTGGAAGTGCCTGGAGGGGGAGAGGGCGGGGGCGCCGTTTCCCTTGGGGTTGGCGACGGGGCCGCCGTGGCCGATCTGCGCGGAGACCGCGGCGCCCTCGGCGTGCACGGCGTCGGTGAGTACGCGCAGCCCCGGCATCGCCTCGTCGGTCCAGTGGATCTGGTGCCGGTCGGTCCGCCCTTCCTTCGACACGGCGCAGTAGGCGACGGTCGTCATGCCGACGCCGCCTCGCGCGTAGGCGACGTGGAAGTCGACGAGGTCCTGGGTCACCAGGGACTTGTGGCTGAGCCCTTCGTAGGTCGCCGCCTTGATGACGCGGTTGCGGAGCTTGAGCGGGCCCAGCTGGGCGGGGGCGAGGACGTCGGGTGTCTCGGTGGTGGTCACGCGGGGTTCCTTTGCGGTTCGACGTGGTGGCAGGCGACCCGGTGGCCGGGCCGGATGTCCCTGAGTGGTGGCTCCGTCCCGGAGCACAGGCCGGTGGCCAGGGGGCAGCGGGTACGGAAGCGGCAGCCCGAGGGCGGGTCAAGGGGCGAGGGGAGGTCACCGGCCGCTCCGGCGGCCGCGGCCGGGTCCTCGGGGTCCCCGCCGGGTCCGGGGCCGCGCTGGGCCTCGGGGAGCGAGGCGAGCAGCAGCCGGGTGTAGGGGTGGACGGCCTCGTGCTGCATTCCGTCCGAGGGCAGTACCTCGCAGACCTTGCCGAGGTACATGACCATGACGCGGTCGCTGATGTTCTTGACGACGGACACGTCGTGGGCGATGAAGACCATGCTCAGCGCGCGCCGCCGGGTCGCCGTCTCCAGGAGGTTGAGGATCTGCGCCTGTACGGACACGTCGAGGCTGGAGACGGGTTCGTCGCAGATCAGCACCTCGGGGTCCAGGAGCAGGGCGCGGGCGATGCAGACGCGCTGGCACTGGCCGCCGGAGAGTTCGTGCGGCCTGCGGTCGCGTACGGTCGCCGGGTCGAGGCCGACATCCCGAAGGGCCTCGTCGATCCGGGTGTCCTTGTCGCGGGTGTCATCGCCGCTCCCCCAGATCGACGGGCCCTCCCACACCAGGTCCCTGACCTTGCGGCGCGGGTTCAGGGCGGAGACCGGGTCCTGCATGATGATCTGCATCCGGGCCCGTGCCCTGCGCAGTTCGCCGGGCGCGAGGCCGGTGAGCGTGACGTCGCCGAGGCGTACGGTGCCGGAGTCCGGGGGCGGCAGCTGGATCAGGGAGCGGCCGACGGTGGACTTGCCGCAGCCGGACTCGCCCAGGATGCCCAGGGTTTCGCCCACCGCGACGTCCAGGCCGACGCCGGAGACGGCGTGTACCTTGCGGCCGCCGCCGGCCGGGAACTCCACGACGAGGTTCTCCGCGCTCAGCGCGGGCGGCCTCGGGCCCGGTGTGGTGGCGGTGGTGCGGGTGGTCGTCATACGGCGGCCTCCTCGACGGCGCCGAGCGGGTGGTGGCAGGCGACGAGTCCGCCCGTGTCGCGGTCACCGGCGTATCCGGTGAGCGGCGGTGACTCGGTCCCGCAGTGATCGGTGGCGGCATCGCAGCGGGGGGCGAACCGGCAGCCGGGGGGCGGGTGGAGCAGATTGGGCGGTCGGCCCTCGATGGTGGGGAGCAGGGTGTGCGGGGGCAGGTCCAGGCGCGGGATCGAGGCGATCAGGGCACTGCTGTACGGGTGCCGGGGGCGTGCGAACACGGCCTCGGTGGGCGCGTACTCGACGAGGCGGCCGGCGTACATCACCGCGACCCGGTCGGTGCGGCCGGCGACGGTGGCGAGGTCGTGGCTGATCAGGATGGTCGCCATGCGCAGGTCCTGGGCCAGTGACTGGAGGAGGTCCAGGATCTGCTTCTGCACGGTCACGTCGAGCGCGGTGGTCGGTTCGTCGGCGATGAGCAGGCGCGGGCCGCAGGCCAGGGCCATGGCGATGACGACGCGCTGGCGCATGCCCCCGGAGAGCTCGTGCGGGTACTGGCCGGCCCGCCGGGCGGGTTCGGGGATGCCGACCTGCCGGAGCAGGTCGACGGCTCGGTCCCGGGCCTCGGCGCGGCCGAGGCCGAGGTGCGCGCGGACGCTCTCGGACAGATGCGCGCCGACCTTCTTCACGGGGTTCAGCGAGGTCATCGGGTCCTGGAAGACCATGGCGACCTCGGTGCCCCACAGGGATCTGCGGCCGGACGGGGTGAGTGCGTGCACGTCCTCGCCACCGAGCAGGACGGTGCCGGAGACGGTGGTGCCGGGGCCGTCGGTGATCAGTCCCATGAGGGTGCGGCCGAGCACGGACTTGCCCGAACCGGACTCGCCGACGATGCCGAGGGTCTCGCCCTCGGCGAGCGACAGGCTGACGCCGTCGACGGCCCGCACGGGACCGCGCGGGGTGTGGAAGGCGGTGCGTACGGCGGTGGCGGTCAGCAGTGCCGGCGCTTCGGGGCCGGTGGGTGCGGTGGCACCGGCCGACGGTGTGGTGGTCACAGTTTCACGCTCCGGGAGTCCCAGCGCCCGCGAGCCTTCTCGCCGACGATGTTGAAGGCGAAGACGGTGAGGAAGAGGAACGCGCCGGGTACGAGCACGATGTGCGGGTGGTCCTCGAAGACGTGTCCCTCCCCCTCCGCGATCATGTTTCCCCAGGTGGGTTCGGGCGGCTGGATGCCGAGTCCGAGGAAGCTGAGCGAGGCCTCGGCGACGATGAGGACCGAGATCATCACCACCGCCAGGGAGAGCAGCGGCAGCAGGACGTTGGGCAGCAGTTCGCGCAGCAGGATGCGGGAGCGGGTGGCTCCCATGGCACGGGCGGCCACAACGAACTCGCGGTTGGCGTAGGCCATCGTGGTGGCACGGGCGAGCCGCACCATGCCGGGGATGGTGAGCAGGGCCAGCGAGAGGGCGACATTGCGCAGACGCGGCTCAAGCACGGTGGCGAGCGCGATGAGCAGGATCAGCGGGGGCACGGCGAGCAGTGAGTTGGTGGCGATGCCCACCGCGCGGTCGACGCCCTTGCGGAAGTAGCCGGCCACCATGCCGATCGCGCCGCCGAGCACGGTGCCGATGGCGACCGCGGACAGCGAGATGACCAGCGAGGACCGGGCACCGTACAGGGACCGGGCGAGCAGGTCGAGGCCGAAGGCGTTGGTGCCGAGCGGACTGCTCCCGGTGAACGTCGGGGTGGCGAAGACCGGTTCGAGGACGGTACTGGCGACGTCCCGGTCCTCTCCGATCGGCAGCCACGGCGCGAGCAGGATCGCGAGGCCGAGCAGGATCAGCCAGCCCGCACCGAACCAGAACACCAGGTCGAATCCAGGACCGGCCCAGTGCTTTCCGAGTCTGGAGGCTCCGGCGAACGTCATGGCGAGGCCGAGGAGGGCGAGGGCCGCCTTGGCGGACGTCACGAGCTGGGGCGTCGTCGCGCCGAACCCCAGCAGGACGAGGCCGACGACGGTCAGGGTCAGGGCGGTGAGCAGGGGCGGCGGGAAGGCGGCCCGCGTGCGCGGGGCGATGTCAGACATGAGCACGTCGCGTCCTCGGGTCGAGGTAGCCGTAGGAGAGGTCGATGGCGGCGTTGATCACCACGTAGATCACGGCGATGGTGAGCACGGTGCCCTGGACCATCGGGTAGTCGCCCTGGCCCGCCGCGTTGACGACGAGCGTCCCCATGCCGGGCAGCGAGAAGAGGTACTCGACGACGACGGTGCTGCCGATGAGCCGGCCGAGGCTGAGGCCGAGCAGGGTGACCAGGGAGAACGAGGAGGGGCGCAGGGCGTCGGTGAACAGGATGCGCAGCGGGTTCATGCCCTTGGCGCGGGCGGCGAGGATGTAGTCCTCCCGCAGGGTCACGATCAGGTCGCCGCGCAGGACCCGGGTGAACATGGCGAGTTCGGCGAGGGCCACGGTCAGGGCAGGCAGGAAGGCGTGGCGCAGGTTGCCCAGCAGGTCGCCGTCGCCGAGCCGGACCCATTCGGAACGCGGGAACCAGCCCGCCGAGTTGACCAGGAGAAGGGTCAGCAGCAGTCCGGCGAGGAAGCCGGGCACGGACAGCACCCCGAAGGTCGCGGCGCCGATGATCCGGTCGGCGGCCGAGTTCTCGCGGTACGCCGACCACATGGCCAGCGGTACGGCGATCAGCAGGGCGATCAGCAGCCCGAGGGCGGCGATCTCGAAGCTGACGGGCAGCGCGGACAGCACCCGGTCGGTGACATCGCTCTGCGGCGGTACGACGGACTGGCCGAGGTCCCCGGTGAGGACACCGCCCAGCCAGTCGAGGTAGCGGGTGACCAGGGACTGGTCGAGGCCGAGTTCCGTGCGGAGCTCGGCGTATTCGGCGGGCGAGCGGCCGGCGCCCAGGATGTCGACGGCGGGGTCACCGGGCAGCAGGACCACCAGGGAGAAGACCCCCATGCTCGCGATGAGAAGCACGCCCACCAGTTCCAGGACCTTGAGGGCGGGCCGGCGCAGCGCGGCGGGACTCATGGGTTCCTCCAGTTCTGCCCGGTGGCGGCACACGGGTCTACGGGATGCGCATCGCGGTGCGGTGAGGCTGCGGGCGGGCGGGCCGGGCGGCCCGGGGCGGTGTCCCGGTGAGCGGGAGCACCACGGGTGCCGCGGTGGCCGTCCGGCCCTCGGGACGTCACTTGCTGATCCACGCCTCACCGAAGAGAGTCATGTACTCGTCGGTGGGAACGATGCCGTGCACGTTCTTTCCCCAGGTGGTGAAGGCGGCGCTCGCGCCCAGGTTGACCAGGGGGACGTCCTCGTTGAAGAGGGTCTGGACCTCGTCGAGGATCTGCTGGGTCCCGGCGTCCCCGTCCGCGGCCTGGAGCCGGGCCAGCAGGGCGTCCATCCTCGGGTTGGCGTACCCGCCGGGGTTGCCGTAGCTCGTGGAGTTCAGGACGCTCTGGAGCCGGTGGTAGGGATCGCTCTCGGAGATGCTCGCCGCGCCGCGGCTGATGTCGAAGTCGTGCTCCACATAGGTCTTCGACGTCCGGTCCGCGATCGAGGAGACCAGGTCGAGTCTGACGGTGAACCCGACGCGTTCCAGCATCGCCTTGGTGACGACGCCCTTGGCCCTGGCGACGGGGTCGGTGCCGTCCATGTAGGTGACCGTGCCGTCGTAGCCGTCCTTCTTGGCCTCGGCGAGGAGCTTCTTCGCCCGGTCGAGGTCGACGCCCAGCGGCTTCACCCCGGAGTGCAGGCGCGATTCGGGCGGGAAGATCTCTTTGCCCGGCAGGCCCTTGCCCTGGTAGGCGCGCTCGGTGTCGAGCTCGGGGTCCAGAGCGAGGGCCATCGCCTTGCGGACGCGCAGGTCGGCGCCGGGCCGGCCCTTGCGCGTGTTGATGACGATCATGTTGCCGAGACCGGTGAGCGTCAGCTCCCCGGGGTGGCCCGCCTTCACGGCCTCGTCGACGACATCGGGGCTGCGCATGTACGTCAGGTCGACGGTGCCGTCCTGGAGCGACTCCAGTTTGGTGCGGTCGGACTGCGGCCAGGTGAAGCGGAGTGCGTCGAGGTGGGGCCTGCCCTTGAAGTAGTTCTTGTTGGCCTTGAGGACCATCTCCTCCTGGGGGGCGTACGTGCCCAGGACGAAGGGACCGGCCCCGATGGGCTTGAAGGTCTTTCCGGCGTACGCGGCGGGGGCGACGATCATGCCGGGTGCCTGGGCGAGCATCGCGGGGAACGTCGCCCAGGGGCTGCGCAGGGTGAAGACGACGGTGGAGTCGTCGGCGGCCTCGGCCTTGGCCAGGTTCGGGGCGAGCAGCGCGGTGTCGGCGCCCTTGTTCTTCTGGTACCAGGCGAGGGAGGCGGTCACCGCGTCGGCGTCGAGCGGGGTGCCGTCGGAGAACTTCACGCCGTCACGGAGCTTCAGCGTCCAGGTCTTCAGGTCGTCGCTGCTCCGCAGGGACTTGGCCAGCTGGGGTTCGTACTTCCTGGCGGCGGTGTCGTACCGCATCAGTACGTCGTACACAGCGGCGAGCGCGGAGCCGCCGGAGGCGCCGGTGGCGTAGGTGACGGCGGGGCTGAGGCTGCGGGCCTCGGCGTAGTCGGCGATGCGCAGGGTGCCTCCGTCGACGGGTGCGCCGCCGTCGGGCTGTTTGCCGATGAGGCCGAAGGTGTACCGGCCGCGTTCGGTCTTCTGCGTCTTGGCGCCGTCGGATTCCTTGGTGCCGGACGCTACGCACGCGGAGGTGAGCATCGCCGCGACGGCCAGGGTGGCGGCGAGTCGGACTCGGTGCCGTGGTGCTCGCTTCATTTCTTCCTCCATGAGCCCGGGCCGGTCGGACCGGTGCCGGAAGGTGGGAAAAACGGGTGCCCGAAGGCAGGTGGCACCGGAGTGGGGAGGCCGGGGCCGGAGCAGGTGGGGGGACGCTACGGCCGTCGAAATCCGGCCCACGTGACGTATCCCACTCACCGGGAGCCGTGTGCCGCCCCGTCCGCGCGCGTGATGTGGCCGTGGTCGCCGGGTCGCTGCCGTGAAACGGTGTCCCAGTGACCGGAATCAGCCATGAGGAAAGAGCCCGGTCCTGCTGACACTGACCTCGACCGCGATCCCAGTGGAGTTCGAGACGCACAGGAGTCACCTGATGTCCAGCGATACGGATCACTCCTCGGCCGCTCCCGCCGGAGCAGCCGAGATCATCGGCCGGCTCACCGGCCCGGGCGGCCGTTTCGAGCTGTCCGAAGCCGATGTGCTGGGTACCCGCCTGCCGGTGTTCACCCACCGGCAGCGGGCCCTGCACGAGGTCCTGCACGCTTCCGTCGCCCATGGCGACCGGGAGTACATCGTCACCGCGGACCGGCGGATCACCTTCGCCGGGCACGCTGCCCAGGTCGCCTCGCTGGCGCAGGTGCTGAGGGAGGAGTACGGCATCGCCAAGGGCGACCGGGTGGCCATCGCCGCCGCCAACTCCCCCGAGTGGATCCAGACCTTCTGGGCCACGGTGTCGATCGGCGCGGTGGCGGTCGGGTTCAACGCCTGGTGGTCGGCGCGGGAGATGGCGCACGGCATCGACAACGCGGAGCCGGCTCTGGTGGTGGCCGACGCCCGGCAGCAGCCGAAGCTGGCGGGCTGCGGGGTGCCGGTGCTGTCCATGGAGGACGACATCACCGGTTTCGTCGAGGCGCACCCCGGCGCACCGCTGCCGTCCGCCGACGTGGCCGAGGACGACCCGGCGGTCATCCTCTACACCTCGGGCACCTCCGGCCGGCCGAAGGGGGCGGTGCACACGCATCGCAACCTGCTGGCCGTCGTCGAGTACCACCGGCTGAACGACGCGGTGTTCCAGGAGTTCGGCGACCCGCTGGCACCGCAGGACCGCGTCTACCTGCTGACGCTGCCGCTGTTCCACATCGCGAGCCTGCACAATCTGGCCGTGCCCCGGCTCGCCACCGGCAGCCGGATCGCCCTGCACCAGGGCTCGTTCAAGGTGGACGCGGTCCTGGGCATGGTCGAGCGCGAGCGGGTCACCAACTGGGGCGCGGTGCCGACCATGGCGCACCGGATGCTCGAACACGGCGGCGCCGACCGGTACGACACGTCCTCGCTCACGTCGTTCTCGCTGGCCTCGGCGCCGTCGTCGACCGCGTTCAAGGAGCGGCTGCGCCAGGGCCTGCCGTTCGCGAAGGACTCGCTGGTGGACAGCTACGGGCTGACGGAGACCTGCACCGGCGTCGCCGCGGCGAGCGCGCAGGAACTGGCGGCCGCTCCCGGAACCCTCGGCCGGCCGGTCACCGGTGTGCAGCTGGAGATCCGCGACCCCGCCGGTGAGGTGCTCGGGGAGGGCGAGGAGGGCGAGGTCTGGGTCCGCAGCCAGTTCAACATGCTGGGCTACTGGCGCGATCCCCGGGCCACCGCGGGTGCCATCGGAGCGGACCGCTGGCTGTGCACCGGGGACCTGGGGCAGTTGCGCGAGGGCCGGCTGTTCCTGAGCAGCCGGCGGTCGGACCTGATCATCCGCGGTGGCGAGAACGTGTACCCCGCCGAGATCGAGACGGTGCTCGTCGAGCACCCGGACGTCCGTGAGTGTCTGGTGCTGGGGGTGCCGCACCCCGACCTCGGCCAGGAGGTCGCCGCCGTCGTGGTGCTCGCCGCGGGCTCGATGGTCACCGAGGAGGCGCTCCAGGAGTACGCGGCGGCCTCACTGGCGTACTTCAAGGTGCCCAAGCAGTGGCGGCTGACCACCGAAGCCCTCCCGCGCAACGCGACCGGCAAGGTGATCCGTGCCGAGGTGCGCGTCTGACACGCACACACGCGGGTGGTGCCCCGGCGGCGTGACGCTGCCGGGGCACCACCCGTCGTGCGACGGTTCAGAACCGGTCGGGCCCGCGCAGGGTCGCCTCGGCGCCGCCGTCCACGTACACCACCTGCCCGGTGATGTGGCTGTTCTCGTCGGAGGCCAGGAACTGCACGGCCCGTGCGACGTCCTCGGGCTCCAGATAGCCGTTGAGCGGCATGGGGACGGCCGCGTCCATGACCTTCCTCATCTCCGGATCGTCGAAGAGGCCCGCGCTCATCGGGGTGAGGACGATGCCGGGCGCGACGACGTTCACGGGGATCCCGGCATCGGCCCAGCCCTCGGAGCCCGCGGTGCGCCGTGCCCACTGCGCGAGAGCCGCCTTGGACGAGGGATACAGCTGCCGGGCGCGGCCGTCGGCCACGGCACGTCCGGCGTGTTCCAGGGCCGTGGCCTCGTCGCCGGCCAGGCAGGCGGCGACGACCTCCGGGTCGTGCGGCTGGGTGCCGGAGATCGAGCCGATGGCCACGACGCGGGGCCGCTCGGCCGCGGCGAGAGCCGGTCGCAGCGCCGTCAGGAACTCCGTGGTGCCGAAGTAGTTGACGGTCACCATCGCGGTTCCCGGTACGGAGGTGCCCGCACAGGTGACGACCGCGTCCACCACACCCCCGGCCGCCTCGACGACCGCGGCGGCGGCTGCGGCACGGCCTTCGGGCGTGGACAGGTCGGCGTCGATCTCACCCCCGCGCAGGTCCACGCCGATCACCCGGTCTCCCTGGGAGCGGAACAGGGCGGTGAGAGCGGCACCGATCCCGGAACCGGATCCGGTGACGACGACGTTGCGCGGCATGAGTACTCCTCGGGTGGTCGGTGCTGCCTACCCGGGCACCGTAGGAGGTGCGGCACAGGACCGGCATCCGCCGTCCCGCTGAACGGACGCACGCCGAGGGGCGGGCGGGGCCCCGGGATCTCAGGGGCGCCGGTCGGCGAGGACCGGGCCGAGGAGGAGGCGGCAGGCCGTCCGGATCCCGTCCTGCGCCGCCTCGGCCGAGGAACGCTCGTACAGAACGGTGGTGAGCAGGCCGTACCAGGCCTGCTCCAGGATGCGGACGACGCGCCGGTCCTCGTCACGGGGGTCGGTCACCCCCGCCGTGCGCAGGACCAGGTCCGCGATGATCTCGTCCGTGTGGCGTTCGGAGCCGCCGGTGGTGTGGGAGACGTTGTTGGACTGGAGCATGGCCAGGGCCAGCAGCGGATGCTCGAAGAGCAGCGCGCTCGCCCCGGTGAGCAGTTCGCTCACCGCCTCCACCGGGGCCGTGCCCGGCGGTGGCGGCGGGGTGCTGTCTTCGAGGCGCCGCACCTGGTCGTGGAGGACGGCGGCGAACAGATGCGTCTTGGAGGGGAAGTAGCGGTACAGCGTGGCGATCGCGACGCCGGACCGCCGGGCCACGTCGTGCATCTGCATGCCTTCGAGACCGTGTACGGCTCCGAGGTGCGCCGCGGCCCGCAGCATGCGGGCGTGGCGCCGGTGCTGCCTGGGTGAGCTGGGGTGCGCGGGGGTTCTCTCGCCGTTCGTCCGGGCCACGGTGCTGACGTCCTTCCGCCGGCCGCCGATGTTCTCGTGCGCCGCGCGGGCCCGGCAGGCGGCGTTCCGTTGAGTGGGACGGCCCCGCGGCCCCGGGCGTCCCGGGTGCCTCCCGCCCACCGGGACGGAGCCTGCACGCGACCGGGCGGCGGACTTGGATGGACCTTCCCCTTGCGACCCCTCCCGTTCTGCCCCAGAGAGGTGCCCCTATGCGGCTCGGCATCAACAGTCCCGTCGTCACGGCAGTCCCCGGCGTCCATTCCCCCTGGGAGCGGACCGCCGGCATCGAGGAGCTGGGGGCGGTCGCCGAGGCCGCGGACCGGCTCGGCTTCGACCATCTGACCTGTTCCGAGCATGTCGCGGTGCCCGCGGAGATCGCCGGGCAGCGCGGCGGCACCTACTGGGACCCGCTCTCCACGTTCGGCTATCTGGCGGCCAGGACCGACCGGATCCGGTTCGCCACCCAGGTCCTGGTCCTCGGCTACCACCATCCGCTGGAGATAGCGAAGCGCTACGGCACGCTGGACCGTCTCTCCGGCGGGCGCGTCGTCCTGGGTCTCGGCGTAGGCAGTCTGGAGGAGGAGTTCCGGTTGCTCGGCGCCGCGTTCGAGGGACGGGGGGCCATCGCCGACGACGCCCTCGCGGCCCTGCGGGCGTCCCTGTCCCGGCGCGAACCGGCCTATCACGGGGAGCACTTCGACTACGGGGGTCTGGTGGTGGAGCCGCACGCCGTGCAGGACCGGGTACCGCTGTGGATCGGGGGCCGCACGCCGCGTTCACTGCGCCGGGCGCTCGCGCTCGGCGACGGCTGGGTGCCTTTCGGGCTGCCGCTCGACCGGCTCCGCGAGATGGTCGGCGCGGCCTCGCCGCCCGAGGGCTTCGAGGTGGTGCTGAGCGCGGGCCGCCCGCTCGATCCGTCGGGCGATCCCGACGGCACGTCCGAGGCGTTGCGGAAGGTGTCCGAGGCCGGTGCCACGCTGGTCAGCGCTTCCCTGACCGCGGAGTCGGCAGCCCACTACACCGAGCAGCTGGAGGCCCTTGCCTCGCTCGCGGGCCTCACGGCGGCTACGGAGGCCCGGGTATGAGTGAGGACCGTCTCGCCGCCGTCGAGGCACGGCTCGGGCTGCTGGAGGACGAGCGCGACGTCGCGCGCACGATGGCTTCGTACGGGCCACTGGTGGACGGGGGCGACGCGGAGGCGGTGGCCGCTCTGTGGGCACCTGACGGCGTGTACGACATCGACGAGATCTTCCTCGCGGGCCGGGAGCGGATCCGTGAGATGGTCCGCTCCCCCGCGCACCAGGGCTGGATCCGGCAGGGCTGCGCCCACGTCGTGGGCCCGCCGCACATCACGGTGGACGGCGACGAGGCGGTGGCGGTGTGCCATTCGCTGATGGTGGTCCACGAGTCCGGCCGGTACGTGGTGCGGCGGGCGACGGCCAACCACTGGCGGCTGCGCCGCACCGCGTCCGGCTGGGAGGTCGTGACCCGGACCAACCGCATCCTGGACGGCCGCGAGGAGTCTCCCGTGCTGCTGGTGGCCGGGGTACGGGGTGAGCCGGCCGGTTCCTGAACGCCCGTAGCCGCGCGGGGTGGTGACGTAGGGCCACCACCCCGCGCGCCGGTGCGTCAGGAGGCGCCGTACACCGGCTGCGGCGTCTCGGCGGCGGCCAGCAGACCGGTCACCGCCGCTCCGGCCTCGGCCGGGGTCCAGCGGGCGCCCTTGTCGGCGGTGGGGCCGGGCCGCCAGCCCTCCATCACGGTGATCCGTCCGGCCTCGGTCTCGAAGACCCGGCCGCTCACCCCGGCGGACGCGGCGGAGCCCAGCCAGACGACGAGCGGCGAGACGTTCTCCGGGGCCATCGCGTCGAAGGCGCCCTCTCCGGGGGCCGCCATCGTCTCGGCGAACGTGGCCTCGGTCATCCGGGTCCGGGCGGCCGGTGCGATCGCGTTGACCTGGATTCCGTAACGGCCCATCTCGGCTGCGGCCACCAGGGTCAGGCCGACGATGCCGGCCTTGGCGGCCGCGTAGTTGCCCTGGCCGACACTGCCCAGCAGCCCGGCCCCCGAGCTGGTGTTGACGACGCGGGCGGCGGGCATCCGGCCGGCCTTCGCCTCGGCCCGCCAGTGTGCCGCCGCGTGCTTGAGCGGCAGGAAGTGCCCCTTGAGGTGGACGCGCATCACCGCGTCCCAGTCGTCCTCGTCCAGGTTGACCAGCATCCGGTCCCGGAGGAATCCGGCGTTGTTGACGAGTGTGTCGAGCCGGCCGAAGGAGTCGAGCGCGGTGGCGACCAGGGAGGCGGCGCCCTCGGATGTGGCGATGTCACCGTTGTGGGCGACGGCATCGCCCCCGGCCGCGCGGATCTCCTTCACGACCTGCTGGGCGGGCCCGGTGCCCGAGCCTGAGCCGTCGAGCCCCACGCCCAGATCGTTGACGACGACTTTCGCCCCCTCGGCGGCGAGTGCGAGGGCGTGGGCGCGGCCGAGTCCACGGCCGGCGCCGGTGACGACGGCGACGCGTCCGGCACACAGGGCGGTCGGTGAGGTCATGACGGGTGTCCTTTCGACGGGCGGCAGGCAGTGAGCGACGTGCGCTGTCCGGCGTGCGCACGCGACGTGCGACGCGCGGGGTCCGGTGCGCGGGTCCGATGCGCGGGGAACAGGGCGCCGGTACCGCTGAGTGGCATGACACCCTCCCGCGGCGTCCGTATCGCTGCTACCTTTTGGGCCTAACAAACGTTTGGTGGAAAGGTAGCTGATCTGCTCATGGGTGTCTCCACCTCCGTCCCACGCGAGGGCATCGCCCTCGTCACCGTGGACTACCCCCCGGTCAACGCCCTGCCCGTTCAGGGCTGGTACGACCTGGCCGCGGCGGTACGCGCCGCCGGGGCCGACCCGGACATCCGCTGCGTGGTGCTCAGCGCCGAGGGGCGCGGCTTCAACGCGGGCGTGGACATCAAGGAGCTGCAGCGCGCGGCCGGGCCCGAGGCGCTGATCGGCGCCAACCGGGGCTGCTTCGAGGCGTTCGCGGCGGTCTACGAGTGCGAGGTCCCGGTGGTCGCCGCCGTGCACGGCTTCTGCCTGGGCGGCGGCATCGGCCTGGTGGGCAACGCCGACGTGATCGTGGCGGCGGACGACGCGTCCTTCGGCCTGCCGGAGCTCGACCGCGGCGCACTCGGCGCGGCCACGCACCTGGCACGGCTGGTCCCGCAGCATCTGATGCGGACCCTGTACTACACCTCACGCACCGTGTCGGCCGGCGAACTGCACCGCCACGGATCGGTGTTCGACGTCGTACCGCGTGACCGGCTCGCGGGGGCGGCCCTGGATCTCGCCGCGGAGATCGCCGCGAAGGACGGTTCTCTGATCCGGCTGGCCAAGGCCGCCATCAACGGCATCGACCCCGTCGACGTACGCCGCAGCTACCGCTTCGAGCAGGGCTTCACCTTCGAGGCCAATCTCAGCGGCGTCGCCGACCGTGTGCGCGACACCTTCGGCTCGGACAAGGAGCAGCAGACGTGACACAGGACAAGACGATGACGGCCGACGACGTCGTCGGCCGGCTGGAGAGCGGAATGACGGTCGGCATCGGCGGCTGGGGTTCGCGCCGCAAGCCGATGGCCCTGGTGCGGGCCCTGCTCCGCTCGGACGTCACCGATCTGACCGTGGTGTCGTACGGCGGTCCCGACGTGGGCCTGCTGGCGGCGGCCGGGAAGATCCGCAAGCTGGTCGCGGCCTTCGGGACGCTGGACTCGATACCGCTGGAGCCGCACTTCACGGCGGCCCGGCAGCGCGGCGCCTTCGAGATGGTCGAGATGGACGAGGCCATGATGATGTGGGGCCTGACGGCGGGGGCGCAGCGGCTGCCGTTCATGCCGGTGCGCGCCGGACTGGGATCGGACCTGATGGAGGTCAACCCCGCTCTGCGTACGGTCACTTCGCCCTACGAGGACGGGGAGAGGCTGGTGGCGGCTCCGGCACTGCGGCTGGACGCGGCCCTGGTCCATCTCAACCGCTGCGATGTCCAGGGCAACGCTCAGTACCTGGGCCCCGACCCGTACTTCGACGATTTGTTCTGCGAGGCCGCGGACCAGGGTTTCGTCTCCTGCGAGCGGATCGTGGAGACCTCGGACCTGCTCAAGGAGCACGGGCCGCAGACGCTGCTGATCAAGCGGATGTTCGTGGACGGGGTCGTCGAAACGCCCAACGGCGCGCATTTCACCTCCTGCGTGCCCGACCACGACCGGGACGAGGCCTTCCAACGCGCCTACGTCCGGGCCGCCCGCGACCCCGAGGCCTGGCCCGCCTTCGCCGAACGGTTCCTGTCCGGCGACGAGGCCGCCTACCAGGCCGCCGTCACCGCGTTCCACCAGGAGGAAGCATGAGCGGCACCGAGACCACCGGCATCCAGGCGGCGACCCGCGCCGAGTACTGCGTGGTGGCCTGCGCGGAGGCATGGCGGGGCGCGGGCGAGATCCTCGCCAGCCCCATGGGCACCGTCCCGGCCATCGGAGCCCGGCTGGCACGGCTGACCTTCTCCCCCGAACTGCTGCTGACCGACGGGGAGGCGCTGCTCATCGCCGACACTCCCGCCGTGGGGGCGAAGGCGGGGAGCGTCGAGGGGTGGCTGCCGTTCCGCCAGCATCTGACGCTCACCGCCACGGGCCGCCGTCATGTGATGATGGGCGCCAGCCAGATCGACCGCCACGGCAACCAGAACATCTCCTGCATCGGCGACTGGGCGAGGCCCACGCGCCAGCTGCTCGGGGTGCGCGGCGCCCCTGTCAACACCTTGAACAACCCGACCAGTTACTGGGTGCCCAAGCACTCGGCGCGGGTGTTCGTGGAGCACGTCGACATGGTCAGCGGAGTCGGGTACGACCGGGCGGCCGAGGCCGGGCCTTCCGCGACCCGCTACCACCGCATCCCCGAAGTCGTCAGCAATCTGGGCGTATTCGACTTCGAGACACCCGGCCGGACGATGCGGCTGCGTTCGCTGCACCCCGGTGTGAGTGTCGAACAGGTCACCGAGGCAACGGGTTTCGCCCTCACCATTCCCGACGAGGTGCCGTTCACCCGGGAGCCCACCGAGGCCGAGCTCCGGCTGATCCGCGAGGTCATCGACCCCCGGGGGCTGCGCGAGCGCGAGGTCCCGGCGTGAGCGGGCCCGTGCCGTTCCCGACCGCGCTCACCGAGCTGACCGGAGTGCGGTACCCGATCGTGCAGACCGGGATGGGCTGGGTGGCCGGTCCCCGGCTGGTGTCGGCCTCCGCCAACGCGGGGGCGCTCGGCATCCTGGCCTCCGCGACGATGACCGTCGAGCAGCTCCGCGCGGCGGTCCGCGAGGTCAGGTCCCGCACGGACGCCCCGTTCGGCGTCAATCTGCGCGCGGACGCGGGTGACGCGGGCGAGCGGGTCCGCGTCATCATCGACGAGGGGGTGCGGGTGGCGTCCTTCGCGCTCGCCCCCTCCAGGGACCTGATCGCCCGGCTCAAGGACGCCGGTGTCGTCGTCATCCCCTCCATCGGCGCCCGCCGGCACGCGGAGAAGGTCGCCGCCTGGGGAGCCGACGCGGTGATGGTGCAGGGCGGCGAGGGCGGCGGTCACACCGGTGACGTGGCCACCACCGTGCTGCTCCCCCAGGTCGTGGACGCCGTCGGCATCCCGGTGATCGCGGCGGGCGGTTTCCACGACGGCCGCGGTCTGGTCGCCGCGCTGGCCTACGGGGCGGCGGGCATCGGCATGGGCACCCGTTTCCTGCTCACCTCCGACAGCACCGTCCCCGACGCGGTGAAGGCGAAGTACCTGGCGGCCACCGTCAAGGACGTCACGGTGACCACGCGGGTCGACGGACTGCCGCACCGGATGCTGCGTACCTCCATGGTCGACTCGCTGGAGCGCTCCGGCCGCGCCACCTCGCTGCTGCGGGCTCTGCGGCACGCCTCGGCCTTCCGGAAGGAGTCCGGTGCGAGCTGGCCCCAACTGGTCCGCGACGGGCTGGCGATGAAGCACGGCAAGGAACTGACCTGGAGTCAGGTGCTGCTGGCCGCCAACACCCCGATGCTGCTGAAGGCCTCGCTGGTCGAGGGGCGTACGGACATCGGGGTGATGGCCTCGGGGCAGGTGGCGGGGCTGATCGAGGACCTGCCGTCCTGCTCGGAGCTGGTCGAACGGATCATGGACGAGGCCCTGGCGACGCTGAAGGCGCTGCCCGGGGCGGGTTGATGCCACCGCGGCGTCTGCCCGGGGCGGGTTGACGCCACCGCGGCGGGACCCTTCGTACGGATCATGCCGGGCTCGCGGAGTCCGGCATGATCCGTACGACGGCCTCAGGCCGCCGGAGCGGCGGGCGGGGTGCCGGCGGTCTCGGCCGCGAAGCGCAGGAGGAGATCGCTGGTCGCCTCCGGCGCTTCGAGCAGCGGCAGGTGCCCGACGCCGGGCAGCAGTTCGACCCGGCTGCCCGGCACCGCCCCGTACCGGAGCGCCGAAGACGGCTCCCAGCGGGGGTCCGCGTCTCCGAAGACCACCAGCAGCGGCACCTTGAGGGCGGCCAGACGCTCGGGCACGCTCCGCTCGTCGACGTAGGCGATGTTCCGGCGGGACACCGCCCGGAACGCGCGGTACGTGGTGCCCCGTACCCCGGCGACGAGGTCGTCCGGGATGTCCACCGGGCGAGCGGCCGTCGCTCCGATCCCGCCGCGGATCGCGGCGTCCGAGCGGAGCGACCACAGGAGCGGGCCGAAGGGCGGGCCCAGCAGGAGCCGGAGGACGGCCGGTTGCGGAAGGAACGCGTCGAGACTCGGTCCTGTGCTGAGCAGTGCGAGCGACCGCACCAGGTCCGGTCGCCCTTCCGCGAGCGCGGTGGCGACGTAGCCGCCACTGGAATGCCCGGCCACGGCGGCCTGGCGGAGGCCGAGACCGTCGAGGAGCGCCGCCAGCCGGCCCGCCTGCGCGGGCACGTCGTAGGACGCCGCGGGCGGGGACTGGCCGCAGCCGGGAAGGTCGATCCGGATGACATGGTGGCGGGCGGCGAGTGCCGGGACCATCGGACTCCAGGTGCCGCCCGAGGCCCCCGATCCATGGATGAGCAGCATCGGTGGCCCCTCCCTCGGGCCGTCGTGGACCACGTGCATGCCGTGCGCGAGTTCAGCGTCGAATTCACTCATGCCGGGATGGTGCCGGGGCTGTCCGCCAGGGGTCTTGTACGAATGTCGTCGTGCGGGCGAAGGCAGTGGCCGGCACGACGGGGGTCGCCAGGGCGACGACAGTTGCCGAGGCGACGGCCGGGCAGGGCCGAGGACGGCCGAGGACGGCCCGGGGCGGGGCGTCCTCCGTCAGGCCCAGCGGCCGAACGGCGGCCGGGCGGGGGCGGGGCCGAGAGTGGTGGTACCCGGTTCGGCACGGTGTCCGAGGCCGGTCCGGTAGGCGTTCAGCGCCTCTTCCGTCCGTCCCTCACCGCGCAACAGGTCTCCGAGCAGCCGGCAGATGTCGGCGAGGTCCCCGGCGGCTCCCGTCTGTTCGAGCAGGGAGAGCGCGGTGGCGTAGTGCAGTTCGGCCGCCTCGGCGTCACCGGCCTCCTCGGCGATCAGTCCGAGAAGCCGGTGGGCGCCGCCTGCGTGCAACGCACCGCGGCCGGAGGTGAGTCCGGCCAGCAGGCTCTCCAGAAGTTCCGCGGCCTGCACCGACTTCCCGCCCCTTCGCAGGACGTCGGCGAGCTCGACCTCCACCTGTGAGACGTACAGGGCCGCCCGCTTGGACATCAGCATCGAGTGCGCGGTGCGCAGCTCCCTCTCCGCCTGCGCGAGGTCGCCTTGCTGGGCGCAGACATAGCCCCGCATCCAGTGGCAGTGGGCGAGTTCGGTACGGATCTGGAGCTGCTGGTAGAGCTCGGTGGCGCGGGCCAGCGATGCCTGTGCGGCGTCGATCCTCCCCTCGGCCAGCAGGGTGCGCGCCACCGTGCGGTGCATCGCGGCGACCAGGGCGGGGTCGGACACCTGCGGCACCAGGGCGAGGGCGAGTTCGGCCGCCTGCGCGGCACGGGCGTGGGCGCCCATGTCCATGTACGGGGCGATCGAGGCCGTGTAGAGCTGGAGCAGCGCGCCCGGGTCGTGCAGCCCGGACGTGTTGAGTTCGTCGATGGCGCTCTCCAGCAGATAGCACGCGTAGCGCAGCTCACCGGCCAGGTAGTGGGCGACCGACCTGCCCCGGACCGCCCGCGCCCGGGCGGGAAGCGGATCACCGGCCAGTGCGTGCTCGGCCGCTTCGAACCGGGCCAGGGCCTCGGCGAGTTCGCCCGTCTCCAGCGCGCATTCCCCGAGACCCACGAGCGCCGACGCCCGCTCCTGGGTGAGTCCGTACTCCTCGGTACGGGCGAGGAGCTGCTCGTAGGCGGCCCTTGCGTCGGCGGCGTCCTCGACGGCCAGTATCCGCTGGGCGTCGGCCAGTTCCATCCGGAGCGCCGTGGTGATGTGGGTGGGCCTGCCGGTGGCGACCTCCTCGTAGGCGACACCGAGCCGGCCGGCGATATGACGGAGAGCGGCCTCGGAGGGCTGCACCCTGCCGGCTTCCAGGGTGGAGACGTACGCGGCGGTGTACGCGGGCTCGGCGAGTTGTCGCTGCGTCAGTTCACGGGCCTTGCGCAGCTGTTTCACCCGGAGGCCGATCGCGGCCGGTGCGTCCCGTTCCTCGCCATGGCCCCGGAGCGGCCGGGCCGGATTCCCCGCCCCGGGCGACCGCTCCGGTCCGCCGGTCGCCCCGCTGGTTCCCGCCATGGCTGCCCCCCGTGCCGTGTCTGCCGGTGGTCACCGGCTGGATCATTCTGTGGTCCGGACTCCGCCATGGGCACCGCAGGGGCCGGATCCCGTCCCCGGCGCCTGCGGGGCTGTTGCCAACAGGCCCGCCGCCCACCTAGGTTATGCGAAAAGTTAAGCACATTTACATCAGCGTTTTACGTCACTTCCGGCCGGACACCAGAGCGAGGTTTGACATGCGCACTTCTAGAACAGCCGCCATATCCGTGGGCCTCGCGCTCACGGCGATCATGGGGGCGGCCCTCGCCACTCCCGCGGTCGCCGTGGACCCGGAGCCCGCCCCGGAACCGCGGGTGTCCGTGGAGTACTTCCCCCAGCCCGGCGGCGAGGGCCGGCGGACGGAGGTGCCGCTCACCACGGAGACGGCGACCGGCCGGGCCACCGCCCGGAGCGCCGCACCCGCCGCGTCGACCACGGACGGGGAGGTCGGCGAACTCGCCGTGACCGGCCCGTCGGCCGACCGGCTCGACGTCGTCATCGTCGGCGACGGCTACACCGCCGACCAGCAGGACGCCTTCCACGCCGCGGCGGCCGCCAAGTGGGCGGACATCACCGGCATCGAGCCCTATGCGAGCTATCAGGGCCTGATGAACGTGTGGACCGTGGACGCGGTGTCCGCCGAATCCGGCATCTCCGGCGACCCCACCGCCGACGTCACGAGGAACACCGCCCTCGGCAGCTACTTCTGGTGCTCCGAGACAGAGCGCCTGATCTGCGCGGACATCGACAAGGTCGCGTCGTACGCCGCCAAGGCCCCCGAGGCCGACCTGGTCGTCGTCGTCTCCCACTCCACCAAGTACGGCGGCGCCGGCTATTCGGGGCTTGAGGCGGAGGGATACCCGTTCGACGGCGTCTCGACCCTCTCCTCGGACAACGCCCAGTCGAGCATGATCGCCGCCCACGAGATCGCCCACTCGGTGGGCCTGCTGGCGGACGAGTACACGTACGACAGCTACGGCACCTGGACGGGCGGCGAACTTCGGGACGTCAACTCCAGCGTCCTCACCGCCCAGCAGATGGCCGCGAACCGGACCAAGTGGTACCGCTGGCTCGGCGAGAGCGACCCCACGGGCAGCACCGTCGGTACGTACGAGGGCAGCAGCTACTACCCGTTCGGGATCTACCGCCCCACGTCCAACTCCCTCATGCGGGCCCTGAACATCAGCGAGTTCAACCTCCCCGGACGAGAGGCCATGATCGCCGGCTTCTACCGCGAGGCCAACGCGTTGAGCAGCGACGTCGGCACCGGCAGCGCGGTCTCCAGGTCCAGCCGCATCAACGTCTCGCTGGCCGGGCTCACCGGCCTCGCCGCACCGGAGCTGCGCTGGTACGTCGACGGCGTCCGGGTGCAGCGGGCACAGGGTCTGACCGCTGCCGTCCCCGCCGCACTGGGTGTCCCCGCGGACGGCAGGAAGCACACCGTCACGGCCGAGGCCACCGACCGGACCGAGTCGGTCCGCGACCCGCTGGTCCGCGCCGAGGCCACCGAGCGGCTGACCTGGACGGTCAAGGCCTCAGGGCCGAAGACCCCGAAGCGCCGCTGACGGGCCTTCGCACGGCGTCGCACCCGCTCCCGCTCACAGCCCCGGCGGGTGCGGCGCCGGGGCCGCCCCGCGCTCGGCCACGAGCCGCATGACGCGGCCCACCATCGCGAGCCGCTCGCCCACCGCCGCGCCGCCGGGCACCTGGATCTTGGCGCCCGCGTAGGAGATCGCGCCATCGGCCGCGCGGAGGCAGCGGCGTACCTCTTCGGCGTCCATGAGCGAGGTGGGCTCGTCCTCGGCGAGGGGCAGGTGCGCGTCCGCCCACGGCCCCCCGTACTCATTGGCGGTCGGGCCCGCTCCGGAGAACATGACGCCTGCCAGCAGGCCCTCGGAGGCGAGCCGGGCGATCTGGGCGAGGGGGCGGCCGGCGTCCTGCGCCTCGATCGCCGAACGGCCCCAGTTGACGGCGACGCCGATCCCTCCGTCGCGCGCGAGGGGGATCTCGTCCTCCAGCGACAGGAACCGTTTCTCGCCGGGGACGGCCGGCGCGTACGCGTCGCAGTGCTCCAGGACGAGCCGGGTGGACCAGGCGGCGGAGGCGGGTTCGCTCGCCGCGATCTCACCGAGCGAACGGGCGAACCTCTCCGCGACGGCCGTCACCGAGGGCGCGGTGTGGATGTGGAGGACGGAGACCGACTGCTCGCCGGTGCGCTGGTTCAGATCCTCGGCGGCGATGCGCGCCTCGCGCACGAACTCCAGCGCGGCCTGCCGGCCGTCCTCGTCCCCGGAGGCGAGCCCGAAGGTGCCCGAGGCACCCACGCGCGCCATCGTCCCGGGGATCAGCGTGATCACCGAACGGGTGAAACGGCCGCGCATCTGCGTCGCCAGCCAGTCCGCGTCCTCACCGAGGCCGTCGCGGAACGGGATCTCCAGCCCGTCGGCAACACCTCCATCGGCGAGCCCCTCGTAGAAGTGTTCCCGGTCGGCACGCAGGGAGGGCAGGGCCGCATAGGCGCCGACGAGAGCGGCGGGCCGTTCGATGTTCATGGTGTCGCACTCTACCTAAGGTAAGACATCAGATGTCTAGGGTTGGCGGTGCGTACTCCCGGTGCTCATCGTCGCTGCGGGCCCGAACTCGCGAGGCCTCGGCGGAACGCGAGCCAGGAGCCGCCCTGGCGGCGCCGTCCGTACACCCCCGGCCCGCCCTCACACCTCAGACCCAGGGCAGCGTGCGCCACGGCCCGGCCGGATCCCCGGTCAGGGCACGATGGGTCGCGAGGGCAGTCTCATACCATGTGCCGAACTCCTCCTCGTCGAAGTGGAGGCAGCGGCCGAGCACGTAGGCGGCCGAGAAGTCCTCCCACGAGCGGTAGTTGGCCTGGACGAGACGGCCGGCACGGATCACGGCCGCTTCCGTCTCCTCCAGGGAGCACAAGCGGGCGGCCAGGCCCCAGAGGGCCATGCCGGAAGCCCGGCCGTAGTCCCAGCCCTCGACACTTCGGACGAAGCCTCCTTCGGGCAGCAGGCCGTCCGCGCGGAACCGCGCCTCGTAGCGGGCGATGCGGCCGACCAGCCGCTGCACGCCTGCCACTTGGCCCTCCAGCTCCGCGGCGGTGACGGTGCTTCCCCGGGTGACGCCGTCCGCGGTCAGGGAGGGTTCGGCTGCGGCCTCGGTGCGTCGGCGCACCACGTTGGCCGCGGCCTGGCGCCAGTGGTGGACGTCGACGGGGCCTGCGAAGTCCAGGGCCATGAACCGGCGCAGTCGCAGGACGAACTCCCAGACACCGCTGACCATCCCGGCGCGCAGCAACAGCTCCTGCATTTCCTGCCAGTCCTCGCGGGTGGTGACGCTCCACCAGCGTTCCAGCGTGCGCTTCTCGTCGCGGTAGCCGCCACCGTGGTAGGCCAAGGAGTTCCAGTAGTGCCCGTTGCGCACATTGATGTGCGCGCCGGCCGCGAGGCCGAAGGCGACCGGACCGCTGCGTGGCCCGCCCAACTCCAGGGTGTGGACGGCGTCCCGGGCCAGCCCCGGCCGTTCGACCGGAGCGGAGTGGCGCTGCCACAGGGCGCGGCCCTCCGGCCCGGCCGGCAGGACGCCCTCGCAGGGGCTGCCGGGGTTGACCACGAGGTAGGGCGGGTCGTTCTGCTGCCAGACCTGCGCGAACCAGCCCAAGTCGTAGCAGTTGTAGACCGGGTCGGCGACGGGCGGTGGCAGCATGCCGCCGGTGTGGACGGCCAGGCACGCGGTCCCGGTCTGCGGGCTCCAGTAGGGGTGGAAGCGGGTGTTGCCCGGGTTCGCGTCGACGTACGCCCTCGACTGCATCATGTACAGGTCGGCCTGGGCGACGAGGTCGTAGTACGCGGGCCAGTCGCCGCGCGCCTTCGCCTCGTACAGCCCCCGTTCGACCGCACTCGGTGCCTGCCAGTTTTGCGCCATGGCCGTCGGATTGGCCAGGGATCCTCCGTCGTGACCTGCTGTCAGACCCATGCGCAAACTTTAAGGGGCGGTCCGGCACGGTCGGGTGCCGGGCCTTCGGGCGTGGGTCACGGCCTGAGCGAGGGCACCGAGGCGCACCTCGGGGTTCGTCGTCCCGCCCGGAAGGCGCTTTCGCTCTCCCGGCCACGGTCCGGACGAACCTCAGTGAAAGCCCGACGTCGGTTCGCTCCGGCATCCGGTGTCATGGGTTCAGACGCGCCGACAGGAAGTCGCAGGGAGATTCCTCGGCCGAGGAGTTGCCGGAAGCGGCCGAAACGATCAGATCCTCGAAGGCGAGCAGCAGGCGCTCGCCTTCCATGTGGCGCGTCATGCTTTCGACGGTCAGGATGATTCCAGGTACCTCCCCTCGGGAATCCCCGTAGAGGAGGATCGTGAGGCACTTGGAACCCGCTTCGTAGAAGATGCCGCCGTCATGCCGGATTTCCGTCTTGCCGGCGAGCTCGGCCAGGGGTTTCTTCGAGAATCCTCCCGCCTGCGGACCGGACATGTCGTTGAACCCGAAGTCGGGGACCATGGCCACCGAGTCCAGGTACTCCATTTCCTGGCGGAGCCGCCTGAGTTCATCAGGGTTGTACTGGCCGTTGAAATAGGCGTCCAGGGCGGCGTCGAACGCACCGGAACAAATGTCGCGGTACCCGGCCTTGAGGTTTCCGACCATCCCGAAGGCGTCTTGCACCAAGTGGCCGACATATGCATGGTCGGATTCGTCGAGGCGATTGGCGGACGGCGCCTTGAAAGTACAGTCTTCAAGGCCGGTGAGCACACCGGCCAGGGCGGCCGTGGTGCCCAGGAATATCGATGAAGTCGTCACCGCGTAACGTTCAGACAGGATCTCCGCGCCTCGCCATGCCGCAGGCGAGCTCATGAGGGTTGTGGGATTCAGGAACTTTCGGTCGCGGTACCGGGTGAAAATCGATTCCCAGTGCTGGAGCGCTGAGGCATGCGTAGCCCTGGCGGGCTTCTCCTGTTCCTTCCTTGCGCGATCGAGCGGCTGGAGGTTCGCGGCCGCGGGAATCTGGTACTGGCCATCCGAAAGACGCCTCTCCAAGTGTTCCTGGAGAGCAGCACAACCCAGACCGTCAAGGGCCAGATGTGTGGCCGCCATGATCAGGTGCGTTGGATTTCCGTTGACCGTGAGGATTCCCCAGCGCACCGGTAGGTGTGTACCCGGATCGTAGTCGAACCGAGCCACGTACGCGGCAAACCTGTCGGCCGTCGCCGCATGCTGATCGTCATCCATTTCCTGGATCACGATCTCCATGCTTCCTGACGATTCGACTATCTGCGTCAGACCTTCGGTTTCGTCGATGACGTATCTGGTGCGCAGGGCCTCAAAATTTTCCATGGCCCACCGCAAGGCATCCGTCAGGCTTTCGAGGTCCGCCCCTTGTGCCATCTTTTGGATTTTGGGGATGAGCCCCTTTCTCCTGATTCCCTGCCATGTCCCTTTCTGCGCCCACGTGGCCGGCGCACGGCCGCCGCGAGAGCCCGAGAAATCGACCGTCAACATTTCTTTCATGATGCCTCCAGTTCATCCTTCGATCGGCGCGGTGTCGAACCGTTCTGCACTAACTGGTCGGAGAGCTGGACGGCTGCCCCTCCGCAGGTACGGATTGCGGCCTGTCCGAGGGGATGAAGGCCGCACCGATCCCGGTGAGCGCCATGATGCCGGCGGCGATGTTCATGGTGAATACGATTCCGATTTGCTCACCCATCACCGACGCACCTGCCGTGCCTGCCAGTTGTCCGAGCGCCCCCATGAGGATCGCGACCGATGAGATACGGCCCAGAATCTTGTCTCCCGAGTACCGTTGAATCATCGTCAGGTTGATCACCGATATACAGACCATGGGAACGCCGATGGCTGCGAAGAAGACTCCGGCAAATATCACATTCCGCACATTGAACGCCAGAATGAAAAGCAGCCCGGATATCGGAAAGGCCGCGAACAACGCTCGACGGATGTCGAGTCTGCTCAGAACTGTTTTGCTCAGTCCCGCCCCGAGCAGTGTCCCCCCGCCGAATGCGGCCATCAGCAGTCCCAGCGCGACAGGGCCGACACCCAGGATGTTCGATGTGTAAGGAACCAGCAGTGAGTTCATCGAGCCCGATGCCAGACTGATCATGAGGGACATCATCAGAATGGCGGGGAGGCCTCGGGTATTGAGGGCGTAGATCCATCCTTCGGCAAGCTCGGTGCGAAAACTGGCGAGTGCCGCACGCACCTGACGCGGTTCCGATGCGGTCGCACTGCGATCAGAGATGGGCGTCTCATGCCTGATCGCAAAGATCAGGATGGCGGACAGGAGGTAACTCAGCGCATCTACCAGGACAATGGCCTGAAAACCAGTGAGCGCATATACGGCTCCGCCGGCAGGAGCGCCGCCGAGACGTACCAGCGATCGGACCGTCGCCGAAAGAGAGTTCGCTTCTGCCAGCCCTTCCGCTCGCCCTGTGATGGCGGGCGTAATCGCTTGCGCAGCAGGGTTGAAGAACTGCCCGATGGAACTCTCGACCATCAATGCCACATAGATGATCCAGACATCGGAAGGGTCACGCACGAAGAACATCGAACAGACGGCGACTGCCTGAATCAGATTCGACACGAGCATGGTTTTCCGGCGATTCCAGCGGTCGACCAGAACGCCCGAGAACGGCCCGATGAGAATGGCCGGAATCGCTCCCACCGCCAGAGACATTCCACTGGCCATGGGTGAATCTGTCAGCTTCAGGACGTAATAGGATACGGCGAGAAGCATGAACCAGTCGCCTACGCTCGACAGGAACTGCGCGCTCAGGAGCAGGCGGAAATCTCGATTGCGCAGTACGGCGTACATGCAAATTCTCCTCGATGATTGTGGATCGCTCATGGATGAGCAGCTGCGTCCGTCTGTTACACGGAAAACGCAGAGCGCGCCGAAGCATCGAGCAGTGTGATTACTTCGTCGGCGTGCGAGCCCACGAAGAAGTGACCGGCATCCAGCAGCCGGTATTCGAACCCACCGGTCGCGCACGCCTCCCACTCGGCGACGTGGGCTGCCTCGACCATCGAGTCCTGGGCTCCCGCGAACGCCAGCAGTGGGCACCGTACGGGTGCCGGCGGCAGGACCGGCACATAGCTGTCGAACAGAGTGAGGTCGGCGGCCAGCACCGGAAGGATCAGATCGAGCAACTCCCGGTGGGCGAAAACCTCTTGCGGGGTGCCGCCGTAGCTCCGGAGGACATCGACCAGGTCCGCACGGCCGTACGGCCGGGGCAGGCGCGGGGGCACGGCTGCCCTGCGCTGTGGTGCCACCGTGGCTCCCAAGGCCAGACACAGCGGTGGCCGCACTCCGCGCGCGGTCAGCTCCGCCTGCACCTCGTAGGCGAGCAGGCCCCCCATGCTGTGACCGTAGAGCGCCCATGGCAGACCGTCTGCCAGCAGTGCCTCCAGCGTCTCCACGACCTCGGCGACGGCGGACGCCGGGGAGCTGTACGGCGCTTGCCCCATCCGTGACTCACGGCCGGGGAGCCGCACCGCGCACAGCTCGACGTCCTGCGGCAGCCGGGACATCCACGGCGCGTACGCGGAGGCACCGGCCCCGGCGTGGTGGAGGCACACCAGCCGGTACAGCGGACGGCCCGTCGCAGACCACAGGAGAACTCGGTCGGGGAACGGGAAAACAGCGTCCGACAGCGTGGTGCCCGTCATCCGTGCCCTCCGTCTTCGACCGGTCCCGGCGCCGACTCGCGCAGGCTGCGTGGACGCATGTCGGTCCATCGCTCCTCGATCCTGTCCAGGCAGTACGTGCGCGAACCGCGCTCGTCCGCTTCGCACCAGCCCGCGGGAAGATCCAGGGCGGTCGGCCAGATCGAGTACTGCTCCTCGCCGTTGAACACGACGGTGTACTCGTCGAACGGGTCGCTTCTGTCAGTGAACATCTCAGCTGCTTTCCTGGCCTGCGTCGGATCGGTGGGCTGCGGGCCGGCCCTCGGCCAGGACGCCTGCCTCGTCCTCGGGCAGGTCCTCCAAGTGCCGTTCCAGGGCCTCCTCCACCAGCACCGCGCACTTCTCGATCGTGCGGGCCCGCAGGACATCCCGGAGCGGGACGTCCACCCCGGCACCTCGGCTGATGCGGGAACCCAGCTGCGTTGCCTTGATCGAGTTGCCGCCGGCGGCGAAGAAGTCGTCCACCACCGAGGGGCTCGTCACGCCCAGCACTTCGCACCAGATCCCGGCGACGAACTCCTCGGTCTCCGTACGAGGCAAGACCCTGCCGTCCTGACTGGCGGCCTGCTCCGGTGAGGGCAGCGCGGCCCGGTCCAGTTTGCCGTTTCCGGTCAGTGGCATCCGGTCCAGGACGACAACGACGGACGGCACCATGTGCTGCGGCAGCAGTTTCTCCACGTGCGCCCGCAGCTCCCCGCCCGTCGCGAGACGCTGCTCGGCCGTGGCCGAGCGCAGCACCGCGTACGCCAGCAACCGGGCGTCGGCGCTGTCCGCTTCCGGGCCGGCACCCTGTCGCACCACGACCGCGGATTCGACGACATCGGGATGAGCGGCCAACGCCGCCTCGATCTCTCCGGGCTCGATGCGGAAACCGCGCAACTTCACCTGCTCGTCGGCCCGTCCGGCGAAGACCATGGCCGCGTCCGCCCGCCACCGCACCAGGTCGCCCGTGCGGTACATGCGGGCTCCGGGCGGCCCGTACGGGTCGGGCAGGAAGGCCGCGGCGGTGCGGCCCGGCATTCCCAGGTAGCCCCGGGCGACACCGGGACCGGCCAGATACAGTTCCCCGATCGCACCGACCGGGACCGGGCGCAGCGCCGGGTCCAGCGCGTAGGCGCGGAAGCCGGGCACAGGAGCGCCGATCGGCGGACCGCCCATGCCGGCTCGCGCCTCCTGCCACGTCGCCCAGACCGTGGTCTCGGTGGGGCCGTAGGCGTTGACCATCCGCCGGCCCCCGGCCCAGCGGTCGACCAGGGCCTCGGGCAGCGCCTCCCCGGCCGCGACCAGGAGCCGCAGCCCGGGCAGCGCGGCCTCGGGCAGCGCGGCCAGTGCCGACGGCGGGATGGTCAGCACCGTGATCCCCGCGTCCCCGAGCAGCCGCGCCAGAGCCGGTCCGGGCACTACCTCGTCGCGTCCCGCCAGGTGGAGCCGGGCCCCGGCGGCCAGCGCCATCACCATTTCGAACACGGAGGCGTCGAAGCTGGCGGACGCCCATTGGAGCACACGGTCGTCGCCGGTCAGCGCGAACGTCTCCCGCTGCGCCGTCATCAGGTTCACCAGGCCGCGGTGCGTGAGCATGGTGCCCTTCGGCACGCCGGTGGAGCCGGAGGTGTAAATGACGTACGCCAGGTTGCCGGGCCGCACCCCGTCGTCCTCGACCGGATCGCCGCTCTCCCGCCCGATGGCTCGCGCATGCGCGTCCAGCAGCACCGTGCGCCGGCCCTCACGCGGCAGCCGGTCCCGCAACGCCCGGTGGCTGAGCACCACGGGCGGGGCCGCGTCGCGCAGCATGTGCGCCAGCCGTTCCTGCGGATAGGCCGGGTCCAGCGGCAGGTAGGCACCACCGGCCCGCAGCACGGCGAGCAACGCCACCGGAAGGTCCACGCCCCGCTCCAGGCACACGCCCACCGGCACGTCGGGGCCCACGCCGAGCCGCCGCAGATAGCGGGCCAGCCGGTCGGCCCGCAGCGACAGTTCCCCGTAGGTGAGGGACACGTCGCCGTGCACCAGTGCCGTGGCGTCAGGACGGGCCCGCACGGCCTCGTCAAGCACGTCGTGGGCACGTACAGCGGAGTCGCGGACCGCGGGTCCCTCCGCACCGGCCCGGCCCCATTCGCCCACCAGCAGGTGTTCGTCCGCCGCGTCGAGCAGCGGGATGTCATGGATCGCCCGCTCCGGTCCGGCGGCGACGGCTTCCAGGACACCGCGCAGCGCGCCCAGCAGACGGCGCACCGCCACGGTGTCGTAGCGGTCGCGGTCGTACCCCAGCCGGACCGACAGTTCGGCGCCGGGCACCACCATCACCGACAGCGGGTAGTTCGTGCGGTACCGGTAGGTGCCACCACGCACCCGCAGCGCGCCCTCGCGACCGCCCAGCGTCTCGATGCCCGGCACATTCAGATATGTCATGATCGTCTCGAACAGTGGTGTACCGGAGGGGAGTTCGCTCCACTCCTGCACCTGCATCAGCGGGCTGTGGTCATGGGCCCGCCGCTCGCCCTCCTCCTGCTGGAGCCGGGCACAGCAGTCGGCGAACGACTCCCCGGGCGTGAGACGCACCCGCACCGGCAGTGTGTTGATGAACAGACCTGCGGTGTGCTCCACGCCGGGCAGCTGCGGCGGCCGGTTCGACACGGTCGTCCCGAACACCACGTCGTCCCGGCCGCTGTACCGGCCCAGCACCAGTGCCCAGGCGGTCTGGAGCACCGAGTTGAGGGTGAGATGGTGCCGGCGGGCCAGCGCGGTGAGCGTGGCGGTGGTCTCCCGGGAGAGCGTCAGCACTTCCTCCGGGCTCTCCCCTGTCTCCCCGGCCTCCTCCCCTTCCGCCGGCGGGCACGTGGCACCACGTACCTGTGCCGTGCCCGGCAGCGGGGTCGGCTCGGCGAAACCGTGGAGGGCGTGCCGCCAGTACTCCTCGGTTCCGGTGAGTTCCTGCTGGTGCAGCCAGGCCACGTACGTCCGGTACGGCGGCACGGCCTGACGGGGCGCGGCGGCCGCGTCGGCGTAGTCGGTGAACGCCTCGTCCAGAACCATCAGCGCGGACCAGGCGTCCAGCAGCAGATGGTGGTACCGGAATGCGAAGGTCCGGCGCTCGTCGGCGTGCCGGACAAGGCTGAGCCGGAACAGCGGCGGCCGCTCCAGGTCGAAACCGCGCCGCCGGTCCGCGGCGAGGAAATCCTCCAGGGCGCGGTCGTCCGAGCCGGGCCGGTCGCGCCAGTCGTGGCGTTCCACGGGCAGCTCCGCATCGCGGTGCACCACCTGCACGAGTTCCTCGATGCCTTCCCAGTGGAAGGAGGTGCGCAGTGTCTCGTGGCGGGCCATCGCACTCCGCCACACCTGCTCGAAGCGGTCTTCGTCGAGCGGCCCGTCGAGGGTGTGGACGACCTGGTCGACGTAGAACGCCGCCTCCGGGTCGACCAGGCTGTGGTACAGCAGGCCTTGTTGCATGAAGGACAGTCGGTAGACGCCTTCCGGGGAATCGAGTGTCATGACTGTGCCTCTCCGGCCTCGAAATGCGTGGACGTTCGTGTTCGCTCCGGCAGCCGGCCCCCGGCCGCGCGCAGCCGTGCCGCGAGCAGGGAGGGGACGGGGCCCGGGGCCTTCTGCGGGCTGCCACTCAGCTGATCAAGCAGCAGGACCCGGCTCGCCTCGCTCAGCACGGGCGTCGCCGCGTCCGCCACACCTTCGGCACGCACGGGCTCCTGGGGTTCGGTCTCCACGTCCCGCCGTGCTCGCAGGAGCCCTCGGACGGTGGGGCTGCGGAAGAACTCCGACTCCTTCAGCACCAGGCTCCGTCGGCGCGCGCGGGTGGTGATGGCCAGCGCCATCATCGAGTCGCCGCCCAGGGCGAAGAAGTCGTCCTCGACACCGATGGGGCGGATCCGGAAGACCTCCTGCCACAGCTCGGCCAGTGCCTCCTCCTCGCTGCCCGTCGGCGCCTGGTACGCGCCGAGGCCGGCCGGCCGCGGATGCCAGCTGCCGCGGTCCACGGCGGCCGGGGCCACCGGCGGCGCCGTCCGCAGCGCGAGCACATGGGCGGGCACCGGCTCCGCCAGCACCCGGTCGAGCAGCCCCGCGGCCTCTTCCGGTGCGAGGACGCCGATGTCCTGGGCGGCCAGCCGGTCCAGGTCCCGCGATGCCAGCCGGGTCGTCATGCCGGTGTCGGCCCACGCGCCCCATGCGACCGAGGTGACCGGCAGCCCCTCGCGGCGCCAGCTGTGCGCGAGTGCGTCCAGGGCGGCGTTGGCCGCGGCGTACCCGCCCTGCCCGAGCGTGCCGTGGGTGCCCGCCGCCGACGAGAACAGCAGGAGGAAGTCGAGGTCGGCGCCCTCCAGCGCCGCGCGCAGCGTCCGGGCTCCAGCCGTCTTGGGTGCGGCCACCTCACGCAGCCGGCCGGCGTCCTGCCGTACGAGGATGCCGTCGTCGAGCACACCGGCCGCGTGCACCACGCCCCGCAGCGGCGGCCCGTCGTGGCGCAGTTCGGCCAGCGCCGCGCGCAGGGCCTCCGCGCTGCTGACGTCGGCGCGCGGCAGCCGGACCGTGACGCCCTTCGCGCGCAACGCCTTCACCTCGGTCTCGGCCTCCGGGCTCAGCGGCCCGCGCGCCAGCAGCGCCAGGTGGGACGCCCCGCGCTCGGCGAGATGGCGGGCCACCCGCAGCCCGATACCGCCGGTGCCGCCGGTGACCAGGTACAGGGCGTCCTCGCGCAGCCGTGGCTGTTCGGCCCCGGCCGGGGGCAGGTCGGTGATCCGTGGAGCCAGCCGCCGGCCCGCACGGTGCACGACAGTCCGATGAGTCCGGTCCCCCCTGGTCAACTCGAAGGCAAGCCGGTCCAGTTCGCCGGAGGCCACCGGCTCGGACGGGTCGAGGTCGATCAATGAACAGGCGCTCTCCGGCAGTTCGGCGGCGGCGACCCGTCCCAGTCCCCATACGGAGGCGAGTTCGGGTACGGCCCGCTCGCCGGGGGCCACGCACTGGGCGCCGCGGGTCACCAGCCACAGGTGCGGCGTGGCTGTCGCAGCGGCGACTGCCTGCACCAGGTGCAGTGCCCCGGCGGCCGGCTGCACCTCACCGACGGCACCGGTCCACAGTCCGACGACGCCGTCCACCGGGCCGCCCGCCGCACGCGCCACGGCCCGGGCGATCTCCTCGGGCCGGCCCAGGCCGATTCCGTCGGCCACCAGACACTCGGCTCTGCCCGACTCCCGAAGCGCCCGGGCCAGTCCGGCGCCGGCTTCGGCGTCCTCGGAGACCACCAGCCAGCGCTTTGCCCGGCCCTCGGGGGCGGCCACGGGAGACAGCGGGGATGCCGCCTTCCAGCGCACCGTACGCAGCACGGTCTCGCCACCGGCACCCAGCAACGTCGCCCTGTCCACCTGGCGCAGCCGCACGCCCGTCATGTCGAGCACCGGGTGTTCCCGGTCGTCGACGAGACGCACGTCGACGACCAGGTCGTCCCCGTCGTCCTGCGGCGAGGCCCCTTCGCGCAGGTGCAGCCAGAGTGTGGCGTCCTCGGCCGGCGTGCTGTGGAACACCAACCGGTCCACCTGCACCGGGACGTGCAGGCTCGTGCTGCCCGGGGCGCCCTCGGGCACCAGCACCATGGCGGCCTGGAAGCACGAGTCGATCAGGCCGGGGTGCAGGACGTGTCCGGAACCGGCCGTCTCCGGCCGGATCAGCTCGGCCAGCGCCTCCCCGCCGCGGTGCCGGATCCGGCGGATCCACCGGAAGGAGCGGCCGAGGCCGTAGCCGGCCCGGTCCATCCGGGCGTGCAGTTCCTCGCCCGCGGTCTCCTGTGTGCATCGCTCGCGTACGTCGGCGAGCGGCTCACGGACCTCGGCCCGCTCCGCCGGTCCGCCTCCGGTCTCGACGACGCCCGTGGCGTGGCTCGTCCACACGGGCCGCTCCTCGTCGGCGGGGGCGGAGACCACCTGGAAGGAATGGCCGTCCGTGTCCGTGGCGGGCGCGGCAAGCACGATCTGAACCTCGCGCGTCCGCCCCTCGGCCAGCGACAGCGCCCGGGGGAACATCAGCTCGTGGGCGCGGCAGGATCCCGCGCCGTACTCCGCCCGCGCCGCGTCCAGCAGCAGCGCGAGGTGGGACGCTCCGGGCACCACGACCGTGCCGAACAGCAGATGGTCGGGCAGGTGCCCCGGGGAGTGCTCGTCGTAGGGGCGGTGGAAGACGGTGCCCCGTACGGCAGGCGAGCGCAGCCGCGTCCCGAGGTGAGAGCCGGACGTGGCGGCCGGTCCACGGGGCGTGGCCTGCCGGGCACCACGTGTGTCCCGCCAGTGTCGCCGCCGCTGGAACGGATAGGTCGGCAGTGCCGCCTTCCTCGGCCTCGCCGTCGGTTCGTCCAGCGCTTCCCAGGTCACGTGCGCGCCCAGCACGTACAGCTGTCCCAGCACGTCCAGCATCTGGGTCGTCCCGTCCGCGGACCGCACCATGGAGGCCGGCCAGCGGACCTGACCGGGCGGGGCCACCTCGCTGCGGCGGGCCAGACCTGTCAGGACCGGCTGGGGGCCGACCTCCAGACAGACGTCGTAGCCGTCCCGCGCCAGGGCACGCACCGCCTGGTCGAAGCGGACCGGCTCGCGAAGGTTGCGCAGCCAGTACCCCGGGTCCGCCGGATCGGCCGGTTCGAGGCGCTCACCGGTCACGGTGGAGAAGAAGGGCAGCCGCGCAGGGCTCAGCGCGGTCTCGGACAGCCTCGGCGCGAACCCCTCCAGCGCGGGGTCCATCAGCGGCGAGTGAAAGGCGTGCGCCACGTCCAGCCGCCGCCCCCGCACACCGACGGCGGCAAGCTCGGCCAGCAGGGCATCCACGGCCGCAGGCGCGCCCGAAACCACGGTCTCCCGCGGCCCGTTGTACGCGGCCACGCAGAGCGGACCGTCGGTCCGGCGGTGGCCGGCCACCGCAAGGCTCACCTGCTCGGGGGCCGCGAACACGGCCGCCATCGCGCCGTCGCCGGGCGTGGCCGACATCAGCCGGCCGCGCTCGGCGACCAGACGCAGGGCGGTACGCGGCAGCAGCACACCCGCGGCACAGGCCGCCGCGTACTCGCCGAGACTGTGTCCCAGCACCGCGGAGGGCCGGACCCCCCAGGATTCCCATAGTTCCAGCAGGGCGTACTGCACGGCGAACACCGCCGGCTGCGCGTACGCCGTGTCGTCCAGCACGGCCGCGTCGTCGTCGCCTCCGGCGCCGAACATGACCTCGGTCAAAGGGCGTTCCAGCACATCGTCGAGCCATCCGGCGCACCGGTCCACGGCCGCCCGGAACACCGGCTGGTCCCGGTAGAGGCCGCGCCCCATGCCCACGTACTGCGAGCCCTGTCCCGTGAACAGAAAGGCCACCCGCGGTGCAGTTGCCCGCACGGCGTGGTCGGTGGCGGCTTGCGCGGACAGCAGCCGCGCCGCCTCGGCGCCGCCGGAGGCAACCACGGCGAGCCGGTGGCTGAAATGGCCGCGCCCGCGCCCGGCGGTGTGTGTCACATCGGCCCACGGCAGGCCGTCCTCGGCGAGCCGGTCGGCGTAGCGGGCCGCGAGCGCGCGCAGCGCCAGCGGATCCCGCGCCGACAGCGGCAGCAGACGAGGGCGACGCTCGGTGTCGGCTGTCGCGGGCCGCTCGGCACGCGCCGCAGGCGGCGCCCCGGCCACCACGACATGCGCGTTCGTGCCGCCGATCCCGAAGGAGCTGATACCCGCGACGCGGTCGCCCTCGCTCTCGTTCTCGGGCCACGGCGTGCCCTCCACCGGTACCCGCACTGCCAGTTGCGACCAGGGGATGTGCGGGCTGGGCCGCTGGAAGTGCAGGTGCGCGGGGATCTCGCCATGGTGCAGGGCCAGCACGACCTTGATCAGCGAGGCGACGCCGGCCGCCGCTTCGAGATGCCCGATGTTCGTCTTCACCGACCCGGCGACCAACGGCCTTCCGGCCGGGCGGTCCGCCGCCAGCACGGCACCGAACGCCCCCACCTCGATGGGGTCACCGAGCGGCGTCCCCGTGCCGTGCGCCTCCAGGTAGTCCACCTCGGAGGCCTCGGTGGACGCGTCGGCCAGCGCGGCACGCAACAGTGACTGCTGGGAGGCACCGTTGGGCACGGTCAGGCCGGCGCTCGGCCCGTCGTGGTTCACGGCGGAACCCCGGATCACGGCCAGTACCTGGTCCTGCGCCGCCACGGCGTCCGACAGCCGCTTGAGCACCACGACACCACAGCCCTCGCCGCGAGCGTAGCCGTCCGCGTCGGCGTCGAAGGTGCGGCAGCGCCCCTCCGGGGACAGCGCGCGGGCGCGCGACAGGAACAGCGTGATCTCCGGCGTCAGCATCAGATGCACCCCGCAGGCCAGGGCCATGTCGCTCTCGCCCAGACGCAGACTGCGCACCGCCAGGTGCACGGCCACCAGGGAGGACGAACAGCCGGTGTCCACCGCCATGCTGGGGCCGGTCAGCCCCAGCGTGTGCGAGATGCGGCCCGCGGCGGCGCAGAACAGGTTGCCCGTGCCGGTGTAGGCGTCGATGGCCTCCTCGTCAGCCGTCTGCAGCGACTTGTAGTCGTCGATGCCCATGCCGACGAAGACCCCGGTCCGTGACCCGGACAGCGTGCCCGGTGCCTGGCCCGCGTGCTCCAGGGCCTCCCAGGACACCTCCAGCAGCAGCCGCTGCTGCGGGTCGAGGCTCTCCGCCTCCCGCGGTGAGATCCCGAAGAACGCGGCGTCGAAACGGTCGACCGGCTCGGTGAGAAAGCCACCGCGTCGTGCGTAGACGCGTCCGGGACGCTCCGGGTCCGGGTCGTACAGCCGGTCGGCGTCCCAGCGGTCGGGCGGCACCGGCAGGGTGGCGTCGACGCCGTCGCGCAGCAGCTGCCAGTACGCCTGTGGTCCGTCGGCGCCGCCCGGGAAGCGGCAGCCGAGACCTACCACCGCGATCGGCTCGGCGCCGTGCTTCCCGGCCGGGGCCGGCGCCCTGTCGTCGGGGGCTGTTCCCGATGCTGCGGCGGGCGCGGTGCCGGTGTGCGGGGAGCCGCTGGGGCGCGCGCGCACCTGTTCCAACAGGGCGCGCTTCTCCGGAGAGAGGCCGGCCAGACGCTCCGACAGATCCTTCATAGTTCTTTCCCCTGAAATCAGTCGTCGGACAGCTCGGCCAGGCGGCGAACCGCCTCTTCCTCGGACAGACCCTCGATCTCCGCAAGCAGCGTCTCCAGGTCCGTGTCCGAGCCACCCGTCCCGGCATACCGGTCGGCCGGCTGTGCCCGGCCGTCGTCCCCTCCGGTGGGGTACGTGTCCGCCTCGGGCACGCAGGCCTGGGCGGCGGCGGCTTCGCGCGTCGCGTTCTCCGCCGTCACCAGCAGTCCGGCGGTGTACGCCGTGAGCGCGGCGACGCTGGGGTGGTCGAAGACGGTGGTGGCGGGGAGCTTCACTTCGTCGCCGAGGTCCTGGCTCAGTCTCTCCGCGAGACCCACGGCGTCCATGGAGTCCAGGCCGAGGTCGAAGAACCCGGCCTCGCGGTCCACCCGTCGTGGATCGGTCATGCCCAGGGCCTCGGCCACGCGCAGCGCGACGTGGTCGCCGAGCAGTGCACCGTGGTCTTCGGGACGGGCCTGGGCCAGCTGTTGCCCAAGCCGCGGTTCCCGCGTCTCCGTCCGGGCCGGGACATCGTCCTCGGCCAGCACCGTGCGCAGGTGGGCCGGGGCCGAGGCGCGCGGCAACTGCGCCGCGTACCTTGCCCAGTCGATGTCCAGGACCAGCTCGTGCGGTCCGGCCGCGCCGGTGAGCGCCCGGTCGAACGCCCGCAGGCCCAACTGCGGATCCAGCGGAGTCAGCCCCCGTTCCGGCCATCGCTGCCGGGCTGCCTCACCGGACGTCATGCCCACCTCGTGCCACGGTCCCCAGCCGATGCTGGCGGCCGTCACACCGCGCGCCCTACGGCCCAGCGCGATCCGGTCCAGCACGGCGTTGGCGGCGGTGTACCCGGACTGGCCGGCCGAACCGAGTGCCGCCGTGAAGGAGGAGAAGAGCACGAAGAAGTCCAGCGGCATGTCGCCGGTCAGCTCGTCCAAGAGCAGTGCGCCGCCCGCTTTGCCCGCCAGCACGTGGCGCAGGCGCTGCGGGGTCTGCTGAAGGAGGACGCCGTCGTCGAGCGCACCGGCCGCGTGGACGATGCCGCGCAGCGGCGCCGCCTCGACCGACATCAGCCGCACCAGCCGTTCGACATCGTCACGGCGGGCCAGATCGGTGCGGACGACGGTGACCCGGGCGCCGGTCTCCCTCACCTCGTCGAGTACGTGACGTGCCTGAGCGGACGGTTCGCCGCGGGCAGCCAGGAACAGCCGGCGTGCGCCGAGTCCGGCCAGGTGGCGGGTCACCAGCAGTCCGATGCCTCCGGTGCCACCGGTGACCAGGTAGGCGGCGTCCGGGTCCAGGAACGGGACCGGCGCGTCACCGGGCTCCGGCGCCGCCGGGGCGAGCCGCGCCGCGAGCCGCGCTCCGGCGCGCAGAGCGAGCCGGTCCTCGCTGCCGGCCGAGTGGAGTTCGGCCGCCAGCAGGTCTGCGGTCAGGCCGGGCGCGGAGCCGTCGACGTCGACCACTCCACCCCAGAGAGCGGGGTGTTCCTGGGCCACCGTCGCTCCGAAGCCCCACAGCGCCGCCCCGGCCGCGGCGGCGTTCCCGGTCGCGGCCTCGGAACCGGTGACGGACCCCGCGTCCGGGCGGGCCGACCGGGTCACGCACCACAGCCGGCCGGCGTCCGCCGGGGAGCGGGCCGCCAGGCACCGCACCAGTGCCAGGGCCGACGCGGTGACCTCACCCATGAGGTCCCCGCCGGTACCGGTCCCGGTCTGGGCGGCGTGCAGGTGGACGGCTCCGCGCAGGGGGCCGCCCATCCGGTCGAGCGCCGCCGTCAGGGCCGTGCCGAGATCGTCGGTCTCCGCCGGAACGGCCGTCACCGTGCCGCCGGCCGCGCGCAGCCGGTCGGCCAGTTCCCCGGCCAGCGCCTGCCCGCCGACGAGCAGCCAATGACCCGCGAGATTCCCGTGGTCCGGAGCGGGCAGGGCCGGCAGGGGTGTCCACCGCACGGTGTAGCGGGGCAGCTGCGCCGACGGGCCCTGTTCACCGGCCGCCGGACCGGCAGCTGTCTCCCTGCCGTCCGGGGTCCGCCGCTCGGCCTCCTCGGAGAGCAGACGCAACAGCCGGGGAAGCGCGGCTCGTTCGGCCTCTCCGAGGTCCGACCGCGTACCGAGCCGGGCGGCGAGCGCCTCCAGCTGTTCCTGGAACACCGGTTCCGTCCGGGTGCGGGCCTCCAAGGGCGCCTCGTCCACCCAGTACCGTTCCCGCTGCCACGGGTAGGCGGGCAACCGGACGGAACGGGCCGCGGGCGACGGCACCGCCTCCCGGCGCGCCGGATGCCCAGCCGCCCACAGCGCGCCGCGTGACACCAGCGGTGTGTGCGTGTCGTCGCCCCGGCGCAGCGACGGTACGACGACGCGTCGAGGGTCATGACGGTCCGCCAGGCACTCCACTACGGCCGGAGTCAGCACCGGATGCGGGCCGATCTCCACGAAGTCGTCGCAGCCGAGCCCGCCGAGCGCGTCCACGGCGTCGCGGAACCGGGCCGGGTGCCGGACGGTCCGGCCCCAGTACGCGGCGTCCAGGTCCACGCACCGGGCCTCGCCTCCGGTGAGGGTGGAGACGAACGGCAGCCGGCCGGCTGCCGGGCGCACCCGGGCCAGTCGCTCGGTGAGTTCGGCGGCGAAGGGCTCCCTCTGCGGGCCGTGGGAGGAATGGCCGACGGCCTGTTCCTCCACACGGCCCCGTTCGACCGCGACGCGCAGCGCGTCCTCCGGCCCCATCGCGCCGGCCACGCATGCGGCGGCAATCTCTCCGGCGCCGTGACCGGCAACCGCGTCCGGCCGTACACCCCAGTGGTCCCACAGCTCCACCAGTGCCAGCTGCACCGCGCACAGCGCAGGTTGGGCGACCGAGGTGGAGTCGAACCGGAGGTGGTCCTCCGCCTCCCCGAGGACGCGGAACAGTGACCAGCCGGCCACGTCGCGGAGTATCCCGTCGTATCGCTCCAGCGCCGCGCGGAACACCGGCTCGCGGCGACTCAGGCCGAGGCCCATGCCGGCCCACTCGGTGCCCTGTTCCGAGAAGACGAACGCCGACTTGCGCGGCCGCCGCGACACGGAGCCCACCCGAAGCGAGGCGTCCGGCAGGCCCGCTGCGGCCCGGCGCAGCAGGGCGACCCCGTCATCGCGGTCCCGGAACACGGCGGCGACCCGGTGCCTTCCGCCGCTCCTGAGCCGGGCCGCCGCAGCGCACACGGCGTCCATGGCCGCCTCCGGGGCGGCGGCGTCCAGCAGGTCGGCCACCGCACCGGCCTGGGCGCGGGCCGCCTCCGGGCTGTGTGCGGCCAGCGTCAGCAGCCGTGGCTCAGCCGTCGGCGCGGACGGGCCCGGGAGTCCGGGCGTGGGCGCGGCGACGTCGAACCCGGCTCGGTGCAGCCGCGACGCCGCCGTGAGCAGCGAGGTACGGGCGTCCTGGTCGCGGTGGAGTGAGGCGCACACCGGGACGTGCTCGGCGTCCGGGCCGCGCGCGGCAGCGGTCTCGGAGATCGCCCGGCCGAGCACCGGATGCGGGCCGACTTCCAGGAACGCGACGGGGCCGTCGTCCAGCACTCGCCCGACGGCGTCGGCGAACAGGACCGGCTCGCGCAGGTTCCGCCTCCAATAGCCGGCGTCCGGGCCGTCGACGAGTGGCGCGGCCGTCACGGTGGAGAGCAGCGGGGTCCGGGGCGGGAGCGGCCGGATCCCGGCCAGCTCCGTGGCCAGTTCGGGCAGCAGTGGATCGCAGTGGGCGGTGTGCGAGGCCACGCCCATGGCGACACGGTGCACGGGCACCGCTTGCTCGCGCAGGGCGGTCAGGCACTGTTCGACCGCGTCCGGGTCTCCGGCGAGCACCGTGGCCGACGGACTGTTCCGCCCGGCCACCTCGACCCGGCCGGCACCGTAGCGGGCGGCGGCCTCGGCGGCCCGGTCCGCGTCGAGCTCCACCACGGCCACGGCACCCGCGCCGTCGATGCGTGCCATCAGCCTGCTCCGGTGGTGCACGACACGCGCCGCGTCGTACAGGCCGAGAGCGCCCGAGGCGTGCGCTGCCGCGACCTCTCCGAGGCTGTGGCCGAGCACGATGTCCGGGTGTACGCCCCAGGAGCCCCACAACGCCACCAGCGCGGTCTGCACGGTGAACACCAGGGGCTGGAGGATCTCTGTCCGCCGCAGCTGCCCGGCGTCGCCCTCCAGCAGGGTCTCCCGTACGGACCAGCCCGCCAGATCGGCGAAGACCCGGTCACAGGCGTCGACGGCGGCCCCGAACACGGGTTCCTCGCGCAGGAGATCCCGGCCCATCCCGGCCCACTGGGAGCCCTGGCCCGAGAAGACGAAGGCGAGCCGGGCCGGCTTCTCCCGGCCCCCGTCGGAGACCGCCGCGTCCCTCAGTGCGGCCACCAGGCCGGGGACCGAGCGTACGACGGCCGCGGACCGGGCGGACCCGGGTTCGGCCTGTCGGTGTGCCTCCGCCAGCAGGTGCGCGGTACCGGAACCGGGTGCGGCCCCGGCAGTGGCGTCGGCCAGGTCGCCTGCGAGCGTGCGCAGTGCGGTGGTGTCAGGTGCCGAGAGCATCAGGAGCCGGGGCTCCGGCGCCGTCGCCTCCAGGACGACGTGGCAGTTGGTGCCGCCGAAGCCGAAGGAGCTGACGCCCGCCAGGGCCGGGGTGCCGTCCTCGCGCTGCGGCCACGGACGGGCCCGGCCGACCACCTCCAGGCCCAGCCCGGCGAAGTCGATGTGCGGGCTCGGCTCTGCGAAGTGCAGGCTCGGTGGCAGCGTCCGGTGGTGGAGCGCGAGCGCCGTCTTGATCAGCCCCGCGACGCCCGCGGCCGACTCCAGATGTCCGAGGTTGGTCTTCACCGACCCGATGAGCAGGGGGGCGTCGTCCGGGCGTCCGGCGCCCAGAACCCGTCCCAGGGCGCCCGCCTCGATGGGGTCGCCGAGCGGGGTTCCGGTGCCGTGCGCCTCGACGTAGTCCACATCGTGGGGCGCGACACCGGCCCGGGCGTAGGCCTGGCGCAGCATGTCCTCCTGCGCCTGCGGGCTGGGTGCCGTCAGGCCGTTGCTGTATCCGTCGTTGTTGAGGGCGCTTCCACGGATCACGCAGTAGACCCGGTCACCGTCCGCACGTGCCTTGGAGAGCAGCTTGAGGACGACCAGGCCGCCGCCTTCGGCACGCACGTAGCCGTCCGCGCCGGCGGCGAACGCCCGGCTGCGGCCGCGCGGGGACATCGCGCCGAACTTCGTCATCGCCACGGTACTCTCCGGCGCCAGCAGCAGGTTGACGCCGCCCGCGAGAGCGGTCTCGCTGTCCCCGTCGCGCAAGCTCTGGCAGGCCAGGTGCATCGCCGTCAGAGCGCCCGAACACGCGGTGGTGACGCCGACACTCGGGCCTCGCAGGCCCAGCGTGTACGAGATCCGTGCGGCGATGACGCTCAGGTCCTCGCCGGTCGCGGTGTGCCGGCCGATCGCCTGCGGGCGTCTGCCGGTCAGGCGCGCGTAGTCGTTCCACAGTGCCGCCGTGAACACGCCGATGCGGCGGTCCCGCAGTGTGGCAGGGTCCGAGCCCGCGTCCTCCAGCGCCGTCCACGCCAGTTCCAGCATGATCCGCTGCTGCGGATCCATGTGTGCCGCCTCGCGGGGGGAAATCCCGAAGAACTGCGGGTCGAACCCATCGACGCCGTCCAGGAACCCACCCCAACGGGTCGATGCCCGGCCCGGCTCCTCCGGATCCGGGTGGTACAGGGCGGTGGCGTCCCAACGGCCTTGCGGTACCTCGGTGACGGCGTCCACGCCGTCCAGCAGCAGCCGCCAGTACGCGTCCAGGTCCCCGGCGCCCGGGAACCTGCATGCCATGCCGACCACCGCGACGGGCTCCGCAACAGGCGTGGCGGAACCGGCCGTTGTCTGTCCGGCGGCCTTGGATCCCCCGGCCACGTACTGGGCCAGTGCCTCGACGGTCGGGTACTCCCAGGCAAGGGTGGGCGGCAGATCGAGCCCGAACGCCTCGCCGAGCTCGCGAGTCAGCGAGGTGACGGCGAGGGAGTCCAGGCCCAGTTCGCTGAACCGGGCCCGCGCGTCCAGCCGGTCCTGCGTGCTGCCTGTACGGTCGGCAACCGCGGCCAGGATCAGCCCACTTACCTCGCTGACGGACGGAGTGGGGCTCGCGCCGGGTTCGCGGTCCGCGGGCGTGTTGGCTCGTCGCATCACTCGTTGGCTCCAGGGGCAGAGGAATCGTCGGCCTGGTCTGTGGGGTGGTAGGAGGTCTGCCCGGCCGGTGCGTGGCGCCGGGACGAAGCGATGCCGGGTCGGCTCGGGGACCGTTCCCACATGTGTACGAGGGCCGCCGCATCCATAAATTCGTCCTCGCGTATCGCGTCGGAGCGCACGGCGAATGGACTCCCTGTCAACCGAGGAAGAATGGTATTGCGCTCAGGAGTGAGCGACGACGTCGAAGCGCGCGCTCTCCCGGAGATGGCCCAGTATTTCCGCTTCGATGTGACGGCGTCCCGGGTGCGTCATCTGGTCGGCCACGGCGGCGTTGAAATGCCGGAGGAAATTCTTCACCTGATTCAGCGGCATTCCGCGGCGCTGGAGGTAGAAGACACTCCACTGCTCGAACCCGAACTGCGGCAGCCAGACAGAGTTCTGAACCGATGTGAACATGTCGTTGATCAGATCGCAGGCGGTTGCGGAATCCATCGTGTCGTGCGTCCAGTTGAACGCCTCACCCTGGATTCCGTACTTTTCGCGCTGCTGCCAGATCGGGGTGACCGGGTCCGCGTACCACAACTGGGCGCGGTAGAAGTCGGGGCGCCCCTCCTCGATGAGACTGATGGTCTCCTCGACGGTCTCCTCGGTCTCCCCCGGGAAACCGACGATCAGGGATGCGTAGGCAGAGATACCCACATCATTGAAGGCTTTCAGCGCAGTGAGGTAGTCCTTGCGCCTGGCCGTCTTGTTCATCCGCTTGAGCATGGCGTCGCTACCGGACTCGATACCCAGGAACACGCCCTCGCAGCCGGCCTCACGCATGAGGCCGATGGTCTCGGTGTCGCCGTGATCGCTTCGGTAGAAGGAGTTCCAGCGGAAGCCGTACCCCTTGTCGATCATCAGCCGGAGGATCTCGCGGAACCTGACCTTCGGAACGTTGAAGGTGTCGTCGATGAAGGTGACCGTACTGACGTGAGGCAGTCGGCTCAGCGCATCCAGTTCCTTCTCGACGTGCTCAAGATCCAGGTACGTGTACTTGCCCGCACGCTGCGGGAATCCGCAGAAGGCGCAGGAGAACGGGCACGACTTGGCCGTGCGGGTGGTGACGAACTCGGCGATCTGCTCCGGCGGGAACAGCTGGTAGTCGACCATGTTCTCCTCCAGCGGATTGGACTCCACCTCGGGAAGCGTCAGGGCGAACGTGTCGCCCTTCCGATAGGCCAGGTTCGGCACACCGCCCAGGTCGTTTCCGTCACGCAGCGCCTCGATCAGCCGGGCGAGCGTCTTCTCACCCTCGCGGCCGATGACGTAGATGTCGCCGCCCAGATAGTCCAGCAGGGCTTCCAGGTCGGGTCCGGACACCATCTGCGCCTGATTCGCCACATAGGGGCCGCCTATGACGATCTTGACCTTCTTGTTGCACCGGCGAATGAACTCGACGATTTCGATGATCGGCTGGGCCGACACGTACAGCGTCGTCGTGATGGCGACCGTCAGGACGTCCTGCGACTGGAGCTTCTCCCGCAGCTGGTCCTTCTCCAGGTGAAAGAGGTTCACGTAGTCGAAGGACAGCCCGGCCCGGTGAAGATATGTTCCCAGATACGTAATCACCGGCCAAAGGAAATCGGCGTTGTGGAAGTTCTGAGGAGTGTCCGGGAACTCTTCATTGTGCAGCCGGGTCAGGAGATCCAGCGAGCGAAGCGGCTCACCCTCGTGCTCCGCGTAGGCCAGGCGAAGGTCCTGGAACGCACCGGACTCCTCCCCCATCGCGCGAGTAGTTTCCACGTAATCCGCGAAAGGTGCGTCATTGAAACCGACCAGCAAACAATCCACGATTCTCCCAAATCGGACCAACCTCGGACATCGAGGCTAAACATGCAGCGGTGCCGCTCGGCGCGCCGTTGATCATCTACTCGGGGCCGATTAGAGCACATCCGTGCAACACTCATCTAGCCTTTGTTTCGATCAAGATCGTCGAAATCTTCGATTGCGGTATCTCGTGCTATTGACCCGAAACGCTTTGGGTTCTGGGGCGTTGGGCGGGTGTGAGTGATCTTGTGGGGTATGTGCGGCATCTGTCGCCGTCGGCACGAGAGGCCCTGTGGCTTCGGGCGGTGCCGCGTCGGCGGCGGAGCGGGGACGTGGGTACTGCCCGAGACGAACCCCGACCAGCCGGCCGACGCACCCCCCCGAGCACAGCCGGCCCCGGCAGCACCGAGCCCGCACAACCAGACCCAACTCACCGCAGAAACACCGCGTTTTAGCGGGGTATCGCTTCCGTCACAGCTCAGGTTGTCGGCGTACGGACGTGAGTCCCCGGTCCTTGTTCCGGCTCAGGCCAGAGGCACTTCTCACGTGAAGAGGAGTGTCGGGTCATACCGCGTGCCGGCGGAGCGAAGTCCCTGGGTTCGGCGAAGCGAGGACCCTGGCCGACCGTCGGTTCTGTAGAGACCTCCGGGGTCCGCTGCGCGTTCTCGCTCGCCGCAGTCGCTGGTGCAGCGGCGATGTCCATGCTGCGAGCGGCCCCACTCGAAGATCACCAGGAGCGGGCCGGGAGGGTTGTCGTGGTACTGCGCCGCTGTACGCCGACCTCGGTGCCGCTGGAACCGAGGGGCGCCACAGCTCACGATTGAGATGCACGGACGGGAGAGCTCATGGATCTGCGAGAGTCGCTCGGTGAGGCCGTGATCGCCCTGAAAGCTCCGCTGGGAAGTACTGATCGCGAGCAGGGCTGGACAGACGAGTTGCGTCGGGAGATCCAGGAAGAGATCTCGGTCAGCCGCTCAATACTGAGGCGCCCGGGGCCGTGGGCCGTCAGTTGCCTCCATCCCCGTCTCGATGAGTGGATGGCACGGGAAGGCGTGCGGCCGGGACGCCTCCACGATGTGGTCATGAACGTGCAAGCTCTCATCGTGGGAGCGCGCGAGGCGGCCCGCTCGCGGTGACCCTCCGGAAAACCGTCCCACGACTTGTCCCGTAACTGCTGGTCCAGGCAGGTTGGTCATGACGGTCCTGACATGCGTCGCCGAGGTGGCGCACCTGATGGAAGCCGCGATCCCGCCTTGGACGAGTCCCGCGATGTGATGGTCGAGTGGCGAGCAGACCTCCGTTGATCAACCATGCGAGCGGGCGCTGGTGCCGCGGTACCGGCACTCCCCCGCCCACTTGCGGGAGAGCCCTCAGCCGGCTTGGCCGGAAAGTACTTCCTTGGCTCTCGCGAGGGCGGTCAGCAGCGCTTTTCTGCTCTTCGTCACCATGTCCACCAGCTGCCGGGGGCCACCATTTTCCACCCCTATCCCGGAGACCGCCGTCTTCAGACTTTCATTCCCCTTGGACTTGACCATCTTCACGAAGGATCTTTCGATGTCCTCTTCGGAAATGTTTCCGAAGTCTTTACCTTCGTACGCCTCCGCATAGACGAAATCACCGAGCTTCTTCTTCACCCCCGCAGGGAGGCTGTACGTTTCCTCGACGCGATCTTGCCACGTGGTCTGACTGGCATGGCTCTGCGCGAGGTTGGAAATCTGCTTCAGTATGTCCTGGACAGGTGGCTTCTTCTTGCCGCCTTGACCTGTTTCGACATTCTGCCCAATGCGTTCCATGTCAGTGGTGATGGCGTACCTGGAGTCGAACCTCTCCGTTGCGGCACCTCCCTTGCCTGCGGCGTTTCTTGTGGTGCGCTTGTCTCGCAGACTGTTCACCAGGCTTGCCCCTTCCTGGCTGCCTTCCCCGAATCCGATACCTGGCTCCAGACCTTCGTAATCCGGCAGCACCTTCACGAAGGTGTTCGGCTCGGGGTAGTAGACAGAGCGCGAATTCACCAGTGCCATGGCGTCCCGGACGATCAGGTCGACCCGCCCGGCCTGCCAGAGTACGAGGTCCCTTCCGGAGCCGGCAGAGGCCTTGGCACCCTTGCTCTTTGCGCTCTTCCCAGCGGGGGCCGGGGCCGGCTCCCGACCTGTGTAGCCGCCGCTGAAAAGGTCCAGCTTTCCGTTCTGAAGCGGACCGGCCTCCCTGCCCTCATTCTCCTCCGTCGCCGCCACTTCCGGGCCCGCCGCCCCAGAGAACAGCGGTCCCGCGTCGGTCTGGAACGATTCGGTGTCGGCGTCACTGGTATGCAGGTAGACATGCTCCCTGCCGCAGTCCTTGAGGCTCTGGATCATCGACGGAACTTCGGGGTCACCCATGATCCGCTGCCTGATGAGACCGTAGGGAATGATGTTCTGCTCTTTATAGTTCGCTTCATCGGCCTTGTCGTTGTGCCAGTCGAACCCGACGACCCGCACCGGGAACGCATTTTCCTCCTTGTCCCACAGCTCTTGGAACTCTTTGATTTTCGCCGAGAGCAATTTACCTTGATCGGGCTTCAATCCGTCCCAGTAGTTCACACCGATCACCAGGGCGAATCGGTCTGACATCGGAACGCCCTCGTCGAATCCCGTTCTGTACTTTCTGGCGATTTCGACAAGGCTCAACTTTTCGCTGAAAACGACCGGGGCGAGCGAGACTATTCCTGCGACATTTTCGGCCGCCGCGGGAGGTTCGGCCTTCTCCGCGACCTGACCGGCCGATGCCTCCGCGATGTCGCGGGTACTCATCGCCCGTTGCAGAGCTGCCGGATCCCCCGCCGACGCGGGCTGCGACGACAGGCCGGCCACTGCTCGCTGGACCGATCCCACCGATGTGAGCGGGGAGTTCATCGCAGCGGTGGCGTTGGCCTCCGCCTCCCGTTCGAAGCGGTCCGAGGGGTCGCTGACGCGCAGTCCGTCGCCGTTGTCGGTTCCGGTGACGGGCCCCGTGCGTTGCTGGATGACATGGGTGAGCTCGTGGGCGAGGGTGTGCCTGTCAGCGCCGCCGTCGCCGATGACGACGTGGCTGCCGGAGGTGTAGGCACGGGCACCGACCTCGGCGGCAGAGGCTTTCGCGGCCGCGTCGTCGTGAATCCGCACGTCGGAGAAGTCCGCACCGAGCCGTCCTTCCATATCGGTGCGCGTCGCCTCGTCCAGGGGGCGCCCGCTGGAGCGCAGGACGTCATGGACGGCGGAGCGCTGCACCGAAGGCTGTGACGCGGCCTGACCGTTCTGCCTTTGGCCGGATCCGTCACCGTGCTGATGCTGCTCCGGCTGGGCCCAGGAGTGGCCGGCCGCTCGGAGCATCTGGACGACGGCGGCGTTGCCAGCGGTGCTCTGGTGGCCGAGAAGGCCGACAGGTACGACACCACCCTGCGCGGGATCCTTGGCGGCGGAACGGGCCGGCTTCCTGCCCTCGGGATTCTGAGCGCGTTCGTTCTCCTGCATCGGATCCTCTCGCGGGGTGCTGCCCGTGGTGTTGGGCCGGGAGAGCACAGCCGACAGGGGACATCGACAGCGACTCCGCCCAGGAAGCCCGTGACTGCTTCGGTGAGCACTGATGCTGCTCCGACGCTCCGGTATCAGTGAGTGTGAGGGACGACCGCAGTGTATTCATAGGCCATCGGATCGCCCCTCCGCGAGGGGCGACCGCGAGCCAGTCCCTTCCCCGTCCCGGACGCCCGGGACATCGCTGATCCTCCGTCAATCCGGAGTAGCGGGTCAAAGGGCTGGTGTGACCGGTGTTTGGGGTACTCATGCCGGTCACGGGCGGTGCGGCCGGCGGCATAGCCGGTGACGATGGCGGGGTCGAGGATGTCTCCCGCGCAGCTGTTCCGGCCCGGACTTCACGCTGCCGTCGGCTCCCGGTGTCTCGCCGGCCTGCTGGGCCTTCCGGTCAGATGAGGGGGCCGAGGCCTGTGTGGGTGAGGTAGGCGCGGTACCAGTCGACGGTACGGGCCAGGCCCTGGTCCAGGGTCCAGGAGGGGGTCCAGCCCAGGGTGTGTACGGCCTTGTGGTTCGCGATCTGCTGGTGGGCGATCTCCCCGGGCTGAGAGGGCGCGGGGACCGGCTGAATGTCCTGGCGGCCCATCAGGTGCTGGATGCGCCGGACGACGTCGACCGGTTGCAGGTTCAGGCCCATCGCGAAGTTGTAGGCCTGTCCGGCGCCGTGGCCGGCGTCCAGGGCGGCTGCCATGGCGACGTAGGAGGTGACGGCGTCGGTGACGTAGAGGAAGTCGCGGGAGAAGGGACCTGCCGCGGCCTGGCGGACCACGGGTGCCTGGCCGTGGTGCAGGCGCCGGATGGTGCCGGGGACCAGGCGGCTCCAGTGCAGGTCGCCTCCACCGAAGATATTGCCGTAGCGGCCGATGGCCACCGGCAGCCCGTAGCCGGTGTGATAGCTGCGGGCTAGCAGATCGGCGCAGCTCTTGGAGACGTCGTAGGTGCCCTGGCCCGCCATGGGCATGTCTTCGGTGTAGGGGAGGCGGGGACCGTTGCCGTAGGCCTTGTCGCTGGAGGCGACCACGACGCGGGCCACGTCGTTGACCCGGCAGGCCTCCAGGACGTTGTAGGTGCCTCGGATGTTGGTGTCGAAGGCCCGGCGCGGGTCGTCGTGGGCGGCGGCGGTGGCGATGGCGGCGAGATGGAAGACGGTGTCGATCTGCTGTCCCCGGATGAGCTGGTCGACGGCCGTGTAGTCGGCGACGGTACCGACGTGCACGGTGACCTCTTCGAACCGCGGGGCCGGTGCCACCGCGGTTCCGAGTTCGTGCTCGGGTACGAGGGTGGAGATCTTGGCGCCGTGGTCGAGGAGATGGGTGGTGAGGTTGGATCCCAGGAAGCCGGTGGCGCCGGCGATCATGACATGGCGGCCGAAGAAACGGGTGGACCAGGTGGCGTCGGTCATGGCTCAGGTGCTCATTCCGATGGTGACGACGTGGTCGGCGTAGCGGGGAATCCAGGAGAGCTTGCCGCTGTCCAGGGACAGCCAGTGGGGGGACAGTTCCTTGACTCCGGTGCCGAGCCGGTGGTGGATCTCGGAAGCGGGGTCGTAGATGTCGGCCTCGCCTCCGTGATAGAGGGCACTGGCCATGACGTCGAGGGGTTCGGCGCCGCGCAGCGCCGGAATGAAGTCCGCGACCCCCGCGAGGATGGTGCGGGCCAGGGTGTCGCTCTGCGCGGGAGGGAACGACTTCTCAAGGAGAGGCCACCAATGCGCGGGGACGTGATCCTCGGCTGTGGCGAGGTTGGAGACCGGTTCGTACATCATCAGTCCGGTGCCGTCGCCGCAGTTGGTGAAGGTGCAGAAAGGACCGTGGGCCACCAGCACCGAGGGCAGGGTCAGCTGTTCGCCGGACAGGCCCACCCGCAGCAGCGCCCGCAGCCGGTAGACCGTGTCCGCCGGTGGCCCCACCCCGGTGTGGGCCGCGATCTCCGCGTCCAGGCGACGGCGTGAAATCCAGCTGGCGTTCAGGACCCGCCGGGCCCTCAGCACCGTGCGGGCTCCGCGATCCACCCGCACGTCGAGATCGAAACCCTCGCTGTCCTCGCCTCCGGGGCGGGCACCGACGACGTCGTGGCCGGTCAGCACGGTGACCTTCGGATGGTCGAGTACGGCCTGCGTCACGCGCCTGGCCAGCGCGGGCAGGTCGACGAACGACTCGACGGTCTCCGCCATGACCTGAACCCTGGCCGGATCGATCCCGGGGGTGCACGCTCCCGGCTCACGCACACGAAAGAACCGTTCCGGCTCACCGAAGCTCACCGAACGTTTCTCGCACTGCTCCCGGTAGCAGGCGCGCATCAGCTCCGCGGTATCCATGAGCTGGGCGACGGTGCTGAAGGAGTCCTTGGCGAAGACCAGCAGACTCGACGCGAACGGCAGCCCGCCGGCGGGGCTGCCGGGGATCATGACATCGCCGAACTTCTCCAGGAAGTCGAACGCTGCCGGGATGCAACCCAACGCCGTCTCCGGGCTTCCCAGGAAGTGCCAGCCCAAGTGGACCCGGCCCATGTTCGCGTGCGAGGCCCCCGCCATCAGCCGCCCGGTGCGTTCCAGCACCGTGACCTGGAACCCCGCGTCAGCCAGCCGACGCGCACAGTGCAGCCCCGCGAACCCGCCGCCGATCACCACATAGTCGCAATCAGGGCCACGCTCGGACGACGTCAGTGAGCATTTTCAGCGTTGCCTCTCCAGGGTGAGGACGGCTTTCGTGATGACGCTCATGCGGTTGGGGCTGATGCGGGATCTTCGGAAGATCTGCC
>NZ_JBVHOQ010000032.1:0-102167 GCF_055568375.1 Streptomyces sp. NPDC026062
TACGTCACCCGTCGAACCGCAGAGGGCAAGACGAAACGCGAGATCATCCGCTGCCTCAAACGCTACGTCATCCGCGAGGTCTACCACCTCATCCGACCTGCCCCGAGGACGTTCTCTGCGGGGAGTTGACAACTATAGGAGCGTCAACGCGATGGCGGAATCCTTCTTCGCCAGCATCAAGCGAGAACTCCTCCACGGAGAACGCTGGAGGCATAGCCCAGAAGCCCGGATGGCAGTGTTTTCCTGGCTTGCTTGGTACAACAACCGCCGCCGTCACTCTGCCCTTGGTCAGCTCAGCCCAGTCGATTTCGAACGAAAAGCCATCACATCACGTAGCCCGAATCTGGCTGCATAGGTCGCAGATGTCTACGTAGCGGGGCAAAGCCCACCAAGGGCCTCACCCCTCACGGACTGCGCCACGCCCATAGGACCGTGATGGAGGACCTCGGCACCGAGAAGGTCCTCATGGACCAGCGAATGGGACACATCGACGGCTCCGTCTCGGCGCGCTATGCCCATGTCACCCCTGGCATGCGCAAGCGCCTCATGCTCGGCCTGACCGAGCAGTGGGAGGCAGCACTCGCTGCCCGCCTGGCGATGTGTCCCACGTCGCCCGTGCACGTGCTCGATGCCCTCCTGCGTGTACGCCGGTAGCGCAGACCGAGGCGAAGTCTGGGCGGTGAGAGTCACCCGGACTTCGCTGTTCGCAGGGTGGCGCCGGTCCGGAGCGGCTGGCCTGCCGGACTCGGATCATATGAATCACCCTTCGGTCTCGCATGAGGACAAGGGGTGCGCAACCACGGACATACGGGCCCTAATATGAGGTCCGCCTCGGCCGTCCGAGACTCGCTTGGCCGCCTGTCTCGGACGGCCGAGCGCGTTTCCGTACGGCCCGGCCGACGGTAAACGACTCGGCGGAGTGGCACCCGGGTGCCCTACGATTGCGGCGGCTCGCAGCTCTGGCCGTCACCATGCGTGACACGGTTGAGCGCCCCTGTGCGGTCGCCCCTGCTGCGCCCTCCCGACCTCGGTCCGCCGTGGCACCGCCGCCGGCGCCCAACGTACGAAATGGAGCATCCAAGGATGGCTCGACACCTGGTAACCAGCGCGCTTCCCTACATCAACGGGATCAAGCACCTGGGCAACATGGTCGGGTCGATGCTTCCGGCGGATGTGTACTCCCGGTACCTCCGCCAGCGCGGCCACGACGTCCTGTACATCTGTGCGACCGACGAGCACGGGACGCCCGCCGAACTGGCGGCCAAAGCGGCCGGCACGTCGGTGGCGGAGTTCTGCGCGCAGGCCCACGACGCGCAGAAGGCCGTGTACGACGGCTTCGGGCTGGCCTTCGACTACTTCGGCCGCAGCTCCTCGCGGCAGAACGCCGAGATCACGCAGCACTTCGCGCGGAAGCTGTGGGAGAACGGCTTCATCGAGGAGCGGTCGATCAGCCAGGTGTACTCCCCGGTCGACGGCCGGTTCCTCCCCGACCGGTACGTCGAGGGGACCTGTCCGCACTGCGGTTACGACAAGGCGCGCGGCGACCAGTGCGAGAACTGCACCCGTGTCCTGGACCCGACCGACCTGCTGGAGCCGCGTTCGGCGATCAGCGGCTCCACGGAGCTGGAGGTCCGCGAGACGAAGCACCTGTTCCTGCTCCAGTCGAAGCTCCAGCACGAGGTCGAGGCGTGGGTGTCCCGGCACGAGGCCGACTGGCCGCAGCTGTCGTCCTCCATCGCCCGCAAGTGGCTGACCGAGGGCCTGCACGACCGGGCGATCACTCGTGACTTGGACTGGGGCGTTTCGGTCCCGGCGGACACCTGGCCGGAGCTGGCGGCCGAGGGCAAGGTCTTCTACGTCTGGTTCGACGCCCCGATCGAGTACATCGGGGCGACGAAGGAGTGGGCGGATTCCTCCCCGAACGGTGAGAGGTGCGACTGGAAGTCGTGGTGGTACGAGGCCGACGACACGGTCCGCTACACGCAGTTCATGGCGAAGGACAACGTCCCGTTCCACACGGTGATGTTCCCCGCCACCGAGCTCGGCGTGCGCGAACCGTGGAAGAAGGTCGACGTCGTCAAGGGCTTCAACTGGCTGACGTACTACGGCGGCAAGTTCTCCACCTCGCAGAAGCGGGGCATTTTCACCGACGCCGCCCTGGAGACGCTCCCGGCCGACTACTGGCGCTATTTCCTGATCGCCAACGCCCCTGAGTCCGACGACTCCTCCTTTACCTGGGAGCACTTCGCGGCCACGGTCAACAAGGACCTGGCCGACACTCTCGGGAACTTCGTCAACCGCGTTCTGTCCTTCTCCCGCAAGCGCTTCGGCGACGAGGTTCCCGCGGGCACCGCGGCAGGCGAGGCGGAGACGCGACTCGGCGAGGAGATCGCCCGCCTCTTGGCCGAGTACGAGGAGCACATGGACACACTCCAGTACCGCAAGGCCGGCGCGGCGCTCAGGGCCCTCTGGTCGGCGGGCAACTCCTACCTGGAGGAGAAGGCCCCCTGGCTGGAGATCAAGACCGACCCGGAGGGCGCGGCCCTGACCCTGCGCACCGCGATGAACCTCATCCACCTCTACTCGGTCGTCTCCGAGCCGTTCATCCCGGCCTCGGCGGCCGCCATGCGGGGCGCCTTCGCCCTGACCGCCGACACTGCGACCTGGGTGGTGCCCGAAGAGACGAAGGCCCTGGCCTCGGTCCCGGCCGGCACGCCCTTCACGGTCCCGCCGGTCCTCTTCGCGAAGATCACGGCGGAGGACCTGGAGTCCTACCGGGAGCGTTTCGGGGGCGCGGGGGCCTGATGCAGGCCCCGATCACGGCGGGCTGAGGGCCTCATAGGGCTCTCAGCCGTCGAGGAGTTGCCGGAGCTCGTCCTCGTGCAGGCGCTGGTCCGGGTCTGCGGTGCCACCGTCGAAGTGCACGCCTTCCCCGACCAGCACGGACAGGGCACTGTCCGTGCGCGAGGGATCAGGCCATCGGAATCCGGAGCTGACCTTCCCCGCGGCCGTGAGAACGCGCCAGGGGTTGGGGCATCGGCCGCAGGTACTGAGGTGCTGGCCTATGGGGACGGCATGGCTCCCGACCACCGTCGCCAGGTCCCCGTAGGTGGTCCACCGTCCGCTCGGGACTTCGCTCAGCAGAGTGTGCAGCCCGGTCCAGTCCTTGCGGGTCCCTCTGAGCTGCCTGGCCAGAGCGGTGAGGTCGGATCCTGCCAGCGTGGCCCATGCTTCGGGGTCGATGTCGGCGGGCACCTGGGTGGTGTCCACGTCCCACCACGTCGTTCCCTGTATGCCGTCCACGCTGCGTCCGGTCACGCTCGTGAAGATGTGGTTGGCGAGGCCGGTAGGGGAGTAGGAGGCTCCGTCAGCGTCCCAGACCAGTGGCTTGGCGGTGTCATTGGTCCAAGTGGCGATACCTCGGGCGGTGTTCTGCGCGACCCATGACCGGATCTCGGTGCGGATGGCCTCCGTCACGCCGTGGCGCGGTGTCATCAGCAGCCTGGTCCCGTCGGGCAGCAGACCCGCACCGATGAGGACATGGACGGCGTTGCGTGAACGCGAGCGTTCCTGCAACTTCTTGGCAGCCGCCTCGCCTTCGACCCGGGCCGGGGTGAGCGTGAACTCCTCGACCTCCGGCGTCGGATAGACCTTGGTGAACCCGGCGACGAGGCTGCCCTCAACCCGCCACAGGCCGACCTGGACGAGGTCGATGTCGATGCCCATCTCCGAGAGCCAGACCACGGAGTGGGTGACCTGCTTGGGGAAGTCGGCTGCGATGATCACCTGTCGGGGCCGCTGGAGCAGTTCCGGGCTCCACTCCCCGTCAACGTGGTCGAGCAGCCGCTGCCTGCACGCGTCGATGTCGAGGGCCTGCCCCCTGCGCGACAGGAAGCCACGGTGCGCCTGGGCGAGGGTGTCGAGGTCGAAGCGGGACACCAGGGCGGCGTAGGTGATCGCCTGGAGATGCACGTCCCGGTCGGCCGTCCCCCGCTTCAGCTCGACTACGACGAGGCGCCCGGTCGCATCCAATCCGAGCACGTCCAGCCGGTCGCGGGCCGGAACCCCACCGGTGTCGGCCCACCGGTCGTACTCCGCGGTGATCACGAGCACCGACTCCCCGAGCACCTGAGGATGGGCGATCACCCACTCCTGGAGATGCTGCCGCTCCAGCAGGCCCTCGGCGGCGAGCCCGGTCCGCGATATCGGCGTGGCCGTCCGGTTGTCGACAGTGAAGAGATGATCCACGGTGCCCCCCTCGTGCGCCCGGCGCGGTGCGTCGGACGACCAGAGCGTACGTGGGCGGGGTCCCGTTACGAGGGCTATCTCGCCGAATGATCGAACGCCTAACCGCTGCGGGAGCCAACGGGGAGCCGGATTCCGAGATCGGCTCCCAAACGGCTCCCAAGACGCCCCCGGAAACCACTCAGGGGCCTGATCCACTAAGTGGATCAGGCCCCTGACCTGGTCTTACGGCTGTCGGGGTGGCGGGATTTGAACCCACGACCTCTTCGTCCCGAACGAAGCGCGCTGCCAAGCTGCGCTACACCCCGATCGCCGCCGGTCTCCCGGCGACATCGATTACTTTAGCCCACTGCCGCCCGGAGACGAAATCCGCTTTTTGCGCTGATCAACCGTGCACCCTCGGTCACACGTCCCGAGCCGTCAGAGTCAGCAGGGTCGCCTCCGGAGGGCAGGCGAACCGGACCGGGGTGTAGCGGTTGGTGCCGCAGCCGGCCGAGACGTGGAGGTAGGCGCGGTGGCCCCCGGCCGTGTGGCTGGAGAGGCCCTTCACACGGTCCGTGTCCAGGTCGCAGTTGGTGACCAGGGCGCCGTAGAAGGGAATGCACAGCTGGCCGCCGTGGGTGTGGCCGGCCAGGATCAGCGGGTAGCCGTCCGAGGTGAAGGCGTCGAGGGAGCGCAGGTAGGGGGCGTGGACCACGCCGATGGAGAGGTCGGCGCCCGTCTCGGGGCCGCCCGATACCTCGGCGTAGCGGTCACGCCGGATGTGCGGGTCGTCGAGGCCGGTGAAGGCCAGCTCCAGGCCGTCGAGCTTCAGGCGGCCGCGCGTGTTGGACAGATTCAGCCAGCCCGCGTCGTCGAAGGCGTCGCGCATCGGCTCCCACGGGTTGTGGACGACGCCGACCGCCGGGGTGTTTCCGTTGAGTCCGTGCTTGCCCGCGGCTTTCTCGAAGAGGTACCGGGCGGGGTTACGGAGCTTCGGGCCGTAGTAGTCGTTGGAGCCGAACACGTACACACCCGGGAACTCCATCAGCGGACCGAGCGCGTCGAGCAGCTCGGGTACGGCCTCCGGATCGGAGAGGTTGTCGCCGGTGTTCACGACGAAGTCCGGGCGCAGTCCGGCCAGGGACTGCAGCCAGGCGCGCTTCTTGCGCTGGCCGCTGACCATGTGGACGTCGGAGACCTGAAGGACGCGCAACGGGCGCGCCCCGTGCGGGAGTACGGGGACGGTGATCCTTCGCAGGCGGAACGAGCGGGCCTCGAATCCGGCCGCGTAGGCGAGACCGGCGGCGCCGGCCGCGGCGGTGACCGCCGTGATTTTCAGGGGTACTCCGTAGCGTGCGCGCATGGGCCCATCGTCGCAGACGGTGTGTGTCCACAGGAAAACCGGCGGGCGGCGGACGCCCCGCACCTGCCACAATCACCCCATGACCACGCTCAAGTCCAAGCTCAAGGAAGACCTCACCACGGCCATGAAGGCGCGCGACGAGCTGACCTCGTCCACGCTCCGGCTGACCCTCACCGCGATCACCAAGGAGGAGGTCGGCGGAAAGACGGCCCGCGAACTCTCCGACGACGAGGTGCGGAAGGTGATCGCCAAGGAGGCCAAGAAGCGCCGCGAGGCGGCCGAGGCCTTCGCCAAGGGCGGCCGGACCGAGCAGGCCGAGCGGGAGAAGAAGGAGGGCGAGCTGCTCGACGCCTACCTTCCGCAGCAGCTGAGCGACGACGAGCTGACCGCGATCGTGGCGTCCGCCGTCGATGAGGCGAAGTCCGCCGGGGCCGAGGGGCCGCGCGCCATGGGCGCCGTCATGAAGATCGTGAACCCGAAGGTCGCGGGTCGCGCCGAGGGCGGCCGGGTGGCCGCCGCGGTGAAGAAGCTCCTCGCGGGCTGAGGCCGCGCGGTCCCGCGGGCGGACATGAAGGTGCGGACATGAAGGTGGGGCGCCCCCGGATCGGGGGCGCCCCACCTTCATGTCCGGCGTCAGCGGGGACGGGCAGGTCAGGGGCCGTTGGTTCCGCCGTTCCGGCCGCGGCCGTTGCCGTCGTTCCCGCCGCTCAGGTCCGGCGGAATGCTGATGCCGGGGAAGGGGCTGTCGTTGCCGGGCTTGGCGTCGCCCTCGCCCGGCTTGTTCTTGTCCTTGTTCTTGTCCTTGTCTTCCTTCGGCTTCGACCTAGGTACGTCGACCGGGTTGAAGGCCGGGGTCTCGGAGGCGTCGAGGGAGCCGGTCATCGCCGTCTTCCAGATCGGACCGGGCAGACAGCCGCCACAGACGTCCTCGTAGTACTGCCCGCCGATGTTGATGTTGCTCATCGGGATCTGGTGGGCGCCGTCGCTACCGACCCACACCGCTGTGGACAGGTTCGGCGTGTAGCCGACGAACCAGGCGTTGATGCGCTCGTCGGTCGTACCGGTCTTGCCCGCGTTGTCACGGTCGCTGAGGCCGGCCGACTTTCCGGTGCCGTCCGCGACGACGCCCTTGAGCATCTGGTTGATGGTGTCGGCCGTGTGCTCGCTCATGGCCCGGTCGCACGTCGACTTCGGTACGTCGATCTGCTTGCCGTCCGGCTTGGTCACCGAGAGGATCGCGACCGGGGAGCAGTACGTGCCCCGGTTGGCGAACGTCGCGTAGACCGAGGCCATCGCCAGCGGCGTCGACTCCTGGCCGCCGAGTGTGGTGTTGGCGACCTGCCACAGCGGCTTGTTGTCGCCGCGCTGGTAGCCGACCTTCTTCGCCATCGCGAGCGTCTCGCAGAGGCCCGTCTGCTGCTCCAGCTTCGCGAAGTAGGTGTTGATGGACTTGCCCAACGCGCTGGTCATGTCGAAGTGGCCCTTCTCCTCCTCCAGCTCGTTCTCCACCTCCCACGGCTTGTCGTCCGCCGGCTGGTTCTCGCAGGTGCGGAAGCTCTCGCCGGGCAGGGAGATCTCGTGGGGGGTGTCGAAGCTCTGCGCCGGACTGATGCCCTTCTCCAGCGCTGCCGCGGCGGTGATCGGCTTGAAGGTCGACCCGACCTGGAAGCCGAAGCTGGTGCCGCCCATCTTGTGGTCGACGGAGAGGTTCATCACGGTCTGGTGCTTGGACGCGTCCAGCCCGTAGGGACGGGACTGCGCCATGGCCAGGATCTGGCCGGTGCCCGGCTGGACCTGGACGACCGAGGCCGCGACCTTGTCGGTCTCGTTGACCCGTGAGGTCGCCGCTTCGTTGGAGGAAGCCTGGGAGCGCGGGTCCAGGGTCGTCTTGATGGTCAGCCCGCCGGTCGCCCAGAGCTTGGCCCGGTCCTTCGCGGTCTTGCCGAACGCCGGGTCGCTCGTGACGATCTCGCGGACGTAGTCGCAGAAGAAGCCCGATCCGCTGACCGCGGTGATGCAGCCGTTCTTCGGCCGCTTCACCTTCAGCTTGATCGGGTTCGCCTTGGCCTTGTCGGCCTCCTCCTGCGAGATGTCCCCGACGTCGGCCATCCGCTGGATCACGGTGTTGCGACGCTTGGTCGCCTCCTCCGTGTCGTTCACGGGGTCGTAGCGGCTGGGCGACTGCACGATGCCGGCCAGCATCGCCGCCTCCTCCAGCTTCAGGTCCTTCGCGTGCTTGGAGAAGTAGCGCTGGGAGGCCGCCTCGACGCCGTACGCCTGCTGGCCGAAGAAGGTGATGTTGAGGTAGTTCTCCAGGATCTTCTTCTTGCCGAGCTCTTCCTCGACCTGGATCGCGTATTTCAGCTCCTGGACCTTGCGGCCCAGCGTCTGCTGGGTGGCCTGCGCGACCTTGGTCGGGTCGTCGCCCGCCTCCTCGACGAAGACGTTCTTCACGTACTGCTGGGTGAGGGTCGAAGCGCCCTGCGCCGTCCCGCCCGCCTGTACGTTGCGGTTCATCGCGCGCAGGATGCCCTTGAGGTCGACCGCGCCGTGCTCGTAGAAGCGCGCGTCCTCGATCGCGATGATCGCCTTCTGCATGTAGGGGGACATCTTCGTCAGCGGCACCACGGTGCGGTCCCGTGAGTACACCGTGGCGATCTGGCCGCCCTGGTTGTCCAGAATCGTGGTGCGCTGGCTCAGCGGCGGAGTCTTCAGGTTGGCCGGGATCTCGTCGAACCCGTCGACCGTCCCCTTGGCGGCGAGACCCAGTGCTCCGGCGGCCGGCAGCGCGATGCCCGCCAGGACCACTCCGGAGAGTGCGGCGACACCGAGGAACTTGGCGGCCTGCTGGGTCGTCGAGAGACCCCCGCCCGAGCGCTTCTTTGGCATGGGGGCAGCCTACGTTCTCATTCGCCGGACACACGTATATGCCTTGGCCTAAGCTGCTCTCAACTGTCACAGCAGTCCGGTTTTGTATCAACCCCCTTGCACCGCCCTGCGTATGACCCGACCACGCGTTCAGGCGCTCCCGAAATCGCCTCGTGTGTCATTGAATATCCGTTGTGACCCAGGTGGTCTGTCCCGATTCTGCTGGGATAGTCGCACATGTCCTCACCTCACTCCTCTGGGTGATCTGCCGCATACGCATAGTCCGTTCGGGCCATTCAAGATTGGGCCCGAAGGGGGTGTTGTGCTGTCGCCACCTTCCGTAACGTCCTCAACTGGCAGCGGTGAATATGCCGCTGTCGCCGTGGGGGAGCCTCGATTCGGGAGAGGACGGCGCCGGGATGGGCTGGGTAACCGACTGGAGTGCGCAGGCAGCCTGCCGCACTACCGATCCGGATGAACTGTTCGTACAAGGGGCAGCGCAGAACAGAGCCAAGGCGGTGTGCACCGGATGCCCGGTGCGGACCGAGTGCCTGGCCGATGCGCTGGACAATCGCGTCGAATTCGGCGTGTGGGGCGGAATGACCGAGCGGGAGCGCCGCGCACTGCTGCGCCGGCGCCCGACGGTCACGTCCTGGCGGCGGCTGCTTGAGACCGCACGCAGCGAGTACGAGCGGTCCACGGGCATCCTGCCTGTGGCGATCGGGCTGGAGGACGACGAACTGCACGAGACGTTCGCCGCCGTGGGGTAGACCCGGGCGGCAGACCGGACGACGGAGTGACTGCGCGGCTCAGGCCGAGGCGGAACCGGTTGCGAGCCGGTCCCCGATGGCTCGGAGCCCCGCCAGGTCATGGACATCTCCGGGCAGCGCGGCCACCGCGGTCACCGCTACCTCGGGATGCAGTGCGGAGAAGCGGTCGCGGGTGCGCTGCTCGCGCGCGACCACCTGCATCCGTTCGCCATGCAGACGCAGCAGGCCGGCTGTCAGCTGTTCGACCGTCATGATGTCTGCTGTCGCGGTGTCTGTTGTCACGGCTCCTGTTGTCACGGCGCCTATTGTCATGGTGTCTGCCGTTGCGGCGCCTGTTGTCGCGGCGTCTGCGATCACGGCGGCGTCTGTTGTCGAGGTGCCTGCTGTCGAGTCGTCCGTGGGCGCGGCATCCGTACGGACGTCGGCTTGCGCGTCCGGGATGTCGGCGGGCTCGTTTTCCGAGGCATGCTCGGACGGTTCTGGGGTGGTGACTCCTGCGGTGTCCGGGGGCTGTGCGGAACCGGCCGCGGGGGATTCGGCGGGCTCACGAAGTCCAGCCTTCCCGGCCCTCTGATCCACAATGCCGTCGGCGTCAAGATTTTCTGCGGCAGCCAGCGCACGCTCCGCGGAGAGCCGGGCGGCATCACTGCCGTGGACCCGGTTGAGCACCAGACCCGCCAGCGGCATGTCCTCCGCGGCCAGCCGCTCCACGAAGTACGCCGCTTCGCGGAGCGCGTCCCGCTCCGGTGTCGCGACGACGAGGAACGCCGTGCCCGGCGCCTGGAGGAGCTTGTACGTGGCATCGGCGCGGGTGCGGAACCCGCCGAACATGGTGTCCATCGCGGCGACGAAGGTCTGCACATCGCGCAGGAACTGGCCGCCGAGCAGCTTGCCCAGCGTCCCGGTCATCATCGACATGCCCACGTTGAGGAACTTCATGCCGGCCCGGCCGCCCATTTTCGCCGGGGCCATCAGCAGCTTGATGAACTTGCCGTCCAGGAACGAGCCCAGCCGCTTCGGCGCGTCCAGGAAATCCAGCGCGGATCGCGACGGCGGGGTGTCGACGACGATCAGGTCCCACTCGTCGCGCGCCCGCAGCTGGCCGAGTTTCTCCATCGCCATGTACTCCTGCGTGCCCGCGAAACCGGCCGACAGGGACTGGTAGAAGGGGTTCTCCAGGATCGCGCGCGCCCGTTCACCCTCCGCGTGCGCCTCGACGATCTCGTCGAAGGTCCGCTTCATGTCGAGCATCATGGCGTGCAGCTCACCGGCGCCCTCGGTGCCGACGCCCTTCACCCGGCGGGGGGTGTTGTCCAGGGAGTCGATGCCCATGGACTGGGCGAGCCTGCGTGCCGGGTCGATGGTGAGCACGACGACCTTGCGGCCGCGCTCGGCCGCGCGTACGCCGAGGGCCGCCGCGGTCGTCGTCTTGCCGACGCCGCCCGAGCCGCAGCACACGACGATGCGGATGTCCGGGTCGTCGAGCAGGGAGTCGGTGTCCAGCGGCGGGGCCGCGGCCGAGCCCCCCGCCGATCCGGTGCCGGATTCCGCGCCCGCGTCCTTACCGGCATGCGTACCGGAATCCCTGCCGGCATCCGTGTCCGATGTCATGAGCCCACCCCTTGTTCCGCCGCGCCCTCGCCCTCGCCCGCGCCCTGCTTGCGCAGCTCCATCGCCAGCTCGTACAGCCCGGCCGGATCCATGCCCTCGCCGATCAGCGGGAGTTCGTACCCCGGCACTCCGAGTCCCGCCAGCACGGCGCGCTGCTCACGCTCCAGCTCCACCCGCTGGGCGTGCTCGGCCGCCTGCGCGATCAGGGGGCGCACGAGCGCGGCCGAGCCGGTCACGCCCGCCCGGGTGAGCGTCTTGGCGATCTCCTTGCGCCGCCCTCCCGCGGCGGTGCGCAGCGCGTCCTCGTCCAGCAGGTGCGGGCGCACCATGTTCACGATGACGCGGCCCACCGGCAGTTCGGCGGCCCGCAGTTCCGCGATGCCGTCGGCGGTCTCCTGGACCGGCATCTCTTCCAGCAGGGTCACCAGATGTACTGCGGTCTCGGGAGACTTCAGCACCCTCATCACGGCCTGCGCCTGATTGTGTATCGGGCCGATCCGGGCCAGCCCCGCCACCTCGTCGTTCACATTGAGGAAGCGGGTGATGCGGCCGGTCGGAGGGGCGTCCATGATCACGTAGTCGTAGACGAACCGATTCCGCTTGTCCTTGCGGCGCACCGCCTCGCAGGCCTTGCCCGTCAGCAGGACGTCCCGGACACCGGGCGCGATGGTGGTGGCGAAGTCGATCGCGCCGAGTTTCTTCAGGGCCCGGCCCGCGCTGCCGAGCTTGTAGAACATCTGGAGGTAGTCGAGGAGGGCACGCTCGGCGTCGATCGCCAGGGCGTACACCTCTCCGCCGCCCGGCGCGACGGCGATCTTGCGCTCCTCGTAGGGGAGCGCATCCGCCTCGAAGAGCTGGGCGATGCCCTGTCTGCCCTCGACCTCGACGAGGAGGGTGCGCCTGCCCTCGGTCGCGAGGGCGAGCGCGAGGGCGGCGGCGACCGTGGTCTTACCGGTACCGCCCTTGCCGCTGACGACCTGGAACCTGCTCACGTATTCGAGCCTAACCAGTCGCGCCGCAGGCTACGCACGAGGCTGCGCGTGCCAGGGATTGCCCAGGCATTACAGTCGGGCCATGACCAAGTGGGAATACGCGACCGTGCCCCTTCTCGTGCACGCGACCAAGCAGATTCTGGACACCTGGGGCGAGGACGGCTGGGAGCTGGTCCAGGTCGTTCCCGGCCCGAACAACCCCGAGCAGCTCGTGGCCTACCTGAAGCGGGAGAAGCAGTAGTGGCGGGCGCCGTCGAGGCGAAGCTCGCCGAACTCGGGCTGGCCCTGCCGGACGTCGTGCCGCCGCTCGCCTCGTACCAGCCGGCCGTGCGGTCCGGGGTGTACGTGTACACCTCGGGCCAGCTGCCGATGGTGGACGGCAAGCTCGCCGTCACCGGCAAGGTCGGCGCCGAGGTCACGCCCGACGAGGCGAAGGAGCTGGCGAAGACCTGCGCGCTCAACGCGCTGGCCGCCGTGAAGTCGGTCGCGGGCGACCTGGACCGGATCGCCCGTGTCGTGAAGGTCGTCGGCTTCGTCGCCTCGGCCGCGGACTTCACCGGCCAGCCCGCCGTGATCAACGGGGCGAGCGAACTGCTCGGCGCGGTGCTCGGCGACAAGGGAGTGCACGCCCGCAGCGCGGTCGGCGTCGCGGTGCTGCCCCTGGACGCGCCGGTCGAGGTCGAGGTCCAGGTCGAGCTGGACTGAGGGCTGTCCCGCCCGGCTCGCGGGGTCCGGCGCGCACGTCCCCGAGTTCCCGGCTCGCACCGGGGCTCGCGGGGTCCGCGGCGCGCGCACCCCGTCGAACCGTGACCGGCGTTCGGCGCCGGGGAGCCGCGATCCCGTCCGGTCGCCATGACCGGGCGGGATCTTCTGCGTGCGGGGCATGTACGGACCACCGTGCCCCTCGAACATCGGCGCGGTTCCGGATAGCCTCCGGCCATGTCCCATGGTCAGTGGTACCCACCGGAATGGCCCGACCGGATCCGCGCCCTCGCCGCAGGCGAACTGACGGCCGCCGCCCCCAGGCGGGCCGCCACCGTGATGCTGCTCCGGGACGCCGCCGAGGGGACCGGGGGCGGTCCGGCGGTCCACATGCTGCGCCGGCGCACCTCGATGGCCTTTGCCGCCGGGGCGTACGCCTATCCGGGTGGCGGCGTCGACCCGCGTGACGACGACCGGCTCGTCGGCTGGGCCGGACCCTCGCTGGAGAGCTGGGCGCGGCGGCTCGGTGCCGGCACACCGGCCGAGGCGCAGGCGATCGTCTGCGCGGCGGTCCGTGAGACCTACGAGGAGGCGGGCGTCCTGCTCGCGGGCCCGACCGCCGGCACGGTCGTCACGGACACCACCGGCGCGGACTGGGAGGCCGACCGCGAGGCCCTGGTCGCGCGGGAACTGTCGTTCGCGGAGTTCCTCGACCGGCGGGGGCTGGTGCTGCGTTCGGACCTGCTCGGCGCGTGGGCGCGCTGGATCACGCCGGAGTTCGAACCGCGCCGTTATGACACGTGGTTCTTCGTCGCCGCGCTCCCGGCGGGTCAGCGCACCCGCAACGCCTCGACGGAGGCCGACCGCACGGTGTGGATCGGTCCGGGCGAGGCCGCCGACGGATACGACCGGGGGGAGCTGACGATGATGCCACCGACCATCGCCACGCTGCGCGCGCTCAGGCCGTACGCCACCGCCGCACAGGCACTGGAGGCCGCATCGGGCCAGGACCTCACCCCCGTACTGGCACAGGCCCGTCTGGAGGGCGACGAGCTGGTGCTGAGCTGGCCGGGGCACGAGGAGTTCACCAAGCGCCTTCCCACGGGCGGTACGGGCGGTGGTTCCGCATGAGCGAGGCCGCGGCACTGCCCGGACAGCCGCGCGGCGGGGTGCTGTCCGGTCCGGCCACGACCCGTACGGTCAACGTCCTCGCGCCCAACGCCTCGGCGATGACGCTGGACGGCACCAACACCTGGATCGTCGCCGAGCCGGACTCGGATCTCGCGGTGGTCATCGACCCGGGGCCGCTGGACGAAGCGCATCTGCGGGCCGTCATCGACACCGCCGAGCGGGCGGGGCGCCGTATCGCGCTCACGCTCCTCACCCACGGCCACCCCGACCACGCGGAGGGCGCGGTCAGGTTCGCCGAGCTGACCCGTACGAAGGTGCGGGCCCTGGACCCGGAGCTGCGTCTCGGTGACGAGGGGCTGGGCACGGGGGACGTGATCACGACCGGTGGGCTGGAGATGTACGTGGTGCCCACCCCGGGCCACACCGCGGACTCGCTCTCCTTCCATCTGCCGGCCGACCGTGCGGTGCTGACGGGGGACACGGTCCTCGGGCGCGGGACGACGCTGGTGGCGCACCCGGACGGGCGGCTGGGTGACTACCTCGACTCGCTGCGGCGGCTGCGCTCGCTGACGGTCGACGACGGAGTCCACACGGTGCTGCCGGGTCACGGTCCGGTGCTGGACGACGCGCAGGGTGCGGTCGAGTTCTACCTGGCGCACCGTGCGCACCGACTGGCCCAGATCGAGACGGCGGTGGAGTCCGGATACCTGACGTCGTCCCAGGTGGTGGCGCATGTGTACGCGGATGTGGACCGCTCCCTGTGGCCGGCGGCGGAGCTGTCGGTACGGGCGCAGCTGGAGTATCTGCGTGAGCACGGGCTGATCTGACAGCCGGTATCCGGACGGCGCCCGGACGGAACCCGGAGTGCGCCCGGGCAGTGCCCGGATGGCACCTGGGCGGCATGTCCCGCGCGGGCGTGCTGTCCGGGTGCCCGGGTCGCGCAACGCCCGAGGGCCCCGCCGGCACGGCGGGGCCCTCGGAATGCCACGTACGGCGGCGGGTCAGCGGGACCGCTTGGCCAGCCGCTCCACGTCCAGCAGGATCACCGCGCGGGCCTCCAGCCGCAGCCAGCCTCGGCCGGCGAAGTCGGCGAGGGCCTTGTTGACGGTTTCGCGGGAGGCGCCGACCAGCTGGGCCAGCTCCTCCTGCGTCAGGTCGTGCACGACGTGGATGCCTTCCTCCGACTGGACGCCGAAGCGGCGCGACAGGTCGAGGAGGGCGCGGGCGACACGGCCCGGAACGTCGGAGAAGACCAGGTCGGACATCTGGTCGTTGGTCTTGCGCAGGCGCCGGGCGACGGCGCGCAGCAGGGCCGTGGCCACCTCGGGGCGCACGTTCAGCCAGGGCTGGAGGTCGCCGTGGCCGAGGCCGAGGAGCTTGACCTCGGTCAGCGCGGTCGCGGTGGCGGTACGCGGGCCCGGGTCGAAGAGCGACAGCTCACCGATCAGTTCGCCGGGGCCGAGGACCGCCAGCATGTTCTCGCGCCCGTCGGGGGAGGTGCGGTGGAGCTTCACCTTGCCCTCGGTGACCACATAGAGGCGGTCACCCGGGTCACCCTCGTGGAACAGCGCGTCACCGCGCGCGAGGGTCACCTCACTCATCGAGGCGCGGAGCTCCGCGGCCTGCTCGTCATCGAGCGCCGCGAAAAGCGGGGCGCGCCGCAGAACGTCGTCCACGAGTTCTCTCCTTGTCGGCCTGTTCAGGGAACCGTGGTCCCCATCATGCCGGACGGTAAAACAGTGCGATCAATCACAAACCAGTTTGACGCACGCGCGTGCCGGTGCGTGCGGCAGGGGGCCGATTGGGGGGTGATCGCCGCTGAGCGGCGTGGATGCCGGTGGCGGGCGCTGGGCCGGACGGGTGACCGGAACGTCGGTGAGAGCGCGGGTCGAAGGTGCTGACGGGGTGTCGGGCACGCGTAATTCCGCTGTGGGCGAACGGGTCGTCGGAAGGTGGAGGAATGTCGCATATGGCCCGGCGGGGTGACGTGGGGACCGGGTGGCTGCCGGTATAGCCGGAGGCCTTGAGAGCCGTCCCCGCCGCCAGGCGGTGACGCGGGGGATGGATACCCCCTCCCGGTAGGCGGATTCTGTTGACGAGATACCCCTGGGGGGTATCTAATTCGTGGTGTCGTGACGCCTGTCGACGGAACGACAGGGCCACGTGGACGAGGAAGCCCGGCGTACGAGGAGGCCGCGCATGTCCGGCGTCAGGACCGGCACGGGCCGACAACAGGACAGACCCGAAACAGGAACGACCCGAAACGGGACAGGGCCGAAACGCGACGGGCCCGAAAGGGGACATGCCCGAACGCGACAGCCGTACGTACGCCGGCCGTGGCCCGCCCGACGCACGTACGGCCCCGCACGTACGGCCCCGCACGTACGGTCCCGCACCTTCCCCCTCCCGACCGATCCGCTGAGGAGTCCGCCATGAACACCGCACTGAAGATCACCGCCTTCACCGCCGGTCTCGCCACCGTCTTCGGAGCCTCGTACGGCATCGGCCACGCCACCGGTGACACGCCCTCGAAGCCGGCCACCGCCGCCCATGCCGGGCACACCGCGTCCACGATGCCTTCGGATCCGGCTTCCCCGGGCGGTGATGGCGCGTCGGGCGGAGATGTCGCGGCGAGCGGCGACGGTGTGGCGGGTGGTGCGGGTGGTCTGCCCGGGGGCCTGCAGATCTCCGAACGCGGCTACACGCTCAGCCTCAGCGACTCCTACGTCACCGCGGGCGGCCCCGTCGACCTGCGTTTCCGGATCCTCGGAGCGGACGGCAAGCCCGTTACCGCCTACCTGCCCGCGCACGGCAAGGAGTTGCACCTCATCGTCGCCCCGCGCGACCTCTCCGCCTTCCAGCACCTGCACCCCACCCGTGCCGCCGACGGCACTTGGCGCACCTCCGCCGATCTGTCCGCCGCCGGTGAGTACCGCGTGTTCGCCGACTTCACTCCGGCCGGCACCGCGCAGGGACTCACCCTCGGCGCCGATCTGCACGCAGCCGGCGAACTGCGGCCGGTGCCACCGGCCAGAACGGGACGTACCGTCACCGTGGACGGCTACCGCGTCACCCTGACCGGTGATCTCACTCCCGGCCGCTCGACCCGTCTCGGCCTCACCGTCGCCAAGGACGGCAGACCCGTCACCGATCTTCAGCCGTACCTCGGCGCCTACGGCCACCTGGTCGCTCTGCGGGCCGGCGACCTCGCTTATCTGCACGTCCACCCCGACGGAGAGCCGGGCGACGCCGGCACCGCGCCCGGCCCGGAGATCATGTTCACCACCACGGCGCCCAGCCGGGGCAGTTACCGCCTCTTCCTGGACTTCCGGCACGGGGGCGTGGTCCGCACCGCCGCCTTCACGGTCACCGCCACCGGTGGCCCGGCGCCCGCGGCTACCCCGGCCGCGCCGTCGACGTCCCCGGCTTCGCCGTCCACGTCCGCCGAGCACGACGGAGGCCACGAGCACTGACCGGCTCATGAACCGGCCCCGTGGATTCGCCCCGTCGGCGTAGCCTTCGTTCATGGCAGAGAGCAAGGTCCGGAAGACCGCGGTCGAACCGGCGGTGAAGGCGGCTGCGAAGCCGAAGAAGCCGGAGTCGCGCCTGGCGATGGTGCGGCGGGCGCGGAAGATCAACCGCATCCTGGCCGAGACGTATCCGTACGCGCATCCCGAGCTGGACTTCGAGACGCCCTTCGAGCTGCTGGTGGCCACCGTGCTGTCGGCACAGACGACGGACCTGCGCGTCAACCAGACGACGCCGGCGCTGTTCGCGAAGTACCCGACTCCGGAGGACATGGCGATGGCCGTTCCGGAGGAAATGGAAGAGATCATCCGGCCGACCGGCTTCTTCCGGGCCAAGACCAAGTCGCTCATAGGTCTCTCGGTCGCCCTCCGGGACCGTTTCGGCGGTGAGGTGCCCGGTCGCCTGGCGGATCTTGTGACGCTGCCCGGGGTCGGGCGCAAGACCGCCAATGTCGTCCTCGGCAATGCCTTCGGCGTGCCTGGAATCACTGTCGACACGCACTTCGGACGGCTGGTGCGCCGCTGGAAGTGGACCGAGCAGGAGGATCCGGAGAAGGTCGAGGCCGAGATCGCCGAGATCTTCCCCAAGAGCGAGTGGACGATGCTCTCGCACCGCGTGGTCTTTCACGGCCGCCGCGTCTGCCATGCCCGCAAGCCTGCCTGCGGTGCCTGCCCGGTCGCCCCGCTCTGTCCTTCGTACGGTGAGGGTGAGACGGACCCCGAGAAGGCGCGGAAACTGCTGAAGTACGAGATGGGGGGCCAGCCGGGCCAGCGGCTGCGGCCGCCGTCGGACTATCCGGGCAGACCCGCGCCCGCCCTGGGCGCCCGCTGACACCGCGAGCCGCGCCGGAACGAAATGCGTGAGGACAGGCGTTGAGAAACGAGGGGTGCCTATGAAGACGCATGAACACAGCACGGACGCGGCCACCGCGGCCACCACCGCCTCACCGGCTGAGCCCGGTGCGGCGGGCGAGGCTGCGGGCGTGACGGCGGGCGAGGCCGCGGGCGGCGCGGGCCACCTTGCCGCGGACGACGCCGCAGATCACGCCTCGGACGATGCCCGGGGCGACGTCCGGGGCGATGTCCGGGACGACAACGAGATCGACGTGACGACCGACGGCCTGCCCGGCTGGCTGGACCCCGTCGCCCGGGCGGCGCGGACCATCGAGCCGCAGCAGCTCAGCCGTTTTCTGCCGCCCGCGAGCGGTGCCGGCCGGCAGTCCGCCGTGCTCGTCCTGTTCGGCGAGGGCGCACGGGGGCCGGAGCTCCTCCTGATGGAGCGTGCCGGAAGCCTGCGATCCCACCCGGGCCAGCCCTCGTTCCCCGGCGGTTCCCTCGATCCGGCCGACGGTGACCAGGCGACGACGGGGCCGCTGCGGGCCGCGCTGCGCGAGGCGGAGGAGGAGACCGGCCTCGACCCGCGCGGGGTGCAGATCTTCGGTGTGCTGCCCCGGCTCTACATCCCCGTGAGCAGCTTCGTGGTGACGCCCGTTCTCGGCTGGTGGCGTTCGCCCAGTCCGGTCGGGGTCGTCGATCCCGCCGAGACCGCCCGGGTCTTCACCGTTCCCGTGGCGGATCTCACGGATCCGGCCAACCGGGTGACCACACGCCATCCCAGCGGCCACCGAGGCCCGGCATTTCTGGTCGAATCCGCACTCGTATGGGGGTTCACAGCAGGGGTGATCGACCGCATTCTGCACTTCGCGGGCTGGGAGCGCCCGTGGGACAGGGCCAAGCAGGTGCCGCTCGACTGGCGCGCATGACAGGCTGACTTCAGTGCTCCGCTGCTCCGGGCCTTCCCGGTCACGGGGAGACGTACGGGCCCGGTGACGAATCTGCGAGGCAATAGACGGTGAACGTGCTGGACATCCTGCTGCTGGCCGGCGCCGTATGGTTCGCGGTCATCGGCTACCGCCAGGGGTTCGTCGTCGGCATTCTGTCGGTGATCGGGTTCCTGGGCGGCGGCCTCGTCGCCGTATATCTGCTGCCCATCCTGTGGGACCAGGTGACGGACGGTTCGGAGGTCTCGTCGACCGCGGCCATCGTCGCCGTCGTCATCGTGATCGTGTGCGCCTCGGTGGGCCAGGCCTTCACCACTCACCTGGGGAACAAACTCCGCAGATACATCACGTGGTCGCCCGCGCGTGCTCTCGACGCGACGGGCGGCTCCCTCGTCAACGTCGTCGCGATGCTGCTGGTGGCCTGGCTGATCGGCTCCGCGCTGGCCGGTACCTCCCTGCCGACGCTCGGCAAGGAGGTCCGCAACTCCTCCGTCCTGCTGGGCATCTCCCGGGTCATGCCGCCCCAGGCCTCCACCTGGTTCACGGACTTCTCCTCGGTCCTGGCGCAGAACGGATTCCCGCAGGTCTTCAGCCCGTTCGCCAACGAACCGATCACCGAGGTCAGGCCCCCCGACCCGGCCCTGGTCGGCAGCCCGGTCGCCGCCCGCGCCAAGCAGTCGATCGTCAAGGTCGTCGGTACGGCCCCGAGCTGCGGCAAGGTCCTCGAAGGCACCGGATTTGTCTTCTCCGACCGCCGGGTGATGACCAACGCGCATGTGGTCGGTGGCGTCGACGAGCCGACCGTGCAGATCGGCGGGCAGGGGCGGCTGTACGACGCGAAGGTCGTCCTCTACGACTGGCAGCGCGACATCGCCGTACTCGACGTGCCGGACCTCGACGCGAAGCCGCTGCGGTTCACCGACACCGACCACGACGCCGAGACCGGGAACAGCGCGATCGTCGCGGGGTTCCCGGAGAACGGCTCGTACGACGTACGCTCCGCGCGCGTCCGGGCCCGCATCGACGCCAGCGGGCCCGACATCTACCACCGGGGCACCGTCCGCCGCGATGTGTACTCGCTCTTCACGACGGTCCGTCAGGGCAACTCCGGCGGACCGCTGCTGACGCCCGACGGCAAGGTGTACGGAGTCGTGTTCGCCAAGTCGCTCGACGACCCCGACACCGGTTACGCCCTCACGGCCGACGAGATCCGCCAGGACATCACGCAGGGCCGTACCGCCAACCAGCAGGTCGACAGTCAGGGGTGCGCGCTCTAGCGAGGCGTGCCCGGACACGGGCGATCGCCGGCCGGGTGTGACTGTGTGAGGCTCGATACCGGGTCGTGCTGGTGCGGGGTTCAGCCGCGTTCAGCCGCTGTCAGCGGAATCCCGTGGAGGCTCCGGTCACCCGCGTGGATGGCGCAGCCGCGCCGAGACCCAGCGGGCCCGGCGGCGGAGGATGCGCGGAATACCGAGCTGGGGATCATGCAGAACATGCATAGCGTGCACCCGGCCCTGGAGGCCGCCCCCCTCATGAGTGCCCGGATCCGCCGTGGCGGTCGAGCGACGATTGCGTGCTGTGTCACCGAAGTCGTGCGTCCAGCCCATACCCGGACGTCTGCCCGTGACGCATGGTCGGTAACCGCCCATCCGCAAGCCAATTGGCCTATGCGGCAGGCAAGTGGCTGTTTGTCGGACGTGCGTGCGTGCCGGCTATCGATCGGGCTCGGAATCCTTGAGCCAGCTGATGAGTTCGGCCGAGAACCCGGCCGGGTCCTCCTCGTGGGGGAAGTGCCCCAGACCGTCGAAAAGTCGCCACCGGTACGGTGCCTCGACGTATTCGCCGGACCCCGCCGAGCTCCGGGTGCGGACCGCCGGATCGAGTGAGCCGTGCAGATGCAGGGTGGGCACCCGCACCGGCCGCTTCATGCGCCGGTTGAACTGGATGCCGTCGGGCCGCGCCAGCGAACGCACCATCCAGCGGTAGGGCTCGATCGAGCAGTGCGCCGTCGAAGGAATGGACATGGCGCGCCGGTAGACGTCCAGGGCCGCGTCGTCGGGGAACTGTGCCGTACCCGGGCCGGCCCACTCGTGGATCAGCCGCCCGACCAACGCCGAGTCGTCCGCGACGAGCTGACGCTCCGGTACCCAGGGCCGCTGGAAGCCCCAGATGTACGAGCCGGCGCGCGACTGGGCGAAGTCGGAGAGCATCGAGGAGCGCCACCGGCGCGGATGCGGCATGGAGGAGACCACCAGCCGGCGCACCAGCTTCGGACGCATCACCGCGGCCGTCCACGCCAGGTACCCGCCCATGTCGTGACCGACCAGCGCGGCATCCGGCTCGCCGAGCGAGCGGACGACGCCGGTGATGTCGAGCGCCAGGTTGGCGGGGTCGTAACCGCGAGGCGTCCGGTCGCTGCCGCCCACCCCGCGCAGGTCCATCGCAACGGCCCGGTAGCCCGCGTCGGCGAGGGCAGGGAGCTGGTGGCGCCAGGTCCACCAGAACTGCGGAAAGCCGTGCAGGAGGAGGACCAGTGGCCCTTCGCCCATTTCGGCGATGTGGAAGCGGGCTCCGTTGGCCGCGACGTCCCGGTGGGTCCAGGGGCCGTCGATGCGGACGGGGCCGCCGGACGCGGCAGCGGGGCCCGCAGGACCGCCGGAGGCCGGGGAGGGGCCCGCCGGACCGGCCGGCTTCTCCCGGCCTGCCCGGTCTTCCGGGCTCACAGGGCGGAATGCGCTGGAATCGGGGACCGTCATGTGGATGAGCGTGCCACAGCTGACGCCTTGTCCTGGACCGGACGGTTCTCGACGGCCTTGTCCGCAAGTGTGCTGCCGCTCATCGGCAGGATGGCATCGGCGCCGATACCCGGCCGAGGGTGCGGCTTGACGCCCTGGAGGACGGCGGCGGTCTGCTTGGCCGAGGCGATGGACTTCTCCGGCGGCTTGACCTTCTTGAACTTGGCGTAGCCGAACAGCGCGAGCAGGATCCCCAGCAGAATGAACGCGCCGCCCACGATCAGGAACGACCAGGCGAGGCCCAGTCCCAGGTTGTGGATTCCGTACGCGGCCGCGAAGCTCAGCACCGGGATCGCGAACAGAATCAGCACGCCCGTGACGATGAACGCCACACTGCCGATGACGCCGCGTTTGACGTCCTGCCGCACCTCGGCCTTGGCCAGGGCAATCTCGTCGTGTACCAGCGCCGACAGTTCGGCCGTCGCCGAGGCGACCAGCTGGCCGAGACTGCGGTCGGCGCTGCCCGCGTAATTGCCGGGGTCGCTCATCCCTGACTCCCTCTCCTGTTCAACACATCCGATGTCAGATCATGCCGGACTGTCCGGCTTGCTGCTCGCTGCCCCCGCCAGTTGGGCAAGGCGGCGGTGCTCGGCCGCCTTCTTCTCGTGGAGCGCGGCCATCCGCAAGTGGTACTCCGGATCGTCCTGCTCGTAGATGTCCGGAACCCCGGACGCGTCCTCGTCGAGTTCCTCGGCGTCGAACAGCGCCCGGTATCTGCGTACCCGCAGTTTGAGCAGTACACCGGAGAGTACGGCGGCAATCAGGGAACCGATGAGAACCGACGCCTTGATCTCGTTGATCATGTCGTCGTCGCCGGTGAAGGCGAGTTCGCCGATCAGCAGCGAGACGGTGAAACCGATTCCGGCGAGTGAGGCGACGGCGAAGACATCGGCCCAGGCCAGGTCCTTGTTCAGCTCCGCCCTGGTGAAACGGGTGGCGAGCCACGTACCGCCGAAGATGCCGATCGTCTTGCCGACGACGAGCCCCAGGACCACACCGAGTGTTTCGGGCCGCGTGAACACGCCGGCCAGCGCACCGCCGGAGAGGGAGACCCCGGCCGAGAAGAGCGCGAACAGCGGCACGGCGAGACCGGCGGACAGCGGGCGGATCAGGTGCTCGATGCGTTCGCCGGGGGAGTGCTCCTCGCCCTCGCGCCGGGTGCAGCGGAGCATCAGTCCCATGGCGACACCGGCGATGGTGGCATGGATGCCGCTGTTGTACATCAGCCCCCAGATGACCAGGGCGAGCGGTACGTAGACGTACCAGCCACGGACTCTGAACCGCAGCAGCAGGTAGAAGACGACCAGGCCCGCGAAGGCGCCGAGAAGCGCGAAGAAGTCGATGTCCTCGGTGAAGAAGACCGCGATGATCAGAATGGCGAAGAGGTCGTCGACGACGGCGAGCGTCAGCAGGAACGCGCGGAGTGCGGCCGGCAGCGAGGTGCCGATGACGGCGAGGACGGCCAGCGCGAAGGCGATGTCGGTCGCTGTGGGGACGGCCCAGCCGCCGGTGGAGCCGTTGCCGACCACATTCACCAGCGTGTAGACGACCGCCGGGACTGCCATGCCGCACAGTGCGGCGACCACCGGGAGCGCGGCCGCCTTGGGGTCACGCAGTTCACCGGCGACGAGCTCGCGCTTGAGCTCGACCCCCGCGACGAAGAAGAAGACCGCGAGCAGTCCGTCGGCCGCCCAGTGCTCCACGGACAGATCGAGGCCGAGTGAGGCGGGGCCGAAGTGGAAGTCGCTGACGGTCGAGTAGCTCGATCCGAACGTGTTCGCCCAGATGAGGGCTGCCACGGCGGCGACCAGCAGGATGACTCCGCCGACGGTCTCCGTACGCAGGGCGTCGGTGAGGTAGTTGCGCTCGCGGAGCGACAGACGGCCCAGGAAGGTGCGGCGGGCGGAGGGGGGCGTGGGTGTGGGCGTGGCCACGGGGGGAGACCTCCGGGTCGGTACGGCAGCGATGGCATGGCTGATGCACTCGCCGACCAGACTTCCCGGCACACCCTGTGGAGATTTCTTATCGTTTTATTGATCAGCTGCCACTGTACCCGGGGTGCGCGGGGCTGTGACCGGTGATCACCACGCTAAATGCCCGAAGGGCATCCGGCGCGTTGCCGGATGCCCTTCGGGGCGTGCGCTGCTTCTCGGCGACCAGGGGGCTTGGGGCCTAGGGGGCCTTTGGGTCCCTCGGGCCCCTTGGGTCTGTCGGGTCCGTCGGGTCCGTGTCGGGCGGTCTCTTGGCCCCGCGGATCCGACGGGCGGTCCCCTCGGCCCCGCGGATCCGCAGGCGGCTCCTCGGGGCCCTCGGGTCTCAGTCCTCGGAGGGGGACTGGGGCAGCTGGGTCTGGATCAGATCCATAACTGATGAGTCAGTCAGCGTGGTGACGTCACCCAGGGCGCGGTTCTCCGCGACATCACGCAGCAGCCGCCGCATGATCTTGCCGGAGCGGGTCTTCGGAAGCTCCGCCACCGGCATGATCCGCTTCGGCTTGGCGATCGGGCCGAGCGTGGTGCCGACGTGGTTGCGCAGCTCTGCGACCAGTTCGTCGGAGACGGTCGCGCTGCCGCGCAGGATCACGAAACCGACGATGGCCTGGCCGGTCGTCTCGTCGGCGGCGCCGACCACGGCGGCCTCGGCGACCGCCGGGTGCGACACGAGCGCGGACTCGACCTCGGTCGTCGAGATGTTGTGCCCGGACACCAGCATCACGTCGTCGACGCGGCCGAGCAGCCAGATGTCGCCGTCCTCGTCCTTCTTGGCACCGTCACCCGCGAAGTACTTGCCCTCGAAGCGTGACCAGTACGTGTCGAGGAAACGCTGGTCGTCGCGCCAGATGGTGCGCAGCATCGACGGCCACGGCTCGGTGAGGACGAGGTAGCCGCCCCCGCCGTCCGGGACCTCGCGCGCCTCGTCGTCGACGACGGTGGCGGAGATGCCCGGCAGGGCGCGCTGGGCGCTGCCCGGCTTGGTCTCCGTGACTCCGGGCAGCGGCGAGATCATCATCGCGCCGGTCTCGGTCTGCCACCAGGTGTCCACGATCGGGCACTTGTCGGCGCCGATGTGCTTGCGGTACCACACCCACGCCTCGGGGTTGATCGGCTCACCGACCGAACCCAGGACCCGGAGACTGCTCAGGTCGAACTTGGCGGGGATGTCGTCACCCCACTTCATGAACGTACGGATCGCGGTCGGCGCGGTGTAGAGGATCGTGACCCCGTACTTCTGGACGATCTCCCAGAAGCGCCCCTGATGCGGGGTGTCGGGCGTGCCCTCGTACATGACCTGCGTCGCGCCGTTGGCCAGCGGGCCGTAGACGATGTACGAGTGGCCGGTCACCCAGCCGATGTCGGCGGTGCACCAGTAGACATCGGTCTCTGGCTTGAGGTCGAAGACCGCGTGATGGGTGTACGCCGCCTGCGTGAGGTACCCGCCGGACGTGTGCAGGATGCCCTTTGGCTTCCCGGTGGTGCCCGACGTGTACAGGATGAAGAGCGGCTGCTCCGCCTCGAACGCCTCGGGCGTGTGCTCGGTCGACTGACGCGCGGTGATCTCGTGCCACCAGACGTCGCGCCCCTCGGTCCACGCGGTGTCCTGGCCTGTGCGGCGGACGACGAGGACGTGCTCGACGCTCTCGATACGGGAGACCGCGTCGTCGACCGCGGGCTTGAGCGCGGAGGGCTTGCCGCGGCGGTATCCGCCGTCGGATGTGATGACGACCTTCGCGTCCGCGTCCTGGATGCGCGCGGCGATCGCGTCGGCGGAGAAGCCGCCGAAGACGACCGAGTGCGCGGCGCCGATGCGGGCGCAGGCCAGCATCGCGACGGCGGCCTCCGGGATCATCGGCAGGTAGACGGCGACCCGGTCACCCTTGCCGACACCCAGCTCGATGAGGGCGTTGGCGGCGCGAGAGACCTCGTCCTTGAGCTCCGCGTAGGTGATGGCGCGGCTGTCGCCGGGCTCACCCTCGAAGTGGATGGCGACCCTGTCACCGTTGCCCGCCTCGACGTGACGGTCCACGCAGTTGTACGCGACGTTGAGCTCGCCGTCCGCGAACCACTTCGCGAAGGGCGGGTTGCTCCAGTCGAGCGTCTCGGTCGGCTCGGTGGCCCAGGTCAGGCGGCGGGCCTGCTCGGCCCAGAAGCCCAGCCGGTCCGCCTTGGCCTGCTCGTACGCCTCCGCTGTGACGTTGGCGTTCGCGGCCAGATCGGCAGGCGGTGTGAACCGCCGCTCCTCACGAAGCAGATTGGCCAAGCTTTCGTTGCTCACGACATCTCCCAGTCCCAGGGTGTCCGTTGTGTCCCGGGGCATAGCTCATCAGGCCGGGGGCCGGGTGACAAGTGCCTGCCGAGAATTGGTTTAGACCTGTGTCTTCGTGTATGGAGGCACGATTTCGATTGCTGTCCCGCTTCCGCGGCGGGGTGGTGGTGCGGTGGTGCAGGCCGCCCGTGCGCGGTGCTGATGCGCGGTGATGCGGCGGTGATGCCTCGGTGGTGCGGTGTGCGGTGACGCGGAAGCGGGACCACAAGGTCTCACGGGCCGGGAGGGGATGTGGTTCAGGCGCTGGTACGTGCCAGTTCGGCTGGGTGGGATGGGCCAGCCGGGCCGGCCGGGTCAGCGGTCGACGGCGACGGATGGGAAGGGTTGATCGGGTCGAACACCCCGTCGAACGCTTCGTCGGGCCCGCCGCCGGCATGCGTGCCCTCGGTCAGCAGATACGACTGGGCCTCGGCCACGTGGAAATACATGCCCTGGAGTTGCAGGGTGCCTTCGGCGAGGCGCCGTGACACCGACGTATGAGCTCTCAGGTGGTCGAGCTGCTGGACGACGTTGGTGAGGCAGAGCTGCTCCACCGCATCGGCAGGCGGTCGGTCGGAGATCCGGGCCCGGTTGGGTGAGTCCGTCCGCTCCAGACTCGGGAGACCGTGCCGGAGCCAGCGCCAGAGAGCAGTTTCCGGGCCGTCCGGCCTGCTGCCCAGCAACGCGTTCATCGCACCGCAGCCGGAGTGCCCGCAGATGGTGATGGACTCGACTCCCAGCACATCCACCGCGTACTCAATGGCCGCACCGACCGAGTGGTCGCCCGCCTCGGAGTCGGGCGGTGGTACGAGGTTTCCGATGTTGCGGACCGTGAACAGGTCACCGGGACCGCTCGCCGTGATCATGCTGGTGACCAGCCGGGAATCCGCGCAGGTGATGAACAGCTGTGAGGGGCGCTGCCCCTCCTCGGCGAGTCTTGCCAGCTCCTCGCGGACCAGGGGAGCTGTATTGCGCTGGAACGAGCTGAGGCCGCTGACCAGCCGTTGACTGCCCGTGGGGCGTGGCCGGGCAGCCACATGATCTGGCGCGAAAGCGCCTGCGGGATCGCCCGCGAGGTGGGGTGTGCGATTCGGTGCGTGGTCCGGTGCGTGGTCCGGCGATTGGTCTGGTGCCTGACCGGGTGTGTGTCCCCCGGTGTTGCCGAGTGCCTCGAGGCTGAGGAAGGAAGCGGATCGTGCCCGGTCGTCCGAGTCCTGTGCGGACGGATCTGTACCCGCCGGTGTGGGTGCTGGTTCCCGTGCGTCGGGAGTGGTGCGGACGGGAACGGTGTCGGACATTGCGGAGGCGGAGACGCATCCTGTGGCAGTGGCAGTGGCAGTGGCAGTGGCAGTGGCAGTGGCAGAGCCCATGGCATCAGTCGCAGGTGTCGCTGTTCGCGTTCCGGTACCGCTGTCCGCGTGTGCGTGCGCTGTCGTGCCGGAGGTGGACACGTGCTCCGACCGGTCGTGGCAGTGGTGGTTGCGCCAGGCGGTCCACGGGCGACAGCAGGAATGCGCGGCAGAAGCGGGCTCGGCGATTCTGCCTCCGGACCTGCCGGTGAAGGAGACCCGGCCCCCATGGGCGGTATGGGCGTTGCTCCAGTCGTGGATCAGCTCGTATGCCGCGTGATCCATGAAGAAGCCGTCCAACTCGACTACCGCGTCCGCATCATGAGGAAGCTGCCCCAGCGTTCTGCTGAGACGCGGCACGGCGAGAAAGGTCAACTGGCCGCGTACGACGACCAGATGCACTCCATTGTGGTCGGAAACGGTGATCCGGGTATGAGCCAGCCGGTGCAGGGCGACGGCAACCGCGACGGCGATGCCGATCGCCACGCCCTTGAGTACGCCGAAGAGCAGCACACCGGTGATCGTCGCGCCGTACACCAGGAATTCCCGGTGCTTGTGAACGTTGCGAATGTGGGCGAAGTTCACCATCTGGATGCCAACCACCATGACGAGTGCGCCGAGGGCGGCCAGCGGGATCCACTCCAGCACGGTGACCAGCAGGCCGGTGGCGAGCAGGACCCAGACGCCGTGCAGAACGGTGGCGGCGCGCCCGGTGGCTCCGGCCCGTACGTTTGCCGAGCTTCGCACCGCACCGCCGGAGACCGCCAGTCCGCCGAGCAGCCCGGACACGGTGTTGGCGATGCCCTGTGCGCGTAGTTCACGGTCGAGGTCGGAGCGTTTGATCCGGGATGAGGGTGTGGTGGAGCTCGCCTCGGGGGCACCCGCAGTGCGCCCGCCGGGATGAGCGCTGTCGGCCTCGACGGCCGGCGCGGCCGACCGCTCACGATTCCGGTCAGCAGTCAGCTTGTCCACCGCTACGGCGGCGAGCAGGGATTCCAGACTGGCCACCAGCATCATGGTGAATACGGCCGTGGCCAGGCCGAGCACAGGGCCCTGGGGCAGCTCGGGCAGCGCGTGCGAGCGCCAGGACGGCAGGTCGACCCGGGCGATGGAGGGTGCCGCGAGCGCGGCCACGGCGGTTGCCAGGGCCACGGCGGCCAGAGCGGCCGGGACTCGCCGCATGATCCGTCCGGCCCGTCCCGGGATCCGTGGCCACAGCACCAGGATTGTGACGGTGAGCCCGCCGATCAATGGTGCCGCCGGACCCATGCGCGCCAACTGGTCCGGCAAATGAAGAGCGTTGGCGGCGGCTGAGCTCTGCGGCGAACCGCCGAGCACGATGTGCAGTTGAGCGAGTGCGATCGCCACGCCGATACCGGCCAGCGTGCCATGGACGATGGCGGGGCTGACGGCCAGCGCGCTGCGCGCGGCACGTAGTGAGCCCAGAACCATCTGCAGCAATCCTGCGCCGATGGTGATCGCGCAGGTGGTGCGCCAGCCGTAGACCTGAATCAACTCGGCTGTTACCACGGTCAGTCCGGCGGATGGGCCGGAGACCTGCAAGGGGGTGCCGCCGAGCAGTCCGGCGACGATACCGCCGACTGCGGCGGAGATGAGGCCCGCCTCCAGCGGGGCGTCCATGGCGACGGCGAGGCCGAGCGACATGGGGACGGCCAGAAGGAAGACAGTGATTGATGCGGACAGGTCGGCGCCCGCGATGCGGAATCGTCCGCCGCGGTGAGGCGGTGGCGGGCTGTGAGGTCGCTTGACTCCCGAGGATCGGGGAGGGCGCGAACTGCGGGATGAGTGGTCATGACGAGTGGGGACGCAGGCAGACATGTTTCCCGTCTCCTCCGGGGCAGCGCGGTCGCGGAATGTGGGGACGCGGCCGTGGGTCACGGCGTGCAGCGGCGGGATATCTCAACTCTCGGTAAATAGATCGTAATGGAGAGTAAAGATTGGTGTCCAGCGTTAAGGGCAAATGGGCCATTCAAGCACCCATTCCAGTGAATAGGCATCTTTTCATGCGGCCTGTCGCCCGAATTTATGTGCAATGCGTGCAACTTTGACCGAGCCGTGTCGGCGCTTCGGCGCAAGGTACCTGCGAGGAAGAAGGTGGGCGGATGATGGCCGCCACGAAGAGGTTCGCCTGGGGCGTCGTCACTGTTGCGCTGGTCGCTGGAGCGGCCGGCTGCGCCGGGTCGGGTTCCGGCCCGAGCGGTTCTGACCCCGGGGCGGCGAACGGTGCCGCGGGGGTGAAGAAGAAAGCCGCCGAAGGGGCCCCCAAGAGCGTGTTCCGGCTCATCGGTGACGGCTCGACCGCCTTTACGGGTGCCCAGCCGAAGCAGCCGGCCGTGCATCGTCTGACACCTGGCCAGAAGCCCCCGCAGTTTGTGGTGTTCTCCTGGGACGGGGCGGGAGAGGACAGTCAGCGGCTCTTCTCCCACTTCCGCGAGGTGGGCAAGAAGTATGGGGCGAACATGACGTACTTCCTCAGCGGTGTGTACCTCCTGCCGGAGGCGAAGCGGAAGCTCTACGACCCGCCGAAGCACAACGCGGGCAGTTCCGACATTGGCTTCAACGACACCGAAGGCATCCGAAACACCCTCGCCCAGGTCCGTGGTGCCTGGCTGGACGGTAATGAGATCGGCACCCACTTCAACGGCCACTTCTGCGGCGAGGACGGCGGTGTCGGCACCTGGTCCGTCGACGAGTGGAAGAGCGAGATCAGTCAGGCGAAGTCGTTCGTGAAGGGCTGGAAGAGCAACGATCCGGACCTCAAGGGCGACAAGTCGCTGCCCTTCGACTACGACAAGGAGCTGATCGGCGGCCGGACTCCCTGCTTGGAAGGTCAGAAGAACATGGTTGCGGCGGCGCGCTCGATGGGCTTCCGCTACGACTCCAGCGGAGTCAACGACCAGGTCTGGCCGAAGAAGAAGGGTGGTATCTGGGACCTCTCGATGCAGCTCGTCCCCGTGCCGGGGCGCGAGTTCGAGACCCTGTCGATGGACTACAACTTCATGTTCAACCAGTCCGGTACGACGCAGGGTGATCCGGACCAGCACGAGTACTGGGGCGATCAGATGCGGGACGGTCTGATCCAGGCCTTCGACCGTGCCTACGACGGCAACCGTGCCCCTCTGGTCATCGGCAACCATTTCGAGTCCTGGAACGGCGGCACGTACATGCGCGCCATCGAGGAGACGATCGAGACGGTGTGCACCAAGAAGGACGTGCGCTGTGTGTCGTTCAAGCAACTCGCGGACTGGCTGGACGCACAGGACCCGGCCATGCTCTCCAAGCTCGGCACGCTGAAGGTCGGCAAGGCGCCTACGGCCGGCTGGGCGTCGTTCCTCGGTGGGGGCGCGAGCCCCGGTAAGGGCGAGGTGCAGCAGCAGGGGCGGGCCGAGGCGAAGGTGCCCGCCGGATCTGCGGGGCACAGCGCCGACGAGTAGGGCGACCGTTGTGCCTGCCGTCAAGGCCGACGGTTGCTCGGGAGATTGAGTCGAACGACGGGACGACCGCCGGGTGCCGACCGTTGCGCCGGCGGTCGGGCCCAGGCCGGTATGCCGGCGGTCGGGTCCAATTCGGTATGCCGACGGTCGGCCCTGCCATGGCCGGCGGTCAAACCCGGCCGGGACGGTACTCCTCGGCCCATCCCCTGGCGGAGGACGCGCAGGGGCCTGTCCGGCAGATCCGGGCAGGACAGGCCCTGGCAGTTGCCGCTCAGGCGGGCTGTGCGGTCTCGGCCCGCGCGTACCGCTCGCCGAGCACGAAGGCGGGGTCGACCTGGGCGGCCAGGTCCGCACCCGTCTTCTCGTTGCCCCAGCTCTCCGCGTTTTTCAGATGGAAATGGACCATCTGCCGTGTGTAGCGCTCCCAGTCCCGCTGTCCGTACGAGTCCTCTGCGGCGTTCTGAAGGAACTGGAGCGCCATCCGGTTGTCCGCCTCCAGCAACTCGAAGCGGGCGGGGCGTCCCTTCTCCATGGCCCGGACCCAGTCGGAGTGCCCGATGGTGACCAGCAGATCGTCCCCGACCTCGGCGCGCAGGAACTCGAGGTCGTCCTCTCCCTGCACCTTGTTGCCGATCACCTTCAGCGCGACGCCGAAGTCCTGTGCGTACTCCTTGTACTGGCGGTAGACCGAGACGCCCTTGCGGGTCGGTTCGGCGACCAGGAACGTCATGTCGAAACGGGTGAACATGCCGGAGGCGAAGGAGTCCGAACCGGCCGTCATGTCGACCACGACGTACTCCTCGGGACCGTCGACGAGGTGGTTGAGGCAGAGCTCGACCGCGCCGACCTTGGAGTGGTAGCAGGCCACTCCCAGGTCCGATTCGGTGAACGGGCCCGTGACCATCAGCCGGATGTCCCCGTCGTCGAGCCCGACCGTACGGGCACAGGCGTCGTAGACGGGGTTGTCCTCGCATACCCGTAGCAGCCGAGAGCCCTCGCCCGGCGGCGTGGTCTTGATCATTGTCTCGGCCGAAGCGATGCGCGGGTTGCTGCCCCGCAGATACTCCTTGATCAGTGGCAGCTGCGCCCCCATGGCAGGGAGGGACGCTGCGTCCTTCTCGTCGAGGCCGAGTGCGGCCCCGAGATGCTGGTTGATGTCGGCGTCCACCGCGACGACGTTGGCTTCATTGGCGGCAAGGTGGCGGATGAAGAGCGAGGACAGCGTGGTCTTGCCGCTGCCGCCCTTCCCTACGAAAGCGATCTTCATGTTCACCTAGGGTAGTCGCATGACTGCGTTGCGCTGCCAGACTTCGTGAAGAATGCCACTCCGGACCGGCAGGTGCGCAAGGGGCGCGTAGCCTCGCTACTTATGAGTACGACTTCCTCGGACCCGCTCGCCGCCCTGGGTGCCCTGCCAGGAGTGCCGGATGCGGTGGACTCTGTTCGCAAGGCTGTCGACCGGGTGTACGGGCACCGTGTCATGCGGCGTCGCAGTAACGAGGTGACTGCCGAGGCGGCTTTGCGGGGCGCCCGTGGGTCGGCCGCGCTTTCCGGCGCCGACTGGAATCTTGAGGAGGTTCGTCGCCGCACTGACTTCAGTGGTGACGGTGAGGCGCACGTGATCGGGGCGGCGCTGCGGCTGACGGCAGAGGCGGGGCAACTGCTCTCCATCTGGCGACAGTCGCCCCTGCGGGTCCTTGCGCGACTTCATCTGGTCGCGGCCGGAGGCGCGGCGCCGGATGATGCGGTCGGCCGGCCCCGGCTGGCGGGTGAGCCGGTGGATGAGCCGCTGATCGAGGCATCGTTGCCTCAGGCCGACGAGGTCGCGGGGCGACTTGAGGGGCTCAGTGGGCTCATTCTTTCGGGGAGTGCGGCTCCTGCTCTGGTGACGGCTGCCGTTGTGCACGGCGAGCTGCTGGCACTGCGCCCCTTCGGGTCGTACAACGGCCTGGTGGCGCGGACCGCTGAACGGATCGTGCTGATCGGGAGCGGGCTCGACCCCAAGTCGATCTGCCCGGCAGAGGTCGGCCATGCCGAGCAGGGGCGGGCCGCCTACGTCGCAGCCTTCGAGGGCTATCTGTCAGGGACGCCGGATGGTGTGGGCGCCTGGATCGCGCACTGCGGGCGGGCGGCGGAGCTGGGTGTCAGGGAGTCGACGGCGGTATGTGAGGCACTTCAGCGCGGAGCGGCGTAGCGGGCGACGACTCAACGCGGGAGCGTCTCCTGCTGGGTCCCCGTGGGCTTCTGCCGTTCGGGCGACCGGTGCGAACTGCTCCCGGGGTGGATGGCAAAGGTTGCGGCGGTACCGTCCTCGGTACCGCCGCTGGCATGTCTGCCCGGTTACCAAGCGTCCTCGATATGTGCCCATCAGGTCGAGTACTTTGCCCGTCCCTGGTGTGGCTGGCCCGTAATCGACGGGTCGACGTCGCGTGGGTACCCGGCTTTCATGCGCGGTCCGTGGGGCCTTCTCTGCGTTACCGGTCATCCTCTCGGATGTCCGTGGTCTCGCGGGCCGTTGAGTCCTTTGTACTCCAGGGGCTGGGTGAGTGGAAGTGCTGGCCGAACTTCTTTACTTTTATGTTCAATTACGGACGAGTCGGCGCAAACGAGAGATCTCCCGGCGCGGGGTGCGGTGCGTTCGAGTAGGTTCGACGTCGCTGAGTGTGGCGCCCGGTGCTCGGTGTCCTGTGGGCGGGGTGTGGCCTCCGCGCGGGGTGGCGAATTCCGTCATCCTGCGCAGAGCCCCTCACGTAGAGCCCGGTCACGTCGACGTTGCGGTGGTGCGGCGGCGGGCGGTGTACCAGACGAGTCCGGCTGTGAGGGCTGCGGCGCCCACGGCCGCAGCGGCCATGAGTGCCGGCCGAGGCGGCATTGAAAGCGCGGGCAGGCGTTGCTTGAGTCGTACCGGGCGGTCGAAGACGAGAATCGGCCACTCCCGCAGAGTCGCCTCGCGTCGCAGCGCGCGGTCCGGATTGACCGCGTGCGGATGACCGACGGATTCCAGCATCGGCACATCTGTGGCTGAATCGCTGTATGCGTAGCAGCGGGTGAGGTCGTAGCCCTCGGACACGGCGAGAGCCTTGATGGCCTCGGCCTTCGTAGGCCCGTACGCGTAGTACTCCACCTCTCCGGTGAAGCATCCGTCATCGCCGACGACCATTCGTGTGGCGACGACGCGATCGGCACCCAGCAGCTCGCCGATCGGTTCCACGACTTCGGCGCCCGAGGTCGACACGATCACTACGTCGCGGCCGGCGGTGTGATGCTCCTCGATGAGCGTCGCGGCTTCGTCGTAGATGATCGGGTCGATCAGATCGTGCAGGGTCTCGGCGACGATTTCCTTCACCTGCTGCACGTTCCAGCCCTTGCAGAGCGATGAGAGATATTCACGCATCCGCTCCATCTGGTCGTGATCTGCGCCCCCGGCGAGGAACACGAACTGTGTGTACGCGGTGCGCAGTACGGCACGGCGGTTGATCAGTCCGCCTTGGTAGAAGGACTTACTGAAGGTCAGCGTCGATGACTTCGCAATGACCGTCTTGTCCAGGTCAAAGAAGGCGGCTGTGCGCGGCAAGAAGCGGTTTTCCACAAGGCAGAGCATAGAGGCCCACCATTCGGCGTAAACCCCAGCGCGTGGGTTTGCTCGAGAAGGCTGTCGGGTACACCATGGAAGTCACGGATCGTTCGCGACCGTGCTAACCCGGTCCGACTCCTCCCCCCCCGAGTCGGCCGTGGGGACGACCCCCGCTCTCCCCCCCGGCGGGGGTCGTCGCATGTCCGGGCGCGGTCCTGTCGCTCAAAATCAGGCATTTCTCCTCCTTTGTTCCCGTCATGGCCTGCTGTCGTACTGGCCTGGCATCAGCATGCATCATCACGCTCCGTGATGGAAGTGATGCTCTCGGAAGTCGCCTGTGTGGGCGACGGAGTTATTCACAGCGGTGCAGTTGTCCCCAGTTCTTGAGCAAGATCCACACGCTTTCCGGAAGTGCCGCACTGTGATTCCACCCGTGAAGTCCACGGGTTCTGGAATCACCGATTCTCGGAACGCTCCGAGAGTGCCGCGAACCGCGGTGAAGGTGAGTGAAGAAGGGGGCGGAGATCGTGGCTGAATCCAGTGCGCGGGATCGTCTGCCGGTCGCCGAAGCGCGGCAGGGCGGACCGCTGATCGTGACCGAGGATGTGGAACTGCTCGACGATCTGCTGAGGCTGTGCGCAGCCGCCGGCGCGGAGCCCGAGGTTCATCACACGCTGCCCGACCGCAAAGGGGGATGGGAGCAGGCGCCCATGGTTCTCGTGGGTGACGACGCGGCGGCGCGATGTCGCGGGGCGGCTCGCAGGCGCGGTGTGATGCTCGTGGGGCGCGACCAGGATGCTCCCGACGTGTGGCGCAGGGCGGTGGAGATCGGAGCCGAGTACGTGCTGCGGCTGCCCGATTCGGAGAACTGGCTGGTCGACCAGATCGCCAACGCCGCCGAGGGGGTCGGTCGGCCCGCGATGACCGTCGGAGTGATCGGTGGCCGGGGCGGTTCCGGAGCGTCCACGCTGGCCTGTGCGCTGGCGGTGACGGCGGCGAGGGCCGGTCGGCGGACCATGCTGATCGACGGCGATCCACTTGGCGGCGGCATCGATGTGCTGCTCGGCGGGGAGCGGGCGGAGGGAATGCGGTGGCCTGATTTCGCCCATTCCAAAGGGCGGGTCGGTGGCGGGGCGCTGGAGGAGTCGTTGCCGGCGCTGCACGGGCTGAGAGTCCTCAGCTGGGGCCGTGACGATTCGGTGGTCATTCCGCCGCAGGCCATGCAGGCGGTTCTTGGCGCCGCGCGCAGGCTCGGTGGGGTGGTGGTGGTGGATCTGCCGCGCCGGATCGATGAGGCGGGGGCGGAGGCACTGGCGCAGTTGGACCTCGGGCTCTTGGTGGTGCCCGGAGAGCTGCGGGCGGTCGCCGCGGCGAAGCGGGTGGCGTCGATGGCCGGGATGGTGCTGGAAGACCTCCGCGTGGTGGCACGCGGACCGTACGCATCCGGGCTCGACGAACAGTGGGTGGCGCACGCGATGGGGCTTCCACTCGCTGGTGAACTCCCCTTGGAGCCAGGCTTGCTCGCCGACCAGGACATGGGGGAGCCGCCCGGTGGAAGCCCGCGTGGGTCACTGGCCAGGTTCTGTTCGGCCTTCTGGGACAGGGCACTTGTGGGTGAGACGGGCGGGGGCCCGGTTGTCGCGGGAGGCACGTCGTGACCGAAGCCTTGCTCGACGCTGTGCGTCAGCGGCTGGCGGAAAGCGGCGTGGCGCCGACTCCGGCAGGGGTGGCGGCGGCACTGAGGGCGCAGGGGCGGTTGCTCGGCGACATCGAAGTGCTGGGAACAGCCGATGAGTTGCGGGGCGAGTTGATTGGGACCGGCGTGCTGGAGCCGCTCCTCGCCGATCCCGCAGTCACGGATGTGCTGGTTTCCGCACCCGACCGGGTGTGGGTGGACCGGGGTCGCGGGCTCGAACTCACCTCGGTTGCCTTCACGGATGCGGCGGCGGTCCGCAGACTGGCACAGCGGCTGGCGGCTGTTGCGGGGCGGCGCCTGGACGATGCCAGGCCTTGGGTGGATGCCCGTCTTCCGGACGGCACTCGGATGCATGCTGTGCTGCCGCCGGTCTCGGTCGGATCGACGTGCCTGTCGCTCCGCGTGGTGCGGCCGAAGGCCTTCTCGTTGCGGGAGCTGGTTGCTGCCGGGACGGTCCCGCCGGGCGGCGACCGGGTGTTGCGGGCTCTGGTGGAGGCGAGGGTCTCCTACCTCATCAGTGGCGGAACGGGAGTGGGAAAGACGACGCTCCTGTCCAGCCTGCTCGGTGTGGTGGGGGAGCAGGAGCGGATCGTGCTCGCTGAGGACTCGGCCGAGCTCCGGCCGGACCACCCGCACGTGGTGCGCCTCGAATCGCGCCCCGCGAATCAGGAGGGTGCCGGGCGTGTGACCCTCCGGGATCTGGTGCGGCAGGCCCTTCGCATGCGCCCCGACCGGCTGGTCGTCGGCGAGGTGCGAGGTGCCGAAGTCACCGAATTGCTGGCTGCCTTGAACACGGGGCACGAGGGTGGCTGCGGAACGGTGCACGCAAACGCCGCCGAACACGTTCCGGCCCGGCTGGAGGCGCTCGGGACCGCTGCGGGTCTGGACCGGGCGGCACTTCACAGCCAGCTGGCCGCGGCGTTGTCGGTGGTGGTCCATCTCGTACGTGACCGGACCGGGCGGCGAAGGGTCGCCGAGGTCCAGGTGCTGGAACGGGATGGGGCGGGGTTGGTGGTGACCGTGCCCGCGCTGCGCTGGGGAGCTGCCGGATTCGAGTGTGAGCGGGGCTGGGAGCGGCTGCGGGCGTTGATCGGGGGCGAGCGATGAGCGGTGGCACATCGGCAGGTGTACCGGAAGTGGCGCATGCGACGGCGCTGTACGCGGCAGTGGCAGCGGCTGCCGGGCTGGGTGCCGCAGGGCTGACTGCGACCGGGCGTAGTCAGGGGCGCCGGAGAGCGAGGTCGTTCTTCGGTGAAGGAACGAGGCGGGCGCCCCTTCGAAAGACTTGGGACGCCGGCCGGAGGCGGGTTTACGAGTGGCTGAGGGGGCGCCGTGAGTGGTGGTGCCTGCCGGGGGCGCTTGCTCTGGCCGTTCTCGGTGAGTCCGTGCTGCCCCTGATTGCGGGGGTGGCCGCAGTTCCCTTGGTGCGGAGGTGGCTGCGGAGAAGGGAACAGCACAAGGCATGGGAGCGCCGGGCCGAGGGGGTGGTGGACCTGTGCGGCGCTGTGGTGGGCGAGCTGAGGGCGGGGTACGAGCCGGGGCAGGCACTGCTTGTCGCGGTACACGGAACGCGGGTGCTGGGTGCGGCAGGCCCTGGGGTTTCTGCTGCGGCACGGTTCGGGGGCGATGTTCCGCGAGCGCTGGGGCAGGCCGCGCGCGAGCCGGGCCTGGAAGGGCTTGCAGGAGTGGCCGCCTGCTGGCGGGTGACAGCGGACGGTGGCGCCGGTCTCGCGGCCGGTCTGGACCGGTTGGAGGGCGCGTTACGAGCCGAGCTGCGCCGGAGGGAGGAACTGCGGGCTCAACTGGCCGGTGCCTGGTCGACGGTTGTGGTGCTGGCACTGCTGCCGGTGCTGGGCCTGGGGCTGGGAGCGGCGCTCGGGGCAGATCCGCTGGCGGTGTTGCTGCACACCACCGCTGGACTGGCTTGTCTGGTGATGGGCGGATCGCTGGAGGCGGCCGGGCTGTTATGGGCCGCCCGGATCGTCCGTAAGGGAGAAGTCGCATGAGCGCCCTGGCTGCTGAAGTTGTCCACAGGGTGGGGGTGGTGGGGCTGGTGCTGGGCATGTCTGTCAGGTTGGCCCAGGTCCTGGCGCGACGCCGGACGGCGCAGCGGGTGCGGCGGCGCGGCCTGAACCTTCTCGATGTGTCCCCCATCGCTCCGATGTCCCTTGGCGGGCGGTCCGGAACGTGCGCGGGGCGTACGCGGTGGCCGGCCTTCGGCGCAGGGGCCAAGCGGTGGGCGACGTTGCTGGGTGCCGCTGTGACGGGCTGGTTCCTGGTGGGTGGTCCCGCCGGGTGGGCGGTTGGGCTGGTGGCGGCCTGGGGAACACGGCGGTGGCAGCGCGCCGCGCGGCTCGGGAAGGCACCGAGAGCAACTGCCGAGAAAGCGGCGAGAGCAGCGGAGTCCATGCGCGGGCTTCCTCTGGCAGCAGATCTGCTTGCCGCGTGCATCTCTGCGGGGGCCGGCCCGCGTGAGGCCGCCGAGGCGGTCGGTGCGTCGCTGGACGGACCGGTCGGTGAGCAACTGGCGCGTACGGCGGCGGAGATCCGACTCGGGGGCGATCCCGCCTTGGCCTGGGGGAGGTTCGGAGAGATACCGGGCGCGGCCGCGCTGGCGCGCTGTCTGGACCGGGCCGGGTCGACCGGCGCTCCTGCGGCGGAGCCGGTATCCAGGCTGGCCGAGGCGATGAGAGCAGAGCGGGCCAGCGCGGCGGTGGCGCGGGCGCAGAGGGCCGCTGTGTTGATCACTGCACCGGTAGGGCTCTGCTTCCTCCCTGCATTCCTCGCCGTGGGCGTAGCGCCCGTGGTCATCGGGCTGGCAGGAGGACTACTGCAGCCCTGATGGCCCAGAAGGCATAGATAAACGCAATTCATCACAGAAGTACTGATTGAGGGGGTTTAAAGTGATGCGGAAAATCATGCGCTGGATGCGAACCGTGGCACGCAAGGTGCGGGCGGACGCCGGAATGACGACCTCTGAATACGCGGTCGGAACGATTGCGGCCTGTGCGTTTGCTGCGGTGCTCTACAAGGTGGTCACCAGCCCACCTGTCATGGCGCAGCTGCAATCGCTGCTGAAGGACGCTCTTGATGCGAAATTCTGATGGGGGAGCTGGGACGGAGCCCTCCGGGGAAGGAGCCGAGCGGGGGAGACACGCCCGGGAGGGGCCTGGGGTGACGAGCCGATGTGGCGACCGTGGAGCGGTGACAGCGGAGGCGGCCATGGCGATCCCAGTGCTGGTGATCTTCGCGCTTGCCCTGTTGTGGGCGTTGATGGCTGCCTCGGCCCAGATCCGATGCGTGGACGCGGCCAGAGCCGGCGCGCGGGCGGCAGCCCGCTCCGAACCGGAGGCGCAGGTGAGGGAGGCCGCCCTTTCGGCGGCACCCGACCGGGCCCGGGTTGAGGTGGGGCGGGCCGGGGGGTTGTGGAGAGTCGTCGTGACCGCGCCGGTGCCTGGCCCCGGGCCGCTCTCAGTGACGCTGAGTGCGGAGGCCGCAGCCGCGGCCGAGGATGTGACAGGGGCCGAGGACGTGGCGGGGGTCATGCATGTGACGGGCGTGGTCGGATGATCCGGGCTGGGCTTCGGAGGCCGTCCCTGGGGCTGTATCGGTTGGCTGTGTTCGGGAAGCGGCGGGATCGGGGGCTGGCGACCGTCTGGTCTGCGGTGACCGCGGCGGCGCTGTGTGTGGTCTTCGCGGCGGTTCTGGCTCTCGGGCAGATGGTGGCGGTCCGGCACCGGGCGGGGGGCGCTGCCGACCTGGCCGCGCTCGCTGCCGCAGACCGTGCTCTGGAGGGAGCCCCCGCTGCCTGCCGGTCGGCCGTGGTGGTGGCCAGGGCGCAAGGGGCGGAGGTAGTGCGGTGCATCGTTGAGGGGGAGATCGCCGATGTGACGGCCCGGGTTCGGCGTGGGCCGTACGCGCCCGAGGTCAGGTCTCGGGCGGGCCCGCCGACCGCGCCACCCACCCCGCAGCTCAGGCCTTCGGAGCACCCGATTCGCGCGTCCAGCCTGATTCGCGCGTCGAACCCGATACGTGCGTCGAGCCGGGTTCCTCCGGAGAGCATGGCTTCATCAGGGGGCCGGCTTCTCCTGAGAGGTGGCCTTTCCCGTGGAGCCGGATTGCCCTGCTGGACCTGACTCCTCCGCAGAGTCCGCCCCGTCTGCCCGGTGTGTTCAGGGGCTCCCGTCCGTCCGGACCGGGGCGGGTGGGGCGGATCGGAGGAGTTCTGTGAGCAGGCGGACCGCGCCTCGTTTGTGCAGGGGGTCGTTTCCGTTGCCGCACTTGGGGGACTGGATGCAGGACGGGCAGCCCGCCTCGCACTCGCAGGACGCGATCGCTTGACGCGTGGCGGTCAGCCAGTCGTGGGCGGTGTGGAAGGCGCGCTCGGCGAAGCCGGCGCCGCCTGGGTGGCCGTCGTACACGAAGACGGTCGGCAGCAGAGTGTCCGGGTGAAGCGGCACGGACACTCCGCCGATGTCCCAGCGGTCGCAGGTGGCGAAGAGCGGCAGCATTCCGATCGACGCGTGTTCGGCGGCGTGCAACGCGCCACCCAGGATCTCCGGGTTGATCCGTGCTGTGTCGAGTTGGTCCTGGGTGACCGTCCACCACACGGCGCGGGTGCGCAGCGTACGGGGCGGGAGGTCCAGCCTGGTCTCGCCGAGCACCTCGCCGGTGATCAGTTTGCGACGGAGGAACGAGACGACCTGATTGGTCACCTCCACGGAGCCGTAACAGAGCCGTCCGTCCCCCCAAGGGATCTCGGTATCGGTCTCCAGGACGGTGATGGCCGTGGTGTCACGGGCGGTCGTCGAGTAAGGCGGACTGGCCTCCTCGACCAGCGCGACCGAGTCCTCCAGGTCCAGTTTCCGGACCAGATAGGTGTGACCCTGGTGGAGGTGGACGGCGCCCTCGTGGACGGAGGTGTGCGCGGCGGACTCGTCGACGGTGCCCAGCAGCCTGCCGGTGCCCTCCTCGACGATCTGGACGGGGCGGCCGCCTTCGCCCCGGATGTCGGCGAGGTCGGCGGCGCGCTCCCGGCGGGTCCAATGCCAGCCCGAGGCTCTTTTGCGGAGTAGCTTCGCGGCTTCCAGCTGCGGAAGAAGCTCAGCCACGGCGGGGCCGAAGAGTTCCAGGTCCGATTCGGTGAGCGGCAGTTCCGCGGCGGCGGCGCACAGATGGGGGGCCAGGACGTACGGGTTGTCCGGGTCGAGGACGGTCGACTCCACAGGCTGCTGGAACAGCGCTTCGGGGTGGTGGACGAGGAAGGTGTCCAGAGGGTCGTCGCGGGCCACCAGGATGGCGAGGGCGCCCTGGCCTGCCCGCCCCGCGCGGCCGGCCTGCTGCCACAGAGATGCCCGGGTGCCCGGGTAACCCGCGATGACGACGGCGTCGAGGCCGGAGACGTCGATACCGAGTTCGAGGGCGGTCGTGGCTGCCAGGCCGAGCAGGCTGCCGGAGTGCAGTGCGCGCTCCAGGGCGCGGCGTTCCTCGGGGAGGTATCCCCCGCGGTAGGCGGCGACCCGGGAGGGCAGAGAACGGTCGATCTCGGCGAGGCGTTCCTTGGCGATGACGGAGATGAGCTCGGCGCCACGCCGTGAACGTACGAATGCGACGGAACGTACTCCCTGCACGGTCAGGCCGGTGAGCAGATCGGCGGTCTCGGCCGTGGCGGTACGGCGAACGGGGGCCCCCTTCTCGCCGGACAGTTCGGTCAGAGGCGGCTCCCACAGGGCGAAGACCAGTTCGCCGCGCGGGGAGGCGTCGTCGGCGACCTCCGTGACCGGGAGACCGGTGAGCCGGCCTGCCGCGACGGAGGGCTCCGCTGAGGTGGCGGAAGCGAGGAGGAACACCGGATCGGCGCCGTAGCGGGCACACAGGCGGCGTAGTCGGCGCACCACCTGAGCGACATGCGAGCCGAAAACACCCCGGTAGGTGTGGCACTCGTCGATGACGACATAGCGCAAGGCGCGCAGGAAGGAGGACCAGCGCGGGTGGGACGGGAGTATCCCGCGGTGCAGCATGTCGGGATTGGTGAGGACGTAGTTGGCGTACTGGCGCACCCATTCGCGTTCCTCGACCGGGGTGTCACCGTCGTACACAGCGGCCCGGATCCCGTGGCCCAGCGGAGCCGCGAGTTCTCTCACCGAGCGCCTCTGATCGGCTGCCAGGGCTTTGGTGGGCGCGAGGTAGAGAGCGGTCGCCCCACGGCCGTTGGGGGCCTCGGAGCCGTCCAGGAGGGCGCTGAGGACCGGGGCCAGATAGGCCAGTGACTTGCCGGACGCCGTGCCGGTGGCGATCACGACCGACTCGCCGTCCAGCGCGTGCTCCGCCGCGGCGGCCTGGTGGGTCCACGGATGGTCGACGCCGGCTTTCTGGATGGCGGCGACGACTTCCGGACGGATGCGATCGGGCCAGATGGCATGGGTTCCCGTACGCGGGGGCAAGTGCTCCGTATGAGTGATGCGCGCGGACCGGCCCGCCCCTGCGGCGAGCCGGTCGAGGACCACATCGGGAGAGGGGCGGGAACCCCCGCTTTCCGGCGGTCGACTGGGGCGGTGATTCTTGGCCATCGGCACCGAGTGTGTCACTGGCAGGGCGGACAATGGTCCCAAGGCGTCGTGCATGGCTGCCCGTAAGTGATTGAATGCCATCGCGGCTGGCGATCCGTCCCCTGGCTCCGCCGGGGAGACCGAGGGGCGACCGCTCGATAGCAAGGTGCTGGAGGATCCGTGGACCTGTCCTTGTCGACTCGCAATGTGTCCGGCCCTGGTGGCGACCGTACGGTCGTCGAGGTCGGTGGCGAGATTGATGTGTATACCGCGCCCAAGCTGCGCGAGCAGTTGGTCGAGTTGGTGAATGACGGCAGCTACCACCTGGTTGTCGACATGGAAGGTGTCGACTTCCTCGACTCCACCGGCCTCGGCGTGCTCGTGGGTGGCTTGAAGCGTGTGCGGGCCCATGAGGGCTCGTTGCGACTGGTGTGCAACCAGGAGCGCATTCTCAAGATTTTCCGGATCACCGGTCTGACCAAGGTGTTCCCGATCCACACCACGGTCGATGAGGCCGTCGCGGCAACCGACTGACGTCGCGTCCGCGATCGGGACGGTCCCAGGACTGTCCCGACCGCGGCCCGTACGACGGTGGTCCATGCCCGGACTGCCGGAACGGCTGTGGCCGTGCATCGGTGGCCGGTGGCCGGTGGTCCGGTGGCTGGTAATTCCGGGGCTGGTGTCCGACATCCTTCCGTCATTCGTTCGGCGGACTGCGGCGGACATTCATCCAATGGCCGGCTGCCGGTCGCCAGGCGACCGGAGCACCGGCCGATCACCGATTCGATGGCTGTCGAACGACTGTCGAACGGTTTTCGAACGGTCGTCGGGTAGCGGGTGAACGTCGGCCGGATGGCCGGAGGCGTCGTCGGTTGCGGCGAGTCGGCCGATCGGGCAAACGGTTTTCGCAGAGAGAGTCAGGAGCACCGGGCCTCGCGTCGGGCTCCTGTGGATTCACATACGTACGTTCGAGGGGGATCGCATGGCCACCGTTGAACTCCGCTTCAGCGCCCAGCCCGAACACGTCAGAACGGCCCGCCTCGTGGCGGCTGCCGTGGCGCGCCGGGCCGGGGTCGACGAGGCCGTGCTGGACGAGGTCCGACTCGCCGTGGGGGAGGCCTGCAGCCGGGCGGTCGGGCTGCACCGCAGCCACGGCATTACGTCGCCTGTCACGGTCGTCCTGATCGAGGAGGAGAAGTCCTTCTCCATCGAGGTCGGCGATGAGGTGCCCGGCCCGGGTGCCGACGGGTCCGTGCCCGGTGGTGTCTCCGGACGTCGCGACTCCGCGCCCGATGTGGGGCCGGACGAGCCGGAGCCGGACGCCGAAGGCGACGGTGAGGACGAGATGGGCCTCGCGGTCATCAGCGGCCTGGTCGACGACGTAGAGGTCAGGTCCGGTGCGGATGGCGGAGTGATCCGCATGAGCTGGCCGAAGACACCGGCCACGGTGGTTTGAGGCGGCCGGAGACGCCGGCCGCGGTGGTCTGAGGCGGCGGTGGATGCCGGTTGCCGTGTTTCGAGGCGGCCGGAGTCGGCGGCTGTCCGTTCCCGTTCTTCGTTGAGGCGGCGCGGGGTCCCGGGGCGGTCCGGCCGCCCCGATGGCGTAACCCGGGTGATTGATTCACCTCGGATCCAGATTCCGAGGCCCTGCTGAGCAGGGCCTTTTTCGTTTCTGTCCGATGAGCGATCTTGCGGAAATGCGTCGGTCCCATTACTGCATTCGGTCCACGTAGGGAACTCGATCAATTGCCGTTCGGTGGATGAGTAGCAATTACATTTACCGCGCACTGTTTTGATCGTGTTCCGCTCCCTACAATCCGTCCACGTCTTGAGCGCTGAGCGTCAAGGAGGACGTATGGCGGGGTTCGGCACCACACCACTGGCAGAACTGACGCAGTTTTCCGCACTTTCCGACCCACCCACCACTCTCGCGGCCGCAGTACTCACGGATGACAACCGCGTCATCGTGATCGTCGTGGCGGTCGTCGCCGTCGCCGCACTGGTCGTCGCCCAGCTGCTGGTACGCCAGGTGCTGGCGGCGGGCGAGGGCACCGAGCGCATGAAGGAGATCGCGGCGGCGGTCCAGGAGGGCGCGAATGCCTATCTGGCCCGGCAGTTGCGTACTGTCGGCGCATTCGCCGTCGTGGTTTTCTTCCTGCTTCTGCTGCTTCCAGCCGACAACTGGTCGCAGCGAGCGGGCCGTTCGCTGTTCTTCCTGGTGGGTGCCCTTTTCTCGGCAGCCACCGGATACATCGGCATGCGGCTCGCCGTACGGAGCAATGTCCGGGTGGCAGCCGCCGCGCGTGAGGCGACCCCCGAGGAAGGCGAACCGGAAAAGGATCTCACCGAGGTCTCGCACAAAGCCATGAAGATCGCTTTTCGTACGGGCGGCGTGGTCGGAATGATTACCGTGGGGCTCGGGCTGCTCGGCGCCTCCTGCGTCGTCCTCGTCTATGCCGCCGACGCTCCGAAGGTGCTGGAGGGCTTCGGGCTCGGAGCAGCGCTGATCGCGATGTTCATGAGGGTCGGCGGGGGCATCTTCACCAAAGCCGCCGACGTCGGTGCCGACCTGGTCGGCAAGGTGGAACAGGGCATCCCGGAGGACGACCCCCGCAATGCCGCGACCATCGCGGACAACGTGGGCGACAACGTCGGGGACTGCGCGGGTATGGCCGCCGACCTCTTCGAGTCGTACGCGGTCACGCTGGTTGCGGCGCTCATCCTCGGCAAGGCCGCCTTCGGTGACTCGGGGCTGGCTTTCCCTCTGATCGTGCCGGCGATCGGTGTGGTCACCGCGATGATCGGTATCTTCGCGGTCGCCCCGCGCCGCGCCGACCGGAGCGGAATGACCGCCATCAACCGTGGATTCTTCATCTCCGCAGTGATCTCGCTCGTGCTGGTGGCCGTCGCGGTCTTCGTCTACCTGCCGTCCTCGTACGCGGAACTGGACGGGGTCACGGACGCGGCCATCACCTCGCACGGCGGGGACCCGCGGGTCTTCGCGCTGGTCGCCGTCGCCATCGGCATCGTGCTGGCAGCCCTGATCCAACAGCTGACCGGCTACTTCACCGAGACCACCCGACGCCCTGTCAGGGACATCGGCAAGTCCTCGCTGACCGGGCCGGCCACTGTCGTGCTCGCCGGTATCTCCATCGGTCTGGAGTCCGCCGTCTACACCGCGCTGCTGATCGGGCTCGGTGTCTACGGGGCGTTCCTGCTCGGCGGTACGTCGATCATGCTGGCGCTCTTCGCGGTGGCGCTGGCCGGTACGGGGCTGCTCACCACCGTCGGTGTCATCGTGGCGATGGACACCTTCGGCCCGGTGTCCGACAACGCGCAGGGCATCGCGGAGATGTCCGGCGATGTCACCGGTGCCGGCGCGCAGGTCCTCACCGACCTGGACGCCGTGGGCAACACCACCAAGGCCATCACCAAGGGCATCGCCATCGCCACCGCCGTGCTGGCGGCGGCGGCGCTCTTCGGCTCCTACCGGGACGCGATCGCCACCGCGGTCGACGACGTGGGCGCCTCGGCCGGGGAGATGGGTCTGAGCCTGGACATCTCCCAGCCCAACAACCTGGTCGGCCTGATCCTCGGCGCAGCGGTCGTCTTCCTCTTCTCCGGCCTGGCCATCAACGCGGTGTCCCGGTCCGCGGGCGCCGTGGTGTACGAGGTGCGGCGGCAGTTCCGTGAGCACCCCGGGATCATGGACTACACGGAGAAGCCGGAGTACGGGCGAGTGGTCGACATCTGCACCAAGGACGCGCTGCGTGAGCTGGCCACGCCCGGACTGCTGGCGGTGCTGGCGCCGATCGCGGTCGGATTCACCTTCGGCGTCGGCGCACTCGGCTCGTATCTGGCGGGCGCGATCGGCACCGGGACGCTGATGGCCGTCTTCCTCGCCAACTCCGGCGGTGCGTGGGACAACGCCAAGAAGCTCGTCGAGGACGGCCATTACGGTGGCAAGGGCGGTGACGCCCATGCGGCGACTGTCATCGGCGACACGGTCGGCGACCCGTTCAAGGACACGGCCGGGCCGGCGATCAACCCCCTGCTCAAGGTGATGAACCTGGTGGCACTGCTCATCGCGCCCGCGGTGGTGCAGTTCAGCTACGGGGAGGATGCGAGCGCGGGGGTACGTGCGGTGGTGGCGGTGGTGGCCATCGCGGTCATCGTCGGCGCGGTCTACATCTCCAAGCGGCGGGGCATCGCGGTGGGGGACGAAGGCGACTCCGGCGACGGTGGGGAGGGCACTGCCGGGCCGGCCGATCCGGCGGCTGCTCAGTAGGCCGGGTTCCGCACCACGTAGGTCCGGGTTCCGCACCACGTAGGTCTGGGTTCCGCACCACGTAGATCATTGCTGGGTGATGCCCGATCAAAATGCGCGCGGGCGGGGCGATCTGATGTCGCGTCCGCCCGCTGGTGCATCCGTACGAGTGGTGAATCGTGCAGGTGTTCCCGCATTCTGAGGTCGTGCGGGTGAGTTGTATCTCCCTCATTTCCCTTGGTGCAAATGGCTTCAAAAGGTCATCCTTCGGGCGCACGGCACCCGGATGGAGGGCGCTCGGCGTGTAAGTTCCGGGGCCGAGAGCCTTGGAAGGGACCAATCCGGTGAACAAGAAGCTTGCGGCCGCACTGTCCGGCGGTGCGGTACTGGTACTTACGCTGTCGGGCTGCAGCGACGACAGCGACAACAAGGTGAACGACTGGGCCAAGACCGTCTGTGACCAGTTCCAGCCCCAGCTGCAGAAGATCGCTGACGCCAACGCCTCCATCCAGCAGCAGACCGCAGACAACAGCAAGCCCGCCGACGTCCAGGAGGCCGACTCGGCTGCCTTCAAGCAGATCTCGCAGGCGTACAAGGCGCTGGGCACGGCTGTCGACTCGGCGGGTCCGCCGCCGGTCGACGACGGCGAGGCCACGCAGAAGGCGGCGGTGAAGGAGCTCAACGCCTCCTCCGTGGCCTACGCGAATCTGCAGAAGAAGGTCGATGACCTGAACACGAAGGACCAGGCGAAGTTCGCCGACGGCCTCAAGGGTGTCGCGGACGAGCTCAACAAGATCAGCACCAATGGTGCCCAGGCGCAGATGAAGCTCGAGTCCGGTGAGGTCGGCACCGCGATGGCCAAGCAGAAGGGCTGCCAGAAGCCGACGGCCTCGGCGTCACCTTCGGCCGGTTCCCCGAACGAGGCAACGCCGTCCGAGGGGGCGACCCCGTCCAAGGAGGCGTCCGCCTCGCCCAGCGAGAAGTCGTAACCGGGCGGCCCGCGGTCTCGGCCGCGGGCCGCAGCTGAGCGGCGGGCTCCTTGCCCAGGCCCCCTGCCCCAGCCCCTGCCCCGCCTGGCCCCTGCACGAGCAGCGGACCTCTGCGGAGTGCCCCTGCACGAGCAGCGGTGCGGCTGCCGCAGCAGATGTACACCTGCCACCCCGGCGGGCGTACCGGGCGGGCTACGAGGCGTACGAACGGCCCGGCGGCCCCTGATGGACCGGCGGGCCGCTGCCGTTGTCAGTGGCAGCCCTCACAATGGGGCATGTGAGTAAGACCAGCCTTCCCGCAGCAGACCACGCGACCCGGCTCCGCGAAGCCCTGCTCGCCGCCGCCTTCACCGCCGACGGGCTCCTCGACCTGCTCGGCGCACCTGCCTACGCCGCGCTTGCCCGCAGCGAGACGGTCCCGGCGTTGCGTGCCACCCGGGGGGACGCGCCGCTCGACACGCTTGTGCGCCTCTTCCTGCTCCAGTGCCCGGTCCCTGCCGGGCAGGCAGCCGCGGTGCTGCCGCTGGAGCAGTGCGTGGCGGACGGCTGGCTCACCGAGGCAGACGGCAAGGTGCGGGCGACGGTCGACGTGCGGCCGTACAGCGGGCCTGAGGACCAGGACTGGTTCATCGTCTCGGACCTGGGCTGCGCGGTGGGCGGCGCGGGCGGGATCGGTTCGCACGAGGAAGGGGTCGTCCTCGGGATCGGCGGGGCCTCCACCACCCTCGCCGGTATCACCGTCCGCAGACCGGTCGGCTCCGCGCTGGATGTCGGTACGGGCTCCGGCATCCAGGCGCTGCACGCCTCGCAGCACGCCACCCGGGTCACCGCCACCGACCTCAACCCGCGCGCCCTCGACTTCACCCGGCTCACCCTCGCCCTGTCCGGCGCCGCCCCGGCCGACCTGCGCGAGGGGTCGCTCTACGAGCCCGTCGGCGCCGAGACGTACGACCTCATCGTCTCCAACCCGCCCTTCGTCATCTCGCCCGGTGCCCGCCTCACCTACCGCGACGGCGGTATGGCGGGCGACGACCTGTGCCGGACCCTGGTGCAGCAGACGGGCGACCGGCTCAACGACGGTGGCTACGCCCACTTCCTGGCCAACTGGCAGCACACCGGGGACGAGGAGTGGCAGGACAGGCTGCGGTCCTGGATTCCGTACGGCTGCGACGCCTGGATCGTGCAGCGCGAGGTGCAGGACATCACGCAGTACGCCGAGTTGTGGCTGCGCGACAGCGGCGACCACCGTACGGACCCCGCGGAGTACGCCGCGCGTTACGACGCCTGGCTGGACGAGTTCGAGGCCCACGGGACGAAGGGGGTCGGCTTCGGCTGGATCACCCTGCGCAAGTCCGCAGCGGCCGCCGCCGGAGAGCCCTCGATCGTGATCGAGGAGTGGCCGCACGCGGTGGAGCAGCCGCTCGGACCCGCCGTCGAGGCGCACTTCGCCCGCCAGGACTACCTGAGGGAGCAGGACGACGCCGGGCTGCTGGCCGCGCACTTCACCCTCGCCGGTGAGGTCGTGCAGGAGCAGGTGGGGCTGCCGGGGGCGGAGGATCCCGAGCATGTGGTGCTGCGTCAGAACCGAGGCATGCGACGTGCCACGAAGGTCGACGCGGTCGCCGCCGGATTCGCGGGCGTGTGCGACGGATCGCTGCCCGCCGGCCGGATCCTGGACGCGATCGCCCAGTTGATGAACGAAGACCCGGTGCAGCTGCGCGACCGTACCCCGCAGGCCATCCGGCTCCTGGTCGGGGAGGGCTTCCTGGAGCCGCTTCCTCCGGCCGGGCGGATGGCCGGGTGACCCGTATCGAGCTGGATGGGACGTCGCTCGGCGCGACACGGATCGACAGTATCCGGGGCATCCCGGCCGATGTCGTGCGGGCAGGCAGCGCCGAGCGCTGTCCCGCGCTTGAGGACCACCCTCGTATCCGCCCGTGCCCGCTGGATCCCGAGAGGGCCTGACCCTCGCGCTCGGTGCGGTGCGGTGCGGTGCTGCCGAGTCCTCGTAACCGGGCTCCGCTCTGGTTCGGGTGTGCCCTTCCGTATGTACTGAACGGCCTTGTCATCAGCGTCTTCACGCTCTCGGTGGCCTGCTTCCGGCTCGGGCTCCGGATTCCGTTTGGCGCCTTGTCGGCCTTGCCGCGGTCCTGCTCGCCGCCGCGGCGGGCCGTTTTGCCTTCGACCTCGCGCTGGGGGCACCGGGGCTGCGGTTCCGTGATGTCTTCCTCATCTCGAACGTGGCCAGTTCCGAACCCATGCTTCTGACCGGCGTAAGCGTTTCTCGGGAGAACCTGCCGGAGCGGATGCGGGCCGGCGGGGACGTCCTGCCCATGGCTCACGCGCCCGAAGCAGCACGAGAGTTGTCCGCCGGTGCAGGTCTCGACACCGGGGTATGACCGCGGAGCTTGCCGCAGAGGCGGGATATGCCGTGCTCGCCGTCCTGCTGCTGAAGGTGTTCGAACGCGGCAGCAGGCGGCGCGCGGCCCTCGATGTGAGGTGAATTCGGCCATGGTCGCCGCGCGTCCGCGCTGAGGTGTCCACCACGGCTCGGCTGTTCACCCGGCGTTCGCGTCGGCGACGTTCCGCGGTGGCAGTCTCCCCCGAACCGGGCGGCACCGCACGGGCGGACCGTGCCGGGGCGCGCCGGAGGGCCGGGGACGGGGACAGGGACAGGGAGGCGTACGGGTATGGAGAGCGGACCTGCTGTCTTCGCCGGGACGGTGTTCACGCTGTTCGGCGCCGCGTTGCTGCTGTGGACGGGGGCGCGCGTGCTGCACCGTGCGCCGGTGGCGCACCGGGTGAGCCCCGCTGTTTCCACCGCACTCGCGACGCTGTTCGGCGTACTTTTCCTCGTCCTCGGGGTGTGGTGCCTCACTCGCATCTGAACCGGCATCCGTGCCGATGCCCGTGCCGAGGTCCGGGGCGGCATCCGTGCCCGCTTCCGGGTCGGCATTCGGGTTCGTATCCGAGCCGGCGTCCTGCGCTCGTATCCGAGGCGAGGTCCTGGCTCGCGTCCGACCCCCTTCCCGCCCCGGCCACCCACGCCCGCCCCGGAACACGCCCGAGCCGCCCGCTCCTCGCCCTCCGTACCCGCGGCGCAGCCACAGCGCCGCCGAAACCCGCAGGCAGCGGCCGTGCGCGGGGCGGACCGAGCGGGCCGGGCGGCAGGAATGGCGGAAGTCGGGTTACCGTTCGAGTGGCCGTTGCGGGCTTTTGCCGTTTGACACGGGGGCGGGTTGTACCGTCACACTCCGCAGCGACAGCACTGTCGGCAGCGCCATAGCGCTGCCCGGATGCCCACCGAGCGTCGACCGGAGAGAAGAGCGAAGTTGTCCCCGACCAGCGAGACCGCACAGGGCGGCCGCCGACTCGTCATCGTCGAGTCGCCTGCCAAGGCGAAGACGATCAAGGGCTATCTCGGCCCCGGATACGTCGTCGAGGCGAGCGTCGGGCACATCCGCGACCTGCCGAACGGCGCCGCCGAGGTACCGGACGAGTACACCGGCGAGGTGCGCCGCCTCGGCGTCGACGTGGAGAACGACTTCCAGCCGATCTACGTCGTCAACGCCGATAAGAAGGCCCAGGTCAGGAAGCTCAAGCAGCTGCTGGCCGAATCCGACGAACTCTTCCTCGCCACCGATGAGGACCGCGAGGGCGAAGCCATCGCGTGGCATCTACAGGAAGTGCTCAGGCCCAAGGTCCCGGTCCACCGGATGGTCTTCCACGAGATCACCAAGGACGCGATCCGGGCCGCGGTCGCCAGCCCGCGCGAGCTCAACCAGCGCATGGTCGATGCCCAGGAGACCCGCCGTATCCTCGACCGTCTCTACGGCTACGAGGTCTCGCCGGTCCTGTGGAAGAAGGTCATGCCGCGTCTGTCGGCGGGCCGTGTCCAGTCCGTCGCCACCCGCCTCGTCGTCGAACGGGAGCGCGAGCGCATCGCCTTCCGGTCCGCCGAATACTGGGATCTGACCGGCACCTTCGCCACCGGCCGCGCCGGTGACGCCTCCGACCCCTCGACGCTCACCGCCCGCCTCAGCGCGGTCGACGGGCGCCGGATCGCCCAGGGCCGCGACTTCGGTCCCGACGGGCAGCTCAAGGCCGGCTCCGCCCAGACCCTGCACCTGGACGAGACGAACGCCCGCGCCCTGGCCGCCGCGCTCGCCGACTCCGCGTTCGCCGTGCGGTCCGTCGAGTCGAAGCCGTACCGCCGCTCCCCGTACGCCCCCTTCCGTACGACGACCCTCCAGCAGGAGGCGAGCCGGAAGCTGGGCTTCGGGGCCAAGGCCACCATGCAGGTCGCGCAGAAGCTGTACGAGAACGGCTTCATCACCTACATGCGTACCGACTCCACGACCCTCTCGGACACCGCGATCTCCGCTGCCCGTGCCCAGGTCACGCAGTTGTACGGGGCGAATTACCTGCCGGACAAGCCCCGCACGTACGCCGGCAAGGTCAAGAACGCGCAGGAGGCGCACGAGGCGATCCGCCCCTCCGGCGACCGCTTCCGCACTCCTGCCGAGACGGGTCTCACCGGCGACCAGTTCCGGCTCTACGAGCTGATCTGGAAGCGGACCGTCGCTTCCCAGATGAAGGACGCGGTCGGCAACTCCGTCACCGTCAAGATCGGTGGCCGGGCGAGCGACGGCCGGGACGCCGAGTTCTCCGCGTCCGGCAAGACGATCACCTTCCACGGCTTCATGAAGGCGTACGTCGAGGGCGCCGACGACCCGAACGCCGAGCTCGACGACCGCGAGCGCCGGCTGCCGCAGGTCGCCGAGGGCGACGCGCTCTCCGCGGACGAGGTCACCGTCGACGGCCACGCGACGAAGCCGCCGGCCCGTTACACCGAGGCCTCGCTGGTCAAGGAGCTCGAAGAACGCGAGATCGGCCGCCCGTCGACGTACGCCTCGATCATCGGGACGATTCTCGACCGTGGCTACGTCTTCAAGAAGGGCACGGCGCTCGTACCGTCGTTCCTGTCGTTCGCCGTGGTCAACCTGTTGGAGAAGCACTTCGGCCGGCTCGTCGACTACGACTTCACGGCACGTATGGAGGACGACCTCGACCGCATCGCGCGGGGCGAGGCCCAGTCCGTGCCGTGGCTGAGGCGCTTCTACTTCGGCGCCCAGGACGGGGACGACTCGGCCGGTGCCGGACAGGCCTCCGACGCGGGCAACGGCGACGGTGACCACCTCGGCGGGCTCAAGGAGCTCGTCACCGACCTCGGTGCGATCGACGCCCGGGAGATCTCCTCGTTCCCGGTCGGCAACGACATCAAGCTCCGGGTCGGCCGGTACGGCCCGTACATCGAGCGCGGCGAGAAGGACTCCGAGGGCCACCAGCGCGCGGATGTCCCCGAGGACCTGGCGCCCGACGAGCTGACCGTGGAGTTGGCGGAGGAGCTGCTGGCCAAGCCGAGCGGCGACTTCGAGCTCGGTGCGGACCCGGTGAGCGGGAACCAGATCATCGCCAAGGACGGCCGCTACGGCCCGTACGTCACCGAGGTGCTGCCCGAAGGCACCCCGAAGACCGGCAAGAACGCGGTGAAGCCGCGGACCGCCTCGCTCTTCAAGTCGATGTCGCTGGACACGGTGACCCTGGCCGACGCGCTGAAGCTGATGTCGCTGCCGCGCGTCGTCGGCGAGGATGCCGAGGGCGTCGAGATCACCGCGCAGAACGGCCGCTACGGCCCGTACCTGAAGAAGGGCACGGACTCGCGGTCGCTGACCTCCGAGGACCAGCTCTTCGACATCACGCTCGAAGAGGCCCTCGCCATCTACGCCCAGCCCAAGCAGCGCGGGCGGGCCGCCGCCAAGCCGCCGCTGAAGGAGCTGGGCACGGACCCGGTGAGCGGTGCTCCGGTCGTCGTCAAGGACGGCCGGTTCGGCGCGTACGTCACCGACGGCGAGACGAACGCGACGCTGCGGAGCGACGACAGCGTCGAGGGGATCACTCCGGAGCGCGGCTACGAGCTGCTTGCCGAGAAGCGTGCCAAGGGGCCCGCCAAGAAGAAGACGGCGAAGAAGGCCCCGGCCAAGAAGGCGACCGCGAAGAAGGCTCCGGCCAAGAAGGCCACCGCGGCGAAGAAGACGACGACGGCCGCGAATAAGACGACGACTGCGGCGAAGAAGACCGCTGCGAAGAAGACGACGGGCGCGGCGAAGAAGACCGCCGCGAAGAAGACGGCTTCGTCGGCTTCGGAGGACTGACCTTCCGGGGCTGGGCCGGGGCCGGCGCGCGCCGGCCCCGGGCGTGCCGGGTCGGGTCGGTTCGGGTCGGTTCGGGGGTTCTGAGCGCCGGGTGGGCTGGACGAGTGTCCGGCCCACCCGGCGTTTCCGTGTTCCGGTGTGGTTCGGTGCGGTGTGGTTCGGTGTGCTGTGTTCCGGTCCGGTGCGGGGTGCTGTGTTCCGGTGTGGTGCGGTCCGGGCCTTCTGGGGTGGCCTCGGGGCTGCGGTTTCGTATCGGGGCGGTGCGGGAGTGGCAGGAGGGGGCGAAAGGGGCCGGAGAGGCTGAACGGGAGGGGAGAGGCCGAGGGAACGGAATGGCATCTGCGGTCGTTTGTTCGGACGCGGACCCCGGGCACTGCCGCGCTCCCGATAGGCTGGGCGGATGACGCGAGCCGAGCAGCCAACGGTCGTGAGCCCCACCTCCGACGCACTTGCCGCAGACTCACGCGAGCGCGCCGTACGAGCCCTGTTGCGCGTTCCCCCGCTGAAGCGGTTGTGGAGCGCCCAGCTCGTCGGCAGTACCGGCGATGCACTCGCCCTTCTCGTGCTGGTGTTGCTGTCGCTGCAAGCGGCGGTCCTTGGGGGCTCATTCGGATCCGGATACCGCGGGGCGGCCTTCGCCGTCGCCGCCGTCTTCGGGGCCCGGATTATTTCCACCCTGCTCTTCGGAGCCGTACTCCTGGGTCCGCTGACGACCCTGACGGCCCCAGGAGGGCCGGTCGACCGGCGGTGGCTGATGATCGGCGCAGACGGGCTGCGGCTCGCGCTGCTGGTCGTCGCGCCCCTGTGGATCGACTGGACGCCCGACAAGGCGCTCATGATGATCCTGATCACCGTGTTCGTCACCGGTGCGGGCGAACGGCTGTGGACGATCGCCAAGGACGGCGCCGCCCCCGCGCTGCTGCCCGCGCCGCCGATTGAGGGCGCCGCGGTGCGGCCCCTGCCGGACCACCTCGACGCGCTGCGCCGGCTCTCTCTGCGTACGGACTTCGCCGCCATTCCGGCCGCCGCTGCCGTTCTACTGGTTGCCACGCTCGTCGGCAACCTGCTGGGCTCCGGCCTGGAGTGGTTCTCCTTCCACCAGGCGGCCCTCGGCTCGTACGTCGCGGCCGGGCTGTTCTCCGCCTCCATCTCCACCCTGTACTTCCTGGAACTGCCCGGTACGCCGACGCCCCGTCCCCGCTCGCCGCTGGAGGGGCTGCGCCGGCCGTCCGCCGGCAGCGGATCGGACAAGGGCCGCACCGGTGCCGTCCCGCTGATCGTCGCGACCTGCGCCGCCGTCGCCGGAGCGATCGCGGCCGCGGCGGCCGTCGCCGTACTGCACGCTGCCGACCTCGGCGGCGGCCCCGCCACCTTCGCCCTGCTGATCCTCGCCCTGACCGGCGGTACGGGTGTCGGCATCCGCACCGCGGGGAAGGTGCTGCCGGCCCTGTCGCGCCGGCGGCTGCTCTCCCTGGCCACCGCCGTCACCGGAGTCGCCCTCCTGGCGATGGGCCTGGTGCCGGACACGACGACCGTCGTCCTGATCGCCGTACTCGCCGGTTACACGGCGGGTGTCGCGGCGAACACCGGCCATGTGCTCGTCGACCAGGAGACCGAGGAGTTCCGCCGGGCCCGCACCACCGGGCACCTCCAGGCGGTCGTCCGGGTCCTGATCGCGCTCGGCGCGGTCGGCGGCCCGCTGGTGGCCGCCGCCATCGGCACCCAGAGGCTGACCGCCGGCGACTTCGTCTTCGCGCACGGCGGCGCCGCCTTCACCCTGGTGCTGATCGGCGCACTGCTGCTGCCGGTCGCCGCGATCGTGCTCGCGAAGACGGACGACCGCTCCGGAGTACCGCTGCGCCGTGATCTGCGCGAGGCGCTGCGTGGCGGTGATCCGGCGGTCGCACCCGCCGCGACCGGTTTCTTCCTCGCTCTGGAGGGCGGCGACGGAGCGGGCAAGTCGACCCAGGTCGAGGCGCTCGCCGAGTGGATCCGCGCCAAGGGCCACGAGGTCGTCGTCACCCGTGAACCCGGTGCGACCCCCGTCGGCAAGCGGCTGCGCTCGATCCTGCTCGACGTGTCGTCGGCCGGGCTCTCCAACCGGGCCGAGGCCCTGCTGTACGCCGCCGACCGCGCCGAGCACGTCGACTCGGTGGTGCGTCCGGCGCTGGAGCGGGGCGCGATCGTCATCTCCGACCGCTACATCGACTCGTCCGTCGCCTATCAGGGCGCGGGCCGCGATCTCGCGCCGACCGAGATCGCCCGGATCTCGCGCTGGGCGACGAGCGGGCTCGTACCGCATCTGACGGTGCTTCTGGATGTCGACCCGCAGACCGCGAGGGAACGGTTCACCGAGGCGCCCGACCGGCTGGAGTCCGAGCCGCCCGAGTTCCACGCCCGGGTGCGGTCCGGCTTCCTGACGCTGGCCGCCGCCGATCCGACGCGTTACCTGGTGGTGGACGCCGGCCAGGAACCGGAGGCGATCACCACGGTCGTACGTCACCGGCTCGACCAGCTCCTTCCGCTCTCCGAGGCCGAGATCAAGGCCCAGGAGGAAGCGCGCAAGGCCGCCGAGGAGGAGGCCAGGCGTCTCGCCGAGGAGGAGGCCGCGCGCAAGGCGGAGGAGGAGCGGCTGGAGCGCGAGCGGCAGGAACAGCTCGCCAGGCTCCGAGCCGAGGAGGAGGAGCGCAAGCGCCGCGAGGAGGAGGAAGCGCGCCGACGCGAGGCCGAACGCCAGGCGGAGGAGGCCCGGCAGCGCGCCGAGGAGGCTCGCCGAGTCGCCGAGGAGGAGCGCGCCCGGATCGAGGCCGAGGACGCGGCCCGTGAGGCCGAGCAGGCCCGGCTGCGGCGTCAGGCGGAGGAGGAGGCCCGGCTGCGCCAGGAGGCCGAGGCCCGGCGTCTGGAGAAGCAGCGCAAGGCCGAGGAGGCTCTGCTCCGGGCCGAGGCGGCTCGCAGGCAGGCAGAAGCGGAGGCGGCTGCGGCGGCGGAGAGCGCCCGCGCGCGGGCGGCGGCCGCCCAGGCGGAAGCCGATGCCGAGGCGGCGGAGGCCGATGCCGAGCGCGCCCGGTCCGCACGTGACCAGTCCTCGCAGGCCCAGTCCTCGCAGGCCCAGTCCTCTCACGACCAGTCCTCACGCGCCCGGTCCTCGGCGTCCGTTTCGGACAGCGAGCTGACGGTGCCGACCCCGATCGTCAATCCGAACGAGATCACACAGCCGGTGCCTTCCCCGGTGGATCCGCAGTCCGGCTCCGGGCGGTCCCGCGACGCGTCGCCGTCCGCGCCCTGGCCTTCCGACGAGGCCGAGACGACGATGATCCCGAAGGTCTCCGACACGTCCGGGCACTCCGGTGCGGCGGACGAGACGGCGGTGCTTCCGCCCGTACGGGACGCGGGACGGGACTCCGGACGCGATGCCGGCCGGGACACGGGACGGGGTTCCGGGCGCGATGCCGATCCCACGGACCGGGTGCCGCGCGGCATCTTCCGGGACGAGCGCCCGGCGGGCTCCGTACCGGAGGGCGAGAACGAGCGCACCCGCGAGCTGCCGCAGATCACCGACCCGCAGGCGAACCCGCATGGGGACCCTCATGCGGACCCGTACGGGGACGCTCGGGCAGGGCGTGACCAGCGGGAGTCCTCCGGGCGGTCGCGGCGTCCGCGCCCGGACTGGGCGGAGGAGACCCCGCTGGACGATCTGCCCTCGCTGGCGGACGAACTGCTGGGTGACCACGACGACGACGGCCCCGAACCCAAGGGCCGTGGACGCCGCCCGCGTCGCTGACCGGTAGGACGGTGGTCCCGCGCGAACAGGTGCGGGACCACCGGCGTTCGGTCGGCCGGGCTGCCGCGGGACGTCCGCATGGCTGCCACTGTCCGTCCGCCGAGCCGTCACTGTCCTTCCGGTCGCCGGTCGCCGGTCTGCCGGGATTGTCAGACCCGTCCCTCACAATGGGAAGCCGGACAGACGAATGCCGCGGCGACAGCCGTGGCGAGAGCCACACAGGGCCGCGCCGCCGTTCCACGCAACAGCGGCGCGGCTCCACACCACCGGAAGGGCGGTGACCCGTGTCCGTATGGGACGACCTGGTCGGCCAGGACCGCGTGCAGGAGCAGCTCGGTGCCGCAGCCCGGGACGCGGACGCGCTGGTCACCGCCAGCTCCACGGGAGAGCCGGTGCCACCCGGTTCGAGGATGACGCACGCCTGGCTGTTCACCGGTCCTCCGGGTTCCGGCCGGTCCACCGCGGCTCGGGCCTTCGCTGCCGCCCTCCAGTGCACCAGCCCGGACCGTGCCATGGGCGGGGCGCCGGGCTGCGGCTTCTGCGACGGCTGCCACACGAGCCTCATCGGTACCCATGCCGATGTCGACGTGATCCGCACCGATCTGCTCTCCATCGGGGTGAAGGAGACCCGGGAGCTGGTCCGCCGTGCCCAGCTCTCACCGGCGGTGGGACGTTGGCAGGTCATCGTCATGGAGGACGCCGACCGTCTCACCGAGGGCGCGGGCAATGTGCTGCTGAAGGCGGTCGAGGAGCCCGCGCCGCGCACGGTGTGGCTGCTCTGCGCGCCCTCGCTGGAGGACGTGCTGCCCACGATCCGGTCCCGTTGCCGCCACCTCACCCTGCGCACCCCGTCCGTCGAAGCCGTCGCCGACGTTCTGATCCGGCGCGACGGCATCGATCCGGAGCGGGCCGCGGCCGCCTCCCGCGCCACCCAGGGGCACATCGGCAGGGCCCGTAGGCTCGCCACCGACGAGCGGGCCCGTGCCCGCAGAGCTGCCGTCCTGAAACTGCCGCTGCGTGTCGACGACATCGGCGGCTGTCTCAAGGCCGCGCAGGAGCTGATCGACACCGCCACGGACGACGCGAAGCAGGCGTCCGAGGATGTCGACGTCAAGGAGACGGAAGACATGAAGGCCGCGCTCGGCGCCTCCGCCGGGGGCCGGATGCCGCGGGGCACGGCAGGGGTGATGAAGGAGCTGGAGGACCGGCAGAAGCGCCGTAAGACCCGTACCCAGCGCGACAGCCTCGATCTGGCGCTCACGGAGCTGACCGGGTTCTACCGCGATGTGCTCGCCCTGCAGCTGGGCTCCCGGATCGCCATCGCCAACGCGGATGCCCAGGACTCCCTCGACCGCATCGCCCGCGCGTCCACACCCGAGCGCACGCTGCGCCGGATCGAGGCGGTGAGCGCCTGCCGCCGGGCGTTGGACCGCAACGTGGCTCCGCTGCTCGCGGTGGAGGCGATGACGATGGCGCTGCGGGCGGGCTGAAGCCGTCGGGCGCGGACGCGCGGGGTGACCGCCGAGCAGCCGCACTATCGCACCGCCGCACCGCCGCACCGCCGCACCGCCGCACCGCCGCACCGCCGCACCGCCGAACAACCGAATCGCCGACCACGTCCTCGGCCCGGACCTCGACCCCGGACCCCGTGCTTGCCCCTGACTCCGGGCCCCGAAGCCGAATTCGATCAACGAATCACCCGAAAGAGTAGGGAAACGGGCGAGTCGCCGCCTGGCGGCTACGCTCCGGACATGCACATCAGGCGCCCGCTCCGCATCCTCGCCCTTGCGCTCGGCACTGCCGGCCTCCTCATCTCCGGCTGTACCAGCGGGAGTTCGACGACGGGCGCCTCGTCGCCCGCACAGGCGGCCGCGGCCTCGCCCTCCGCCGTACCGGCCGCGCTGAAGCCGTTCTACGCCCAGCACCTGAGCTGGCGGGACTGCGGTGTGACCGGATTCCAGTGCACCACGATGAGGGCGCCGCTCGACTACGCGAAGCCGGACAGCGGCGAGATCAAACTGGCCGTCTCCCGCAAGAAGGCCACCGGGCCCGGAAAGCGGATCGGCTCCCTCCTGGTCAATCCCGGCGGTCCCGGTGGATCGGCCATCGGATATCTCCAGGGATACGCCGCGATCGGCTACCCCGCCCAGGTGCGTGCCCGCTACGACATGGTCGCCATCGACCCGCGCGGGGTAGCGCGCAGCGAACCCGTCGAATGTCTCACCGGTTCCCAGATGGACGCCTATACCCAGGTCGACCAGACCCCTGACGACGCGGCCGAGGTCGCGAAGCTGAGTGGCGCCTTCAAGAAGTTCGCCACGGGCTGCGGGCGGCGCTCGGGAGAGATTCTGCCGCATGTCTCCACCGTGGAGACGGCTCGCGACATGGACATGCTCCGCGCGCTGCTCGGGGACGAGCAGTTGCACTACGTGGGAGCGTCGTACGGCACCTTCCTGGGCGCGACGTATGCCGAACTCTTCCCCGCGCGGGCGGGCCGGCTCGTGCTCGACGGTGCGATGGACCCCTCGCTCCCGTCGGCCGAGATGAACCGGGACCAGACCGCGGGGTTCGAGACCGCGTTCCAGTCCTTCGCGGCGGACTGCGTGAAGAAGGCGGACTGCCCGCTGGGCACGGTGTCCGCCGCCGACGCGGCGGCGAACCTGAAGAAGCTGTTCAGCGACCTCGACGCGAAGCCGATCGACACGGGGGAGCCCCGGAAGCTCGGTGAGTCCCTCGCCACCACGGGCGTCATCGCCGCCATGTACGACGAGACCGCCTGGCCCCAGCTCCGTGAGGCGCTCGCCGGCGCGATGGCGGGCGAGGGCTCGGGTCTGCTCTCCCTGGCGGACAGCTACTACGAGCGCGAGCCGAACGGTTCGTACGCGAACCTCATGTACGCGAACGCGGCCGTGAACTGCCTGGACCTCCCGCCCGCCTTCGCCGCCTCGAAGGCGGTCACCGAGGCCCTGCCCGCCTTCGAGAAGGCGTCGCCGGTCTTCGGGAAGGGCTTCGCCTGGGCCTCCCTGAACTGTGCCTACTGGCCGGTCCCCGCCACCGGCACCCCGCACCCCATCAAGGCCGAGGGGGCAGCCCCGATCGTGGTCGTCGGTACGACCCGGGACCCGGCGACCCCGTACAAGTGGGCGAAGTCCCTCGCCGGCCAGCTCGCCTCGGGCACCCTCCTCACCTACGAGGGTGACGGACACACCGCGTACGGCCGCGGCAGCGACTGCGTCGACACGGCGATCAACAGGTACCTCCTGGAGGGCGTCGCGCCGGACGAGGGCAAGAAGTGCTCCTGACCTGCGCTTAGGGCTCCGGAACGGGGTGGTGCAGAGCACTCCCCGAAACTGTGTAGACTTGGCGACGCTGCTGATCGCACCATGGTGTGACAGGGCGCGCCGCCTTAGCTCAGTTGGCCAGAGCAACGCACTCGTAATGCGTAGGTCTCGGGTTCGAATCCCGAAGGCGGCTCAGGAAATGCCTGGTCACAGGCCGTTTGTGTCACTGCCCGGTGGGTCTACCCGCCGGGCAGTACGCATTTAGTACACACCGCTTCGCTCACGCGGCGATGGCGAGAACTTCGGTACTGACCTCGTTCTCTTCCTGCGGCTCGTCAGCACGGCGCTCACGCAACGCGGCGAGCAGACCGCCGAACTTCGAGAGCACCCGGCGCCGCTCCAAGAGGAGTTGGCGCCCCTCTTCGAGACGGTCCGCCACCTCGTCGAGCCGGTCCGGCCAGAGGTGGCCGTAGAGGTCGAGCGTCATGACGGCGGACTTGTGGCCCAACATCGTCTGTACGACCTTCACGTCCGCGCCGGCCGCGATGGCGAGCGAAGCGGCGGTGTGGCGCAGCTTGTGCGGCGTGATGCCGAGGTCGCCGAGCCCGGCCGCCTTCACGGCCTTGTTGAACACCCGCGTGCGGAAGTTGTTGTACCGCAGCGGGCCGCCCTTGGGCGCCTTGAAGACGAGGGCGTCGGGGGCGTCGCGCGAGACCAGCGGGCGCAGCTCCTCGACGAGCGAGGGCAGCAGCGGCACCGTGCGTTTCTCGTGGGTCTTGACCGGCCCGAGTTCGAGCACGCCCTTCACGTCGGAGTACGCCTGAACGATGCGCAGACGCCGCTTGTCGAGGTCGAGCCGCCCGGAGCCGATGGCGATGGACTCGCCCCACCGGATGCCGGAGTACCCAAGCAACCGGATCATCGGCCCGTACTCGCCGGCCGCCCGCGCCAGTGCCTCAAGCTGCTCGTACGACAGATAGACGTGTTCGTCGTCGTCCCCGATGACCGGTAGGTCGTGCTCGGCAGCCGGGTTCGCGGCGATCTTGCCGGACTTCACCGCGTGCTTGATGACCATGCGGAAGACGCCGAAGATCTTGATAATCCGGGCGGGGGACAGCTTCCGTCCGGACACCCCCGGCTCGGTGCACAGGGTGTCCACCCACGCGGAAACGTCTTCCCACTTGATCGCCGCCACCTTCCACGTCTCCCACTTCGGGAGGACGTACAGGCGTAGCGCCTCGTCGTAGTCGTGCTTCGTCTTCCGCCCCTGCTTGCGCAATGCCTTCTGCCACTCCTCGGCCACCGCGGAGAACAGCGTCTTCCCGGCGGAGGGGTCGCGATACGAACCCTTGTCGAGCCGGTCCAACAGCTCTTGCTGGACCTTCTCCGCCTGCGGCTTCCTGGCGCACGTCTGCGACTTCGGCTTGCCGTCGGGGCCGTACCACCGCACCCGCCAACGGCCGGGCGGGTCCTTCTTCGCCGCCTTCGCCCTCTTCACTGCCTCCTGATAGCTCTTGTGCTTCTGTCGGTCCTCTATCCAGACCCGTGCCATCTAGGGCGTGTATTGGGTCGTGATCACTGAGTGGTTCGCGTGAGGTCCTTGATCCAGATCATGGAGGCCCGGAGATGGAGTCCGGCCAGGTAGCTCTCGGGTGTCTTGTCGTAGCGGGTCGCGATGCCGCGCCATGCCTTGAGCTTGTTGATCAGGCGCTCGACCGTGTTGCGTTCCTTGTAGAGGCCGGTGTCGTGGGTGAGGGGCCGGCCGCCCCGGCGGCCCTTCCTCTTCCGGTTGGCGGCCTGGTCCTTCTTCTCCGGGATGACGGCTCTGATATTCCGTCTGCGCAGGTAGGTGCGGTTGCCGCGGGAGGAGTACGCCTTGTCGCCGGCGACCGCGCCGGGCCGGGTGCGGGGACGGCCGGCCGGGCCGCGGACCCGCAATTTGTCCAGGACCGGGATGAACTGCGGGCTGTCGGCTGCCTGGCCTGCGGTCAGGGCCAGCACGAGCGGTCGGCACTGGCGGTCGCAGGCGATGTGGACCTTGCTGGTCTGCCCGCCCCGCGAGCGCCCCAGCAGGGCGGCCTTCAGCCGGAGCCCGCGCCGCCGCCGAAGGCGTCTTCGCTCGGCGGCTCCGTCGGCGTCCGGTCCGGTTCGTTCTTCTTCGGTGCCCCCTTTGACCGGGCCTTCTCCTCGTCTGCGGCCTTCTCCAGCGCGTCGAGCACGCCGGGTGCCAGACACATGCCAGCCGCGTCATGGTGGGCCCGCGTGGTGGTGGAGTCCACGCTGACCAGGGAGAGGTCCACCTCACCGCGCGCGGCTGCCTGCGAGATCAGCCCTTCCAGCAGGGTCTCGAAGACTCCGGCGTCCCGCCACTGCCGGAAGCGGTTGTGCACGGTGGACCACGCGCCGAACTCGGCAGGCATCTCACGCCACTGCGCTCCCGAGCGGAACTTCCAGATCACGCCCTCGAACTGCCTGCGCAGCCGTGCGGGATACGGACCGTACTCGCCGATCGGCAGGTACGGCTCGACGTACTCCCATTCCAGGTCCGTCAGTTGTGCCCGCGTCATGCCATACGGACTACCGGATCCACGCGCTCCGCGAGGGCGAAACGCACAGATTGATCACGACCCGATACACGCCCTAGTGGTGCTCCTATTCGTCGGGATCATGAGGCACCGTCGGCATGTTCGTCAGCCGGCGCCCGCTCGGGCGTGCTGACTGGAGGAACTGGAGAAGATTGGCCGACGGGTCGTCGCCGTACTTCAGCGGTCGTTGTCCGTCCGCCCAGTCCCACGCGGCCTTCGCGCTCACCTCGCCCGCGCCGGTCACCCCGCAGCGCTCGCCGTCGGCGTCGGTCGGCGGCAAGAGCAGCGCCGAAGGGTTCACCTCCAACGCGACGGCGAGGGCGACGAGATCGTCAACGTCCACGCGTCGCGTCCCCTGCTCGATTCGCGGAATGCCCAGGTCGGGCATCGGGCGGCCGAGGTCTCGCACTCGTCGGGCGAGCTCGGTCTTGTCCCATCCGCGAGCCGCCCGCAGTCGTGCGACGTTCTGCCGCACGTACTCGCCGGAGGGGCCGAGAGGGTTCTTGGTGAGCTTGCGGCCGGAACCGCCTGGTACCTCGTTCACGTCCGACATCCTGTCATCTCAAATGGATGGTTAGCAATAGCTCTTGAGTGATGCCTGTATCCACCTGTACTGTCCGAGCCGACCCTACGGGCCGAATCGGGTGGGGCGCGAGACGGGAGTGACGCTGTGGACAAGTCGGATCTGACACCCGTAGAGCTCGCTGACGAGTTGGGTGTCTCCGTGGGGACGCTCGCGAACTGGCGATGGCGCGACGAGGGGCCGCGTTACATCAAGCTCGGGTCGGGGCGAAGCGCGCGCGTGCGATACGCGCGCCGGGATGTCGACGCGTGGAAGGCGCATCACGCGGCTGGTGGGGAGCTCGCCGCGTAGCGCGTGTCAGCCGTCGAGCTTCAGTGTGTCCAGGTTCCGCATGTCCCGGCGATGGACGCGGAAGCGCACGCGCATCATGTGCTCGGTGACGCTCAGCTCGTGCGCGGCCTCGACCGGATCGGTCGTCCACTTCAGGATGTCGTGGAGGTCCACGACGGGGATGAGCTTGCGCGCCGCCGCCTCGTCCGCGCGGACCTCCTGACGAATGGCCTCGCGGTAGTCGCCGGGTTCGGTGTCGCCATGGTTGGCGTGCTGGACCTCGTGGGACAGGGCGCAGCGCGCCTCCGTCTCGGTCATTCGCTCCGCGAGGACGATGAGCCGCCGCGAGGGTATCCACCACGACCACGAGTCCGTGAGCGGCGCGTAGCGCACGTGCAGGCCGAGCCCGTCGGCCTCATCCCACGGACTGTAGGGGGTTCGGGGTGTGCGAGGTCGGACGGGCAGCCAGGACACGGCGCGGATTCTGTTGTCGTTGCCCTGGCCGTCGTGCACGCGCCCTCCGTTCCCCGAATATCAGACGCGCGTTCGATTCAACAGTTCCGCATCTCCTCACGCAACTCCGATCACCGCTTCTGACCTGCTACTCCTGTGACAGCTCGGTGTCGAACTTGCGGACAACCTCGTCCACGATCGCGCGGTCCGCGTCGGGCCCACCATCACCGCGAGGGGAGTGGGCGACGGCCGCGTAATGCTCCTGAGTGAGGCGCCTGGGGCGGGATGGACCGGCCGCCTGTGCCGCGACGGCGGAGGACAGGAGTTCTTCGGCGGCGGCGTCGAAGCGTTCGAGGACCGTGGGGTCCGCTCCCATCTCGGCGCACACGCGACTGAACTCCATCGCGCTGCGCAGGGCGGCGACCGCGCGCCCAGTGGTGTTGATCGAAATTGGGGTCACCGAGCCCTGTTCGGACTCCTCGGTCTCCGTGGCTCGCTTGTCGAGCACGGCGTCCACGGCCCCCGGCGCCCATCCAAGCGCGACCGTGATGCGTTCGAGGGTCGGGGGCACGCGGGTCGGCGGCTTGCCGGACTCCGCTGTGACGACGCTCTTCGTCGAGACGCCGGCGGCTTCCGCGAGTTCGGCCTGTGTCCAGCCCTTGCGGACGCGGTGGGCCCGGATCAGGTCGCCGAGCCGTTGCCAGGCCGCGGGATCACGGTTCACGTCACTTCTCCAGTCGCGAAACGCGGCGCGCACGCCACGTTGGCCGGGTTCCGACACGAACTCTGCAACATCCTGACGCAATATGCAACGCCACGCAACGCACCCCTCCGAATACTTCCGAAAGGTCGTTGCCTCGCTACCTATTGTTACGTAATCATGGTGCCTCACTCGGCGCCGGGTCATATGCCAGGCGCACTTGGGAGCGTGCTGCGTGTCCGACGAACTGTCCCCGACTGCCCTCGCGCTGCGGCTGCTGCAAGGCGCCGCCACCTCTGAACCCAAGCTCCTCACCACCAAGCAGGCCGCCGGGTATCTCGGCGTCGCCGTACCGACGCTGCGGAGCTGGCGCCACCGCCGCCGCGGTCCGAAGTGCTTCCGCATGGAAGGCCGCGTCATGTACCGCCTCACGGAGCTGAACGCCTACGTCGATGCCTGCGAAGCCGAAGGCGGCGCCCGATGAGCGCGCCGTACGCGGCCATGGACACCGCCGATCTCGTCGCGCTGCGGGGGCGCCTGACGAGGTCGTACCTCGACCACCAGGACGGCGGCGCGACCGTACCGCCAACCGTCCGTCAACTCAGCGGGGTCGAAGCGGTGCTGACTACTCGGGAAACGGTCCGGGCGCTGAGCGAGGCGCAGCAAGCGGCGCGGTGGGTCGAAGTCCTCGCCGAGCACGAGCCGAAGCGCGCCGCCGACTTCGCGGCGCTCGTGGAACGAGCGGCCGAGGGCGTGCTGACCCTCGCCGCCGAGATACGGGCCGGCTGCACGGCGGCCGCGGAGGAAGGCGAGCGGAACATCAGCCATGGGGAGGCGGCGTGATCACGGTCCGCCTGCACGAGGACGGGCGGCGGGTGCTGCTCGCGGCCGAGGACATCGCGGAACTCGTTGTCGATGTCATCGCGGCCGAGTACGCCGAGGACCCCCACGGCGTTGCCGACCTGCTCGAAGAGATCACGGCACGACGACGCACCTACGAGGGTCTGGCGAACCTCAAGGAAGTGAGAGATCTCCCCGAGCACGTCGTGAACGGTGCCGCCGCCGGGCTCGACGCGGCACGCGAAGCGCTCATGGGCTCCCTGCCACCCCTTGACTTCGCCATGCCGGAACGGGACGCGCGCCTCTTGGCCGCCGATCTCTACCACCACGCTGCGCGGACCACGACCGCGCGCATTCGGGAAGGGGCCGCACGATGACGCTCGTCCGCACCGACAAGGCGCGCGGGCACGCCTACACCCTCGACGGCGAGTCGGTCACCGGCGTGACCACGCTCATCGGTGGGGGACTGCCCAAGCCGGCACTCGTGCCGTGGGCCGCGAAGTCCGCCGCCCGGTACGCAGTGGAGAACTGGCGGACCCTCGCCCCGCTGGTCGCCTCGGGTGAGGCGGAGTCGGCATACGAGGAGATCCGTAAGGCGCCGTTCCGCGAGCGGAACGCCGCGGCGGCTCGCGGTACCGAAGTCCACCGCTTCGCCGACGCGCTGTCGCACGACGAGGAGACGGAGGTACCGGACGAGCTGTTCGGCTACGTCACGGCGTGCGCCGACTTCCTCGACGAGTGGCGCGTAACCCCGCTCCTGACAGAGGCGGTCGTAGGCTCCCGCGCCCACCGCTACGCCGGAACCCTCGATCTGGTGGCCAAGCTCCCCAACGGGGAAGTGGCGCTCTTCGACTACAAGACGAGCGCGTCGGGGATCTGGCCCGACACCGCGTTGCAGCTCGCCGCCTACCGGTACGCCGACTTCCATCTGACCGAGGCCGGCGCCGAAGCGCCCATGTCCGGGCTCGACATCACCGCCACGTACGCCGTGCACCTGCGTGCGGACGGCTATGCGGTCGTGCCGCTCGACACGTCGGACGAAACGTTCCGGCTGTTCCTCGACATCGCCGCCGTGGCCCACGCCGCCAAGACGCTTCCCGCCCTCGTCCACGCCCCCGTGACGCCCGCCCACCTGCTCAAGACCATGGAGACTTCGCGATGAGCGAGATCCTGCCGGCCGTCCTCGACACCCCGCCCACCGCACTTCCCATTCCGCGGCGTGGCACTGTCGCCGAGCTCGTCGCGTGGGCCGATTCGGCGCGGGCCGCGTTCACCATCGCCGAATCCCTCGCCCGCACGTCGTTCGTGCCCGAGGCGTTCCGCGGCAAGCCGCACGAGGTCACTGCCGCCATCCTCACCGGCAACGAGATGGGCCTGTCGCCCATGGCCGCGCTGCGCTTGTTCGACCTCATCAAGGGAACCCCGGCGATGCGGGCGAACGCCATGCGCGGACTCGTCCAGTCCCACGGCCACGCCGTATGGGAAGAGGAAGCCACCGCCACCCGCGCCGTGGTCTGCGGCCGACGCGCGGGTGAGGCGGAGATCCACCGCTCGGAATGGACCATCGAGCGCGCCCGCGACGCCCAGTTGACCGGCAAGGACAACTGGAAGCGCCAGCCCAAAGCCATGCTGATCGCGCGTGCCACCGCCGAAGCCTGCCGGCTGACCGCCTCCGACGTGCTGCACGGAGTCCCGTACGCGGCCGAAGAACTCGCCGACGGCGCCACCACCGAGACCCGCACCGTACGGCGTCGCCGCCGGGCGACCCCCGCCGAGCCGCCCACCGCCGAGCCGACTCCGGACGAGGGGCGGGCCGCCGAGGAAGTCCGGCCGCAGCCCGCCGACGAGGATGCCCATACGGCCGACGCCCCGTTGTGGTCCACACCGGGCGACGAGGGCGGGGCGGTGGATGGATGAGCGGCCCGCGTATCGGCTCGCTGTGCTCCGGCTACGGCGGGCTCGACATGGGCGTGACCGACGTACTCGGCGGCTCGGTGGCCTGGCACTGCGAGTACGACCCGAACGCGTCCAAGATCCTTGCTCACCGATGGCCGGACGTGCCCAACCTCGGCGACATCACCGCCGTGGACTTCGCCGCCGTCGAACCCGTGGACGTGCTCACCGCCGGATTCCCCTGCCAGGACGTGAGCACGGCCGGCCGCATGGCCGGACTGGCCGAAGGCACCCGCTCGGGCCTGTGGCTGCACGTGGCCCGCGCGATCGAAGCCCTACAACCCCGATTGGTAGTGATCGAGAATGTCCGCGGCCTCCTCTCGACGCAGGCACATAGCGACGTGGAACCGTGCCCGTGGTGTGTGGGAGACGGAAGCGCTGAACCTCCTTTGCGGGCACTCGGCGCCGTACTCGGCGACCTGGCCGGCCTCGGGTATGACGCGGAATGGTGCTGCGTTCGCGCGTCGGAGATCGGGGCCGCTCACCAGCGTGAGCGGGTATTCATCGCGGCGTGGCCTGCTTCCGACGCCAACGGCGACGTTCATACAGGACGTGATCGACCCCGAGGTGTGGCAGGCGCGGCGTGAGCGGATGAAAGCCCGTCACCCAGGCATGGGCGACATGGGGCTACCGCTCGGGCTCGCCGTACGGCTGCTGCCCACTCCGCGCACCTCGGACACCAATGGCATCGGAACGCACGGCGACGGTGGCCCGGATCTCCGTACGGTCGTCTCGCTCTTGCCCGCACTCGACGAACTGCCCACCACCCGGCAGAACGAGGAGCCAGAGGCCCCGGCGTGGGGACCGTACGCCGACGCCGTGACCCGATGGGAGACGATCACCCGCCAGGCTCCACAGCCTGTGGACGAGCGCGGGCGGTTGAATCCGCTGCTCGTCGAGTGGCTCATGGGCCTGCCCGACGGGCATGTCACCGCCGTCCCCGACCTGAAGCGAGTGGCGCAGCTCAAGGCCCTCGGCAACGGCGTAGTCCCTCAACAGGCGGCAGCGGCCCTGCGGTTGCTCCTCGATCGCGTTCCGCCCGCCACCGCCGCGGCATGACCGATCCGTCACCACCGAACCAACCCGCGAAGGGGGAGCGTTGAGCCTCGAAGCCATGGAATGGGTGTGGGAGCACTCCACCGCGCGTGGCGTGGCCCGGCTCGCCCTGCTGGCCATCGCCGACCGCGCGCCCGGCCCCGACTGCACCGCCTACGCGGGCACCACCATGCTCATCAAGCGCACCGGGGCGGCCCGCTCGTCCGTCATCAAGGCCGTGGACAAGCTCACCGCCACGGGTGAGCTGGAGATCATCCGAGACGCGCAGGGGCCGCGCGGAGAGACCCGCTATCGGCTCCCGAAGGCCGTTGAGTACGTCCGCGCCATGTCCCGAACGAGCCGGTTTGGTGGTCCGGTAGTCGGAGGTCCGGAAACCGGACCGGTCCGGGAATCGGACCGCCGGTCACCGGACCCCAGGGGTACGGAATCCGGACCGGAGGGGTACAGAAATCGGACCGGTGGGGGTACGGGAATCGGACCCCCTAACCAGATAGATGACAACAACCAAGAGCAGAGCAGCGCTGACGCGCGCGCGAGTGCTCGGCCTCGGACCGATCACAGCGACAGCCCCGACTCGGTACCGGCCGATGCCCGCTCGCTCGTCGCCGCCCTCCAGGAAGCAGGGGTCACCGTCGCATGGAGGCTCGCCCCGGCCGAGTGGGCCACGGTCCTCGCCGCCGCCAAGCGGTGGGGCACCGGCGCCATGGCTCGCGTCGCCATCGAGCGCACCGCCGGGCGCGACATCCGCTCCGCCCGCTACCTGCTCGCCATCTGGCGCGACGCCGCCAACTTCGAGGCCGCCGAACCGCCCGCCCCCGCTCCCACGCCCGACGGCACAGGGACGGTTGTCCCGCTCCGCCGCTCGTACGGCGACAACCTCGCCGCCGGCCTCGCCCTGCTCGAACAGCAAGGACGCGCCCGATGAACAGCCAGCAGATAGCCGCCGTCCTCTACCAAGCCGCCCACTTCGACAGCCGCGTCCGCCGCACCATGAACAACCCCCAGCAAGCCGCCGACACCCTCGCCGACTGGACCGACGCCCTGACTCACATCCCCGCCACCCGCGCCGAAGTGCATTGGGACATCGCGCACGCCGTGCGTGGCTACTACGAGCAGCAGAAGGACAACCGATCCGCGCAGTACCGCGCCATCGAGCCCGGCGACATCCTCGCCGCGTGGGCGCCCTACCGGCGCGAACTCATGACCCGCCACACCGACCCCGTACCCGAGGCCGACCCGGACGACGTGACCGCGTATCTCGCCGAACTTCGTGGCACCCGACAGGCCGTCGCCACAGGACAACTCGCCCCCGCCCAATACCGCGCCGCCCTCAACCGCGCACCGGTCCCCGGATCACCCGGAGAGGACGACGAGTGATGAGCGATTGCCAGAACTGCCCGCGCAGCACATACGAGGGCCGAAGCCTCTGCCGCGTCTGCGAGGAACGCGCGGCAACGCAACTCGACGAAATACCCTCGCTTTATGGCACCTTGCAAAGCCTCGTCGGCGTCAAAGCCGCGGTAAGCGGCAAGCGCACATCGGTGGAGGCGCCCGCGCCGTGCAACATCGACGCCCTCAACCTCACCGCCCCCGGCGGCATCCCCGACATCCTCGTCTCGTGGGTCGCCGACTGGTATCGCCTACTCGACTGGGGCGAACCTCAATGGGACACCGGCCATGACCGCGTGACCAGCGCCGTACAGCGGCTACGCGTCAACCTCCCGTGGGCCGCCGAACGGCACCCGGCCGCCGGGGACTTCGTCCGCGAGATCGCGACACTCTGCCGCCGAGCCCGCCGCGTCATCGACGGGGACGCCCCGCGGGTCCCCGTGGGGGCGTGCGAGTGCGGTGGACGCATCACCGCCAACCCCGTAACGCTCGTCGCCCAGTGCACGGATTGCCGGGGAATTTGGACCGGACCGCAACTCATTCAACTCGCTGAAACGGCCAGAAACGCAGCTCCGGAAATGCCGACCGGAAGCCGGTTGACAATCCCAACTCCGTGAAAATAGCGTCTGTTACGAGCGCAAGACATGTCACCGCACAGCGGCACACCGTCCCCTCGCGCGCAGACCCGAATGGGCCGCCCTCCCCCCGTGGGGCGGCCCATTCGCCTTTCCCAAGGGAGGTCGAGCGCGTTGAGCACCCCCATCCTCGTACGGCCCGACGAGGCCGCCGCCTACACCCAACGCCCCGTGGCCACCGTCTACCGGTGGGCACACGAGGGCCGCATCACCCAGCACGGCACCGGCCGCGGACGTGTCCGCTACGACCTCCGCGAACTCCCCGCCCCCGGAGCATCGGCACCGCCGAGGAAGGCGAGCCCATGACCACTGTCACCCCGCCCGCCCCGGCACCCGACCACGCCGAGCCGAAGCCGGACCCGCGCTATCACCTGAGCCACCGCGAGTACGAACGCCTCATGCGCGAGATCCCGCGCGGCCGAGCGGGCGAGTAGCGCCATGGCGTGGACCACGAGCGACCGCGCGAAGCGACTGCCGCCGAACTGGCCCATCCTGCGCGCCGCGATCCTCCGCCGCGACAACGGCATCTGTCACGTCTGCGGCAAGCACGGCGCCGACCAGGTGGACCACATCAACCCCGGCGACGACCACTCACCCGACAACCTCGCCGCCATCCACTCGGACCCCTGCCATCGCAGCAAGTCGAGCAGCGAGGGAGGCAAGGCCGCCGCCGCGTCACGCGCCAAGAGGCCACGGCAGCGACCGGCCGAGCAGCACCCCGCCCGACGACGCCGACGGGCACCACGAGCCGCCGATAAGGGCACCGATCGCGACGTATGAGGCCGTGAGGCACGGCGTACGCGCCGCAGATGCCCAACGACTCAGGCGCCGATACCCATCTGACCGGCGGAAACGTGGGGGAGATCCCCCGCCCCGGATGTCCGATTTTGACCGCAGCGTCATAGCCGCCCTGGCCATACGTGCGGTTCCGCCCTGTTTTCACACGCCTTTCGTCACGGTTGGGGGTGATCCGCCGTGGCCGGGTTCGACACCGAGCGGGTCAAGCCGCGCCCGCCCGCCAAGCTCGGCGCCGCCGGCCGCCGCCTATGGCGCGAGATCACCGACCGGTACGAGCTGCGCCCCGACGAGGCGCGCATCCTCGGCGACGCCTGCCGCGAGGCCGACATCGTAGAACGCCTCGAAGCCGAGCTGACCGACGCCCCACTGATGGTCAAGGGGTCCATGGGGCAGCTCGTCGCCTCCCCGCTGGTCTCCGAAGTCCGCCAACACCGCACGGTGCTCGCCGGGTTGCTCAAGTCCTTGAAGCTGCCCGATGCTCCGGCGGACGCGCAGCGCAAACAGAACGTGGTGTCCGAGCAGGCCCGAGCCGCCGCCCGCGCCCGATGGGGGAACGTCAAGGGGGTGTGACCGTTGCGCGTCACGCTCGCCGGCCAACGCATCCCGCTCGCCCCCGATGGCCTGCCCCTTGGGATGCCCACCGACTACGGCATCCCCACCCTCGGGTGGGGCGTGCTCGCCTGGGGGGAAACCTTCCTCGCGCAGCCGGACGGCAACGCGGCCGGCGACACGTGGCGGTGGACGGACACGCAAGCCCGCGTGGTGGCCTGGTGGTACGCGGTCGATGCCCACGGCTCGTGGCTGTTTCGCCGCGGCCAGGTCGTCATGCCCAAGGGCGCCGGCAAGTCGCCGCTCGCCGCCGCGCTCGCGTGCTGCGAGCTTGCCGCGGAAACCGTCTTCGACGGCTTCGACGCGGTGGGCGAGGCGGTCGGCCGTCCGCACCCCTCGCCCCATGTCCAGCTCGCCGCAGTCAGCCAAGATCAGACTGACAACACCATGTCGCTCGTTCTGGCGATGCTGCGCGAGGGTGACGCCGCGCACGCTATATCCGGGCTCGACATCGGACTGACCCGCGTCCGAACACGGCTCGGCAAGCTGGAGCCGGTCACCGCGTCGGCATCCTCCCGCGAGGGACAGCGGCTCACGGCCGCGATCCTCGACGAGCCCCACCTGTGGTTGCCGTCCAACGGCGGCCGGAAGCTCGCCGCAACCATCCGCCGCAACCTCGGCAAGATGAACGGCCGGTCCATCGAGACCACGAACACATGGGTTCCCGGCGAGGACTCGGTAGCCGAGAAGACCGCCGAGGACGCCGAACACGCCCTGTCCCGCCGCGAGCTTGGCGGACTCATGCGCTACCACCCGCAAGCTGCCGTCAAGGACCTGTCCGACGAGGCGGAAGTACGGGCCGCGCTCACCCGCCTGTACCGGGATGCCCCCTGGGTGCTCATCGACCGCGTGTTGGAAGAGATCTACGACACGAGCACCGATCCCGCCGACTCCCGACGGTTCTACCTGAACGAAGTCGCCACCGCCGATGACGCGCTGTTCGCCCCGCACGAGTGGGACGTGTGCCGTACGGATGCGGAACTCGCGGACGGGGACGCCATCGTCCTCGGCTTCGACGGCAGCATCCGCGACGACGCCACGGCGCTCGTCGCCTGCCGCATCGAGGACCGGTTGTTCGTCCCGCTTGGCATCTGGGAGCGCCCGGAAGGGCCGGACGGCAAGGGATGGGAGATCGACCGCGAAGCGGTGGACACCGCCGTACGGGCAGCCTTTGAGCGGTACGACGTGGCCGGCCTCTTCGCCGATGTCGAGCACTGGGAAAGCTACGTGGACGCATGGGGCCGCGACTTCCGCGAAACCATCCGAGTCCGCGCCTCGACGAGCAACCCGGTGGCGTGGGACATGCGCGGACGCCTCTACCAATCCACGTTGGCCAACGAACGGCTCATGCGCGCCGTACGGGACACCAAGATTCGCCACGGCGGAGACGTGACGCTACGCCGCCACGTCCTCAACGCCCGGCGCCGGCCGAACCGTTACGGCATCTCGTTCGGCAAGGACCGGCGCGGCAGCAAACGCAAAGTGGACGGGTGGGCCGCCTGTCTGCTCGCCGAGATGGCCCGCTACGACCTGACCATGAACGGCAAGGGCAAGACCAACAAGGACCGCCGCGTCATCGTCCTGCGCTGACCAACTGAAGAGGGGGAGCGATGGCCGACGACTACGCCGCCACGGTGGCCCGGCTCGAACGCAAGCTGACCAGCGGCGCCAACGTTCGCGCCCGCCTCGATCGCTACTACGAGGGACGGGTACGGCTCGCGACGATCGGCCTCGCCCTCCCGCCGGAAATGCGGCGGCTGTCCACGGTGGTCAACTGGCCCGCTCTGTACGTCGATGCGCTCGAAGAGCGGTTGGACGTGGAGGGCTTCCAGCTCGACGGCTCGGCCGACGCCGATGCCCGGTTGTGGCAGTGGTGGCAGGCCAACGACCTTGACGAGGAAAGCCAGTTGGCCCACCTCGACGCGCTCGTCTACGGCCGCACGTTCGTCACCGTCGGCACCGCCGCCGACGCGGGCGCCCCGCCCGTGATCCGGGTGGAGTCCGCGCGCACCATGGCCGCCGACTTCGACCCCTACACACGACAGATCACCGCCGCTCTTCGGATGCTCGCCGACGACCCCGAGGACGAGCCCCACGACCGCGACAACCACACCGTCACGCCTCCTTACGCCGCTCGGCTGTACCTCCCCGACCGCACGGTCTCGCTCGAACGCGCCCCGCATGGTGGGCGATGGACCGTCACCGGCGAGGACGTGCACGAGCTCGGCCGGCCCCTGGTGGAGATGCTGACCAACCGCGGCCGTGCCGCGGAGCGGTCCGGCGCCTCCGAGATGCGCGACGTGATGGCACTCACGGACGCCGCGTGCCGTTCGCTGACCAACCTGCAGGGCGCCCAAGAGATGCTGGCCGTGCCGCAGCGATACGTACTCGGCGCGCAGGCACAGGACTTCCAAGACGCCCACGGCAACCCCATCCCCGCGTGGGAGGCCTACATAGGCCGCTTCCTCATGCTGACCAACGAGGACGCCAAGGCCGGCCAGTTCCCGGCCGCCGATCTCCGCAATTTCGTGGAGGTCATGAACCTCTACGCGAAGCTCGTCGCCTCGGTGACCGGCCTGCCGCCGCACTATCTCGGGATGTCCACCGACAACCCCGCGTCGGCGGACGCGATCCGGTCGAGTGAGGCTCGGCTGATCAAACGGGCGGAGCGGAAACAGCGCGCGTTCGGCGGCGGGTGGGAACGCGTCATGCGGCTCGCCCTGCTCGTCGAAGGCGCGAGCACGGCCGGCGCGGTGTCGATGGAAACCGTGTGGCGCGACGCCGCCACCCCGACCGTTGCCGCACGCGCGGACGCCGTGACGAAACTCGTGGCGACCGGGATTCTCCCTATCGAAGCCGCGTGGGAACAGCTCGGCTACTCCCCGCAGTACCGCGCCCGGCTCCGCGCCATGACCGACACCGACCCCGCCGTCAGATACCTCGCCGCCACAAGCGGCGGTGGAGCCGACGGCGGCGGGGCGGTGGCGGCGTGACGCCCGAGGAATACCGGCAGGCACAGAACACGATCACGGCCGCACTGCGGGCCGTGCTCGCCCCGCTGGTCCGCACCCTGCGCGGACGCCCCACCGACGCGCAGTGGGCCGCGTTCCTCGAAGCCGCCTATCCGGCGATCTACCGGGCGCGCGCCGAGTCCTGGCAGCTCGCCGCCGACTTCTACGCCGCCCAACGCCGCGCCCAACTCGCCCCCACCCGCAGTGGGGAAACGTCACGCCGTGACGCAACTACCCCGGCCACCACGGCGGGGGATTCGTCACAGCGTGAGGAAACAGCCCCGCGCGACCGGCTCACCGTCGTCGATGGCGGCCGCGACGAAACCCCGGACGTGCCGCGCCGAAACTACCCACCGCGCGCCGTGGCCGCCGCCTACCGCCCGTTGCGCGCTCGCCTCGGCTCACTTGACGAGGGCGAGCCGCTACCGGCCACCACGGCCGAGACAGCGGTACGGGTCGCCGAGCGGCACGCCCGCGACGCCGGCCGCGAAGCCGTCGTGGACGCCGCCCGCCACGACCCCGCAGCCCTCGGCTACGCCCGCCGCGCCCTGTCCGGCAACCCGTGCGCGTTCTGCTTGCTGCTCGTCAGCCGTGGCGCGGTCTACAAGAACGCATCCGCCGCGCTGAACCGCGACGGCGAGAGCGAGCCGTACCACGACGGCTGTTCGTGCCTCGCCGTCCCCGTCTTCAACGCGGATGCCTGGCCCGGCCGCGAGGAAGCCGAAGAGTTCGAAGCGCAGTGGCGCGCGAGCGGTGGAACCCTCGCCGAGTGGCGCCGCCACCTTGACGAGCAGCGCCAGCAAGCAGCCGACGCCGACAGTTCGGCCGCCGCCTCGTAACCCCTCGACCACACCATCCGCGCGCCTGTCCCCGCAACGGGGCCGGGCGCGTTCGTCATGCCCGAAATCCCGCCACGCGCCGCAACGGCGCGGGCGGGTGCCCCGGAAAGGGAGCGACCCCAATGTCCGACACCACCGCCACCACGGCCGCAGCGGGCACGCCCGCAGACGGCACCACCGCCGCCGAACTCGACACCGCCACTTCGACCACCACCCCGCCGAGCGGCAGCGGGGCCACCACGCCGGGCACTCAGTCGCCCGCAGGCACCGACCCCACCACCATGACGACCGCAGACGAGCACGGCACCGAGGACGCCGATGCCGACGACCTCGCGACGTGGAAGAGCCGTTCCCGCGAATGGGAGAAGCGCGCCAAGCGCAACACCGATCTCGCCGCCCGCTACCCCGACCTCGAAGCCCGCGCGCAGGACCTGAGCGCGAAGTATGAGGAAGCGGTAGGCGAGCGCGCCCGGCTCGAAGCCGACCTGTGGCGCGAGCGCGCCGCCCGCGCCCACAACGTCCCGGAAGACCTCTTCGAGTTCCTGACCGGCTCTTCGGAAGCCGAGGTCATGGAGCGCGCCGAGCGCATCGCCGCGAAGGTCACCGGCCCCCGCCGCCCGCTTCCCGACCCCACGCAGGGACGCGGCACATCCGCCCCCTCGTCGCCGGCCGACGCCTTCGCGTCGTACGTCCGCGACTCCCTGAACCGCTAAGGAGATCCGCCCATGCCCGCACCGGGAACCCTCGCTGACATCGGTCAGCTTCCCGTCGAAGTCGTCGCCCCGATCTTCGAGAAGGCGCAGGAACAGAGCCTCATCCTGGGCATGGCGAACACCATGCCCCTCAGCTACGGGCAGACGAACATCCCCGTCGTCACGCAGCGCCCGGAAGCCGGACCGGTCGGCGAGTCCGAGCAGAAGCCGGGCAGCGAGTACCGCTATGAGATGCGGGTGGTGAACCCCCGGAAGTTCGCGACCATCGTGACCGTCTCCGAAGAGTTCATGGAGGCGGACATAGCCGGCCTGTACTCGCAGATTCAGGGGGACCTCGCGTTCGCCATCGCCCGCGCGGTGGACCTGGCCATCCTGCACGGCCGCGCCGCCACCACCGGCGCCCCGCTCGCCGGGGTGGACGGGCAGTTCCTCAACGCCACCGACAACCGCGTCACGCTCGGCACCAACCCGCCCGACGAGGGCGGCATGGCCGCCGACATCGGCGACGGGTACGAACTCGTCGTGGACGCCGGGCACGACTTCACCGGCTTCGCCGCAGACCCCCGATTCCGCGCCCGTGCCGTGAACGCGTACGACAGCTTCGGCCGCCCGCTCTTCCAGGCGGCAGGACCGGACCTGTCCGACGCGACGAGCACCCTCATGGGCCTGCCGGTCCGCTACGGCCGCGGCGTCTCGGGAAAGATCGGCGCGAGCCCGGACACCCTCGTCCGCGCGATGGGCGGTGACTTCAATCAGCTCCGCGTCGGCATCGTCAAGGATCTCCGCCTCGACGTCACGAACCTCGCCGCGGTCACCCTCGGCGGACAGCTCGTGTCCCTCTTCGAGAACAACCTTGTAGCACTCCGCGCGGAAATCATCTTCGGGTGGGCCATCGGCGATCTTGAGGCGTTCGCCGCCTACGAGGACGCCCCCGCCCGCTCTTGAGAAAGGGGGGCGGAGAGTGCGGGTCGTCGCCCTCGTCCACTGGTACGTGCCGTTCCACAACGCCGGGTCGGAGATGATGCTCCACACCATGTTGCGGGCGCTCGTCGATGCCGGTCATGAAGCCCATGTGGTGACCACCAGCCAAGAGGAAGGAGAGGCCGAGTACGTCCACCAGGGCGTGAGCGTCCACCGTGCTGGACCGCTCGGCACGGTCCCCGAACTCCTCGACAAGCTCGCCCCGGCCGCGCTGGTCACCCACCACCAGGAAACCCCGCACGCCACGCAGTACGGCCGCACCCGCGGGGTTCCGGTGGTGCAGCTCATCCACAACGAGATGCACCACACCCGCGTATGGCTGCACAAGCGGCCCGCCCTTGCGGTGTTCAACACTCGGTGGGTAGCCGCCGAGTGCGCCCGCTACAACGTCCCCGGCATCGTCGTTCATCCGCCGATCCATCCCGCCGAACACAGCACCGAGCCAGGCGAGTTGGTGACGCTGGTCAACCTCAACGCCCACAAGGGCGGTGAGATCCTTTACGAACTCGCCGAGCGGATGCCGGACATCGAGTTCGCCGGGGTGATCGGCGGTCACGGCGAGCAAGTCATCCGGTGGGACGTGCCGAACGTCGAGATCATCCCGCACACCGCCGACATGCGCCGCGACGTATGGGCGCGCACTGGGCTGCTGCTCATGCCGAGCGTGTACGAGTCGTACGGCATGGTCGCGGTAGAGGCGATGTGCAGCGGTATCCCCGTCATCGCCAACCCCACACCGGGGCTCGTCGAGTCGATGTCATGGGCGGGCACGTTCGCCGCGCGCGACGAACTCGAGGCGTGGGTCTCCGCGATTCGCTCCCTCGCGGTGCCCGACCGGTGGGCCGCGGCATCCGGCGCCGCGTTGGAACGCGTCGCCGAACTCGACCCGCGCCCTGAACTCGACGTATGGGTGTCCGCTGTAGAACAACTCGAAGGGCAGGGGCGCGGCCGTGGCATACGCAACCGTCGATGATGTCGCCGCCCGCATCGGCCGCGACCTCGACGAGCAGGAAACCAAGCTCGCCGCCGTGCTCCTCGACGACGCCGAGCAGCGCATCCGCGCCCGCATCCCCGACCTCGACGAACGCGTCAACGCGAACGAGCACTACCGCGCGCTCGTCGTCTCCGTCGAAGCCGCCGCCGTCGTCCGCGTGCTGCGTAACCCCGGCGGCTACCGCTCCGAAACGGACGGGAACTACGCCTACACCCTCGACACCCGCGCGGCGGCCGGCTTCCTCACCATCCTCGACGAGGAATGGGCGCTCCTCGGCGTCTCGCGCGGCGCGTTTACCGCCGTGCCCTACCTCGACCCCATCCGCCACGACCCGCGCCACCTCGTTCGCTACCCGCGCGGTACCGGCCCCTACCTGCCGCTCGACCGCGAATGGTGGCCGCCGTGAGCCTGCTCGACACCGGGAACGAGACCATCACCGTCTACCCGCAGGAACAGACCACCGACGACCGCGGCAACACCGTATGGCTCCCCTCGACGGAGCCGGTAGTGGTGCGGTGCCGGGTCCAGCCGGAAGACGCCGACGAGCCCGCCGTAGCCGGACAAGCCACCATCACCACCTACCGCGTCATCGCACGGGATGCACCCCTCGGCCCATGGGCGCGCGTCGAATGGAATGGCCGTACCTGGGACGTGGTTGGTGAGCCCCGCCGCTACAACGGATCATCAGTCACCCGGCACATCGACGCCCTCATCCGCGCCCGAACCGTCGCCCCGTGAAGCCGCGCAGAGGGGATAGATTTAGTTGGCGCGTCGCCCTTCCTTGTATCCGGAATTGCAGAATGGATGAGTCAAGGCCGCATTGCTCATCGCTCCTGTTCCGCCATCCTCCTTTCGGATCTTATGGTCCACGGTGACGGACTTGAAGTGGAGGCGCGCCTGGCAAATTTCACACCTGGTGGCTTCGGCTAGCGCAGCCTTCAAGAATACCGAATTCTTAGTCTCCGCCGAGAAGTTTCGGCGATGGACGCGATCATCATCGGTGATGACCTTCACCGATGCACGGAGTGCACTGTTGCCCTGCAGGCGCTTTATGATCTCGCCTTCTTCAACGCCTTCGATCATCGCCTCGAAGATGATCTGATACATGGTCAGAATCGGCGGGACTGAGCGTTGGAGGCTGCCGTTTGCGCGCACGATTTGGTTCAGGAAATACTTGTAATCAATCAGGAACTCTTCGAACCTCTTGCGGACGTCTGTGAATTTGAAGAGTTGGTTCTTTTCTGAGAGTTCCTGGATTAGGGCTGTCGCGGCGAGGAAGGCCGCTGGCTGAAATCGCCCCGTGGCGCTGTAGAAATAGACCGCAGGGTGAAGTCCTAGCGAGGCCGGTTCGTTTCCGGCGATCCTTCCTGCGGTTCTTTTTACTGCCCGCATGTATTTAAGTGTAGTTCCGCCGTCTGGGTCGTCGACCAGAATGTTGATCTGCTGTTGAGCTCGACCTCTTCGCTTGCTTGCCCCAACCTCTGGCCGCCACATATCTGGGTGGAGCTTGTTGACGAAATTTACAAGCTCGAAGACCATTTTGACGCTGTCGGCAGAATATCCCCTGCCTGCTACGGGAAGGTCGGCCGAACGGATTGACATATCCAGGTTCGGCCTGAAAATCAGGTTGTAGACATCCTTGGCGAGGGACTCGATTTCTGACTGGATTGACTCGTCGAAGGATGACCAGTATTTGTGCCCTGTTCCCGCGCGAATGAATGCGCGCGTCGCCAACGCGTTAGGCTTGTGACGCGCCTTGATCATTTCGAGCTCGGTCGGGTCGATGGGCGTGGCTTGTTGGTTGATTCTGAAGAAAGAACTCTCTGCCTTCTCGGCTTCTCCGTTAACCCACTGCAGGTGAATCGCGAAGGCGCCAAGGTTTCTGGCGAGCTGTAGCTGCTCTTTGGAAGTGGTGTCAGGGTTTCTGAGAGCGAGTCCCAGATCGGCGTACGAGCCGACCCTTTCCGCGATGAGCTTACGTGTGGCTTCGGCTGCTCTTTTCTGTTCATCCGGAATAGCATTGTCAAAGAACCTAATCGACGTGTGCTTGTCGCCGTAGTCGTCTTGGACCCAAGAGGCTAGTGCGCTTAGTCGGTGTGCACCGTCGATGACAAAGATATTTCCACTGGTCGGCGAACGCCACAAAATGATAGAAGGGATCAAGTCTCCGGCGACGAAGCTGCGGACTAGTTCGGCAACCTTTTCTGGTGCCCAGTTCGCTGTTTCACGCTGAAAATCTGGCTTCCTCAAGACGTTGTACATCAGGCTGTCTTGGGTCAGGTCTGTGATCTTCATCGTGGCGCTGAGGATCGACGTCTGGGTTGCCTGCTCAGATGCGACGGCCTCAAAGTCTTCGCGTGGGATCAACGCGTCAAGGTTGACCATATGGGTTGCCATGTCCCGCTCCCTTCCTGCCCCTGCCCAGCCAGAACCCCATTGATGATGGTTTCTGCTCTGTGCGGTGTCTCATCTTCCTTGTGCCTCGCTGTTGATGCTAGGCCCAACTCTTCTTGCAGGGAGACTAGATGGCGAGCGTCAACCCGAACATCGGCCGACGGGTCGCGCGGATGCCAGGGGTGAAAACAGCCGTACGAGAGCGCGCGAACCGCATCGCCGCAGCAGCGCGCACGAACCTCGCCGAGCACCGGTCGGCAGGCGTTTCCCGCATCGTCGTGACGCGCGGCCGTACCGATGTGGTGGTGTCCCTTGTCGATGTCGCCGCGCTGTCCATCGAGTTCGGCCGCAGCGCCTACACGAACGCCAACGGGCAGACCGTCGGCCCCATGCAGGGTCTGTACGTGATGACCCGCGCCGCACGTGGGGGGTGATCCGATGCCCGCCCGGATTCTGCCGTCGGTGTCGGATCTCCTCGTCGGCGTGCTCCGCCCCGCCCTCAACGGGGCGACGGTGGGCACGCTTCTGCCCGAGCCGATGCCGTTGCCGTTCGTCCTCGCCTGCCCGGTGGGCGGGGCCGCAGTGGACGTGCGGTTCCTGGCCCGCTCGGTCGTCGATGTGCAGACGTGGGCCGCCACCGACCGTGGCGCGGAAGACCTGGCCGACGCCGCCCGTACCGCACTCGTCACCGCCTGGCGGGGACAGACCGTGATCGACGGCGTGGGGTCCATCGGCTTCCTCGCCGAGCGCGCGGCCCCCGTGTTGCTGCCCGACGAGCGGGCGCCCGACGGCGTGTACCGCTACCAAGCCACCTACGAACTCACCGTCCGTCCCGCCCGGTAGGCGGGACCAACCCCGAAGCGTCTCGACCTCTCGTCGGGGCGCTTCGCCGTTCCCGAGAACTTTGGAGGGCACCGCCGTGCCGCTCGATGACAACGCCGTACTCAATCCGGCCGTGGGCCACTACTACTTCGCCCCGACCACCGGCCAGCCCATCCCCGACGACATCGTCAACCCCGCCGCCCCGTGGGCCGATCTCGGACACACCAGCCTTGACGACCCGTTCGGCATCACGTCCGAGGGCGGCGAGACGGAAACGCTCGGCACCTGGCAGAACAAGACGCTGAGGAACGTCACGTCCCCGCGCGTGGAGACGGTGACGTTCGCACTTCAGCAGTGGGACGAGGCCGCCTATCGGGCGTTCTGGGGTGCCAACGGCACCACCGTGGACGTGGGCGGACGCAAGGTGTTCCAGACCCCGAACGTCCCCGAAGAGCTCGAAGGGGCACTGTTCGTCCTGGTCAAGGATGGCGGGAACGGAATGTTCTTCCACTTCCCGCGGGTGTCCATCGCGCGCGCCGATGACATCAGCTTCGACCCCGAAGCCCTCGCCGGGCTTCCGGTGCGGGCCACCGTGCTCGGCATGTCCGGTCAGGACTGGTCCCAGCAGGTCAGCCCCGTGTTCCCGCTGTCCGTCCCGCCGGGCTCGTAAGCCCGCCGATTGCCGGCCGGGTGGTGCGGAGCACCGCGGACCGCCGCACCATCCGACCTTGCCATGCCCAACATCCGTTCGCGTCCGCATGAATTGAGAGGTCCGCACCGATGGCCCGCGTCACCCTCGACGAGATCCGCCGCGCCGCCGAAGCTCGATACGGAGACTTCGACATTGCCCTACCGGACGGCGGCACGGTCACGCTCCGGTCCCCGCTGCGCATGAGCGCGGACGACCGCAGCCTACTCGGCGACATCGAGCAGCTTGCCGCCGCCGGCGACACCGACGCCATCACCGAAGCGCTCAAGATCGCCGCCAAGACCCCGGACCAGGGGCGGCGGCTGCTCGACGCCATCGGCGGTGATCTCGCCACCGCGGCCGTGCTCTTCGAGCAGTGGGCACAGGCGGTCTCGCCGGGGGAAGCCTCGGCCTCTGCGAGCTGATCGACAGCTACGGCACGGCGCTGCTCGCCGACTTCCACCGCTTCTACGGTCTCGACCTGACAGAAGCGCTCTACGGAAGCCGACCGGTGGCGCCGCGCCTGCTGCTCGCCCTCGTGGAGGAACTGCCCGACGAATCCGCCTTCGCCGCCGCCGTCCGCGGCGGCCCGCAACACCGCGGGTGGACCGTCTCCACCCACCTTCTCGCGTCCGTTATCGACGCCGTGGGCGAAGCGGCGTGGATCACCGCACAGACCAACAGCAAGAAGCGCGTCCGCCGCCCCAAACGCTTTCCGCGGCCCGATGCGCGGCAGCAGCGCCCGGCCACCGTCGCCGCTCTGGCGCAACGATTCGGCGCCTCCCGAGAGGGGGCGGTCATAAGGAGGTGACCCCTCCCTATGGCAAGCCCCGGAGGGCGCGAGACGGACCGCGTAAGCGTCCGCGTCGTCCCCGACACCTCCCGCTTCGCCACCGATCTACGGCGCGCACTGGACCGGATCGAAGCCTCGCTGCGCATAGACGTGCGCGTCGATGCCGACCTGTCCGGCTTTACCACCGACGTACGCGCGCACCTCGCCGCGTTGCGGGACGAGACCATCCACGTCCGGGTGGACGCCGACCGCGACGGACTCGACGGGCTGCGCGCATCCCTCGGCGACCTCGGCCGTGACAGTGGCGGCGCGGGTGGCGGGCTCGGTTCCGTCGTCCGCGCCATCGGCAACGTGCGCACGGCCGCGCTGACCGCGGTGCCGAACGTCGCCGGTCTCGTGGGCGGGCTCGTGCAGATGGCCCCCGCCGCCGCGGTCGCGGTAACCGGACTGCTCGCGGTGGCTTCCGCCAACGCCGCTATCAAGATCGGTACGGCCGGGGTGGCGAAGGCCCTGGAGGGCGATGCCGATGCCCTGGCCAAGCTCGCCCCCTCCGCCCGCGCGTTCGTGGGCGAGGTGCAGAACCTCAAGCCCGCGTGGGACGGTCTGCGCTCGTCGGTCCAACAGTCGCTGTTCGACGGGCTCGCGGGCAGTATGCAGCGGCTCGGCACGTCCGTGCTCCCGGTGCTGCGTACGCAGCTCACCGACACAGCGGGCGCGCTGAACACCATGGGTAAGGGCGTCGCCGCCGCGGCGGTCGAGCTCGCTGACTCCGGCACCCTCGGCAAGGCGATGGGCTCGGCGAACACCGGACTTCGCAATCTCGCCGGAGTTCCGGGACTTGTGGTGCAGGGCCTCGGACAGATCGCCGCAGCGGCCGGCCCGAGCTTCGCCAAACTCACCGCCGGCGCGGGCTCGGCCGCACAGGGCATATCCGAGCGGCTGAACAAGGCGTTCGAGTCCGGCGGACTACAGCGCGCCATCGAACGCGCGGTCACCCTCGTCGGGCAGCTCTTCGCCACCCTCGGGAATCTCGGCACGGCGGTCGGCAACATCTTCGGCCCCGCCGCCGACGCGGGCGCCGGCTTCCTCGGCATCCTCAACGACGTCTCCAAGACGCTCGCCGAGGTCACCGGAACCAAGGAAGCGCAAGTCGCCTTCCAAGGGCTCTTCGAGACTCTGGCCGCCGCCGGACAGGTCATTTCCGGGGTACTCGGCGCCGCCCTCCGTGCCGCGCTCCCGCTACTGTCCTCCCTGGTCTCCGCCCTGGCGGGGCCGCTTCAGCAGGCGTTCGCCGCCATCGGTCCGGCGCTGGAAACCCTCGTCACCGCGCTCGGTACCGGACTCGCCCCGGTGGTCTCCGCGTTGGCCGGGGTGTTCGCCGATCTGGTGCCCATCGCCGCCGAGATCGTCACCATGCTCGCGGGTGCCCTCGCCCCCGTACTGGCCTCGCTCGGCCCCGTCATCGGCCAGTTGGTCACCGCGCTCGGTACCGCACTGCAACCGATCCTCGCTCAACTCCCGGCGCTACTCGCGCCGTTCCTCGCCCTGGTCGCGCAGCTCGCGCCGATCCTCGTCACGATCGCGACGCAGATCATTTCCGCGCTCGCCCCGGCCCTGGCGCAGATCGGCCAATCGCTCGGGCAACTCCTCGTCGCGGTAGCCCCGTTGCTGGCCGCACTCGGAGAGCTGATCGGCGGCGTGCTCGCCGCACTGCTGCCCATCCTCACGCCGATCATCGGCCTCGTGGGACAGCTCGCGTCGCTGTTCGCGAACGTCCTCGCGTCGTACGTGACGAACATCCTCGTACCCGCCCTGACGATGGTCACCGACCTGTTGCGCGGCGACTTCTCCGGCGCCTGGTCCGCCGCCAAGGACCTGCTCGCCGGTATCGGGCGGTTCTTCCGCACGCTGTTCGTGAACTTCGGCAAGTGGGCGGCCAACGGCATCGCCGCCGTCGTGTCCTGGCTCGTCGGACTGCCCGGCCGGGCGCTGTCCGCGCTCGTCGAGTTCGGCCCGACGCTGCGCAACGCCGCGGTGTCCGGCCTGCTGCGGATGCTCGACGGACTGCGGAACAAGTGGGAGGACCTGAAGGCGTGGTTCAAGAACCTGCCGAGCGCCGCCGGCAAGGCCCTTGGCGATCTTGGAAAGGTCCTGCTCAACGCCGGTAAGGACCTACTGCGCGGGTTCATCGACGGCATCAAGTCCATGTTCGGCAGCGTCAAGGACTCACTCGGCGGACTCACCGACTCGCTCACCTCGTGGAAGGGGCCGCCCAAGCGGGACGCGCGCATCCTGCGCCCGGCCGGACGGCTTGTGATGGCCGGGTTCATGGACGGCATCACCGCCGCCGTCCCCGACCTGCGCGCGCAGCTCCGCGCGGTCACCGACGAGGTAGCCGCCTACCGGCCCACCCTCGCCGCGCAGGTCGAGAGCGAGCGCGCCGCGATGCTGGCCGACGAGCCCGCAGGGCGCGGGCCGATGGTCTCGATCGGCACGTTCGTCGCCGAGGAACGCCAGAGCCCGGCACACATCGCCCGCGAACTGGCGTGGCTCGCCAAGGGAAGGGGGTGATCCTCGTGCGCTCCGGTCCCGCCGAAGTCCTCGTCACCGGGGACGGACAGATCCAGTTCGGCACGTACCTGATGGGCGAGGACACCCCCATCCACGGACGACAGCTCACCGGGTGGGACGACCTGCCCGACCTCGATGACGCGTCCGTCCCGATGCCCGCATCCCACGGCGCGTGGCCCGGTTGGCTGCTCGCCGGGGTGCGGGTCCTCGTCTTCGACTACCTCATTCACGACGCGCGAGGGGCGGCCGGACTCCCTGCCGTCCTCGACACCCTGCGGCGGGCGACCGCCGTACGGCAGGAGGAAACCCCGCTCGTCGTCCAACTCGCTGGTACCCGGCGCCTGATGTGGGCGCGCGTCACCCGCCGCACCCTGCCCGCGAACCGCGACTACACATGGGGCAAGCCGGCGGGCGCGATCGAATTCACGTGCTCGGACCCGCGCCGCTACGAGGTCCCCGAGCAGGTGGCCCGCACCGGACTACCGGTCCCGGAACCCGGCCTCGACTGGCACCCCGCCGATTCCCCGACAGGTCTGGAATGGGACCTCGATTGGGGCGCGGATGGCACCCCCGGCGCCGTGATCAGCGACAACCGCGGCGATGCCGACACCTACCCCGTGCTCGCCATCACCGGCCCCGTCACCCGCCCTGCCGTGACGAATCAGGCGACCGGCGCCGTCCTGGAATACGACATCACGCTGACCGCCACGGACCGGCTCGTCATCGACACCCGCGAGGGCACCGTCACGCTCAACGACACCGCCCCGCGCCTCTACACCGCGACCCCGCGCAGCACCCCCGAGCAGGCGTTCACCCTGCCGCCCGGTGAATCGCTGCTCACCTTCCGCGCCGAGGAATTCAACGACGCCGGCGCCCTCACCGTCCTATGGCGCTCCGCCTGGTGGTGACCCCGAACCATCCACGACGACGAGGGAGAGACACGACGATGACCGTACGGGCGGCATGGCTGACCAACCGCGGTGACCTCGCGGGCGGACAGACCCGCAACGACTCGCGCATGACCCCGCTCGGCGCCATGACCCCGGCGGCCGAGCTCACCACCCAACCCGGCGTGATCCCCGGCGGTGACCCGTTCTCACTGGACGCCACCGGACCCATGACCGCCACCCTCGGCGTGGGCCGCGCCGTGGTGCAGGGCACCGCGATACAGGGCGCCTACCCCGTCGCGGTCACCGCCGCCGAGCCCATGACGTTCGCCGACGGCGACCCCGCGAATCCGCGCATCGACCTCGTGGTGTTGCGGGTCTACGACGCCGCACACGACGATTCCGGCCAGGTACGAGCCGCCGTCGAGATCATCCCCGGCAGCCCCGGAGCGGCCCCCGCCACGCCACCGACCCCGGCCGGCGCCCTCGCCCTGTACCGGGTGGCGGTCGCCGCGCGGGTCTCGGCCGGAACGGGCGGCATCGACTTCCCCGCGACCACCACCGACGTACGTCGCTACACCGTGGCGGCGGGCGGGATCATCCCGCAGTCAAACGCGGCGGGCGCCTACCGGGCGCAGTACCGCGACAATGGCACCGGCCTTCAGCGCTACAGCGGTGCCTCATGGGTCGGCATCGCCGCCGAACTCGTCCCGTGGACCAAGGCGTCACTCGCCTCGGGCTACGGCCACAACGGCAACAGCAACGGCAACGTGGCCTATCGAGTCATCGACCTCATCGGTACCCGCTTCGTGCAGTGGCGCGGCGGCATGAACGTCACGTACTCCCGCGGCGCCCCGGCCCGTGGCGGCAACTTCCTCGCCGCCGCCGTACCCACCACCGGCCGCCCAACGGGACTTCGCACGCTCGCGGTGGCGTGCTCCGCGGGGAGCAGCACGATCCTCGCTCTCAAGATCGACTTTCGGAGCAACGGCACCGCCACGCTCCTCAACGACCCCGGCGACACCCCGCCATGGGTCAGCCTCAACGGTCTCATGTACCCGCTCTGACCCGAGGGAGGGCAGTACATGACCGCCGTCTATCGGGCGCTGTTCTGCGATCTCCGCACGGACCAGGTGCGCGACGCGTTCCCCGTCTCCGGGGCGAGCATCGAGGACTACATTGGCAAGACCGGCACGTTCTCCGGCTCGCTCACCGCCCCGGACCGCGCCACCGCCGAACGCATCACCGCCGCCGTGATCCCCGGCCGTACCGCCGTGTGGATCGAACGCGACCGCGCTATCTGGTGGGGCGGCATCGTATGGACCCTCGCCCCCGGCTCGTCCACGCGCGGCGCCCCCGCCAAGGCCGACATCCAAGCCGCCACCTTCGACAGCTACCTGGACCACCGGCTGTTGACCGCCGACCTGAACGCGAGCGGCGTGGACCAGTTCGAGATCGCGCGCCGCCTGGTGGACTTCGCGCAGTCATCGGACGGCGGGGACATCGGCATCCGCCTCGACAAGGCCGCCACGTCCGGAGTGAGGCGGACGCGGAAGTACAGCCGGTACGACCTGCTCAAGATCCGCGACACCCTCGACAAGCTCGCCGCCGTATCCAACGGCTTCGAGTGGCGTATCCGCTGCTACCGCGACAGGGCGGGGGAGCGGGTCAGAGAACTCGAACTCGGCCATCCGCGGATCACCGCGAGCCGGGGGCCGGCGGAAACCGTGCTCGACTTCCCCGGCGCCGTGATGTCGTACCGCTTCGCCTACGACGCCACCACCCGCGCCACCCACTGGCGTTCCCGCGGCGCGACCTCCGGCAGTAACAACCGGCCGCTGATGTCCGCCGCGCTCTACATCCCCGGCGCCCTCGACGAGGGATGGCCACGTCTGGACGGCACATCGGATTACACGAGCGTCAAGGACAAGGCGACGCTCGACGAGCACGCGACGGCCGATCTGCGCGAGGCATGGAACCGCGATGTGATCCCCGAAATCACGGTGAACCTCGAAGCCGCGCAGCTCACGCCCGCGATCCTCGGCGCCACGATCCGGCTGCGCATCGCCGACGTGTGGAGCTCGGCCGGGTTCACAGGCCGGTACCGCGCCGTGGGCTTCACCCTCCGCGCCCCCGAACGCGGCCAGCCCGAAACCGCCTCGCTCATCCTCGACGCCGCCGCCACGGGCGATGTCGGAAACGACGACTAGAAAGCGCACGCCCCATGGCCGCGATCCCGCCCGATCTCCTCGACCGCATCCGCCGCCTCGAAGAGGACGTACGCGAACTACGCGGACGACTCCCCGCACCACCCGCCGACGCGTCCACCGCCGACGCCGAGGACGAGCAGTAATCCCACCCCGCAAGGAAGGTCCGCACCATGGCTGAGGCCCTGTCCGCCGACGCTCTCGTCAACGCACTGCGCGCCGAGGACGTCACCGTCGTCGAACATCCCGGATGGCGCACCCACAACCGCAACCACAAGGGACCGTGGGGACCGGTCCACGGCGTCGTGATCCACCACACCGTGACCAGCGGTACGGACGCGTCCGTACGCATCTGCTTCGACGGATACGACGACCTGCCCGGCCCGCTCTGTCACGGCGTCATCGACAAGGACGGCCGCGTCCACCTCGTCGGCCATGGCCGTGCCAACCATGCCGGCACCGGGGACGGCGACGTACGCGCCGCGGTCGTCGCCGAGAACTACGGCTCGACCCCGCCCCGCCCGAACGAGAACAACACCGACGGCAACCGCGTCTTCTACGGCTTCGAGTGCGTCAACCTCGGCAACGGCAAGGACCCGTGGCCGGATGCCCAACTCGCCGCCATCGAGCGCACATCGGCCGCCCTCTGTCGCGCCCACGGCTGGACCGCGAAGTCCGTGATCGGCCACAAGGAATGGACGAACACCAAGATCGACCCCAAGGGCTTCGCCATGCCGGACATGCGCACCCGCATCGCCAAGCGACTCGGCGCGAAGCCGTCCGGCGGCGGCACCACGCCGAAGCCGGCCGTATCCCTCGCCCACATCACCGCCGCCGCCCGCACCGACCCGAGCGCCGCCCAAGGCCACACCACCGCCAAGACGGCCGTCACCCTCGTCGAGCGCGCCCTGTCCGCCGAGGGACTGCTGTCCACGCGGTGGGCGGACGGCTCGTTCGGCACCAAGACCCGCACCGCATACGCCACTTGGCAACAGCGCTGCGGCTACTCCGGCGGCGACGCCGACGGCATCCCCGGTCGCAACTCCCTCGCCGCCCTCGGCAAGCGCCACGGCTTCACCGTCACCGACTGAACAGGAGACCCCCGCATGGCCACCCTCGCCACCCCCGCGTTCTGGACCGCCACCGCGGAACGCGCCGTCCGCACCTTCGCGCAGACCCTCATAGCCGCGCTCGGGCTCGACACCACGGAAGTGCTCAACCTCCCGTGGGAACGCGGCTTCGCCCTCGCCGCAACGGCCGCCATCCTGTCCGTCCTCACCTCCCTCGCCGCCGCGGGTGCGGGACGCAGCGGCCCCGGCCTCACCGAAACCACGGAGGGAGCGGGCAACCCGTGACCGACGAACCCGCACCGGTCGTCACCATCACCGCCGCCGAGATGTACGGCGAACTTCGCGGCGTGCGCGAGAGCGTGAGCCGGATCGAAGGCAAGTTGGACGGCATCGCCACCATCACGGACCAGCTCGACGACCACGAGGAACGTATCCGCCGCCTCGAAGCCAGCCGGTGGCCATGGCCCATGATCGCGGCACTCGCCGCCGTCGCGGCCGTCCTCGTCGCCGCGTGGCAACTCGGTAACCCGTAACAGCAGAGGGCCCCTGTCCCGGCTCATGCCGGGGCAGGGGCGCCTTTGTCGTTTTGGCCTCGCCTGCTACGCCTCGCCGTCCTCGTCCGCCTCTGAATCCTCGTTGGCGTCGTCGGCGGGTTTTGCCGCAGGCTGCGCGGCGAGCACGTCGTCACCGCGGTAGTACCGCCACGCGCTCGGGTACTCCGAGTGGTTGTCGTACATGATCGTGTACCCCATGAGGGTGCTGATCTGCCAGACTGCGGGCAATTCCCTGGCTACGAGGCGGAACACCCCGTCGGCTGTCATTTCCGCGTTGGGAACCGATACGGGTACGTTCTTGAATTGCGTCGATTCCTTGTAGCGGAAATTATACGGCAAGCCCTGCTTTATCTGCTGCAACAGATCATCAAGACTCTGTTCGCCCGGCGTGAGCCCCTCGACCGTACGGTCAAGGTCAATCGGGTACAGCATGTCGAAGTGATTGGCCTTGAGGACGGTCTTGTCCCGGTTCTGCCCGGGGTCCTTGTTGCCGAATCCATTGGCATTCCAGGGAATATGCCCAGACGCCTTGTACTTTTTGATCAGCAGCTTTTCCGGGGCGACCGCCGAGAAGTCTTCCGCGACGTACAGGCACTTGAATGTCATCTCTTCGATCGAGATGTTTCGGCGACCGGAAATCTTGCGTAGGTGATTCCCGAGGCGAGACGAAAGCGGCTTGTCGGCCTTGCCTACGTAGACCAACTTCTGATCGGGCCCCTGGTGCAGCTGGTAGACCCCGGACCTGCTCTGAAGTTTCTCGATCTTGGCTCGCTCGTCCAGCTCGTCCAGGTTGTCCTGAGTGAGTGGCGCGGGGGTCAGGTTGTCCAGCGCGTCCGCCAACTGATCACCGAGCGCCCTCGTGATGCTGAGGCGGAACTGATCGTTGAACTGGCCGGTCATGCGAGCACCCATCTTCCGTGAAACGCGTGATCACGGTCACTCTAACCGGTGGTTCTGGGGGACATGCGGACCAAGTTGCGGAATGTGCCACGATGATCAACAACTCCGCGGTACGCTTCGCTCATGTCTGAGCTGCGAGAAGAACGCCAAGAGGTAGGGACGTGCGTCGAGCTGTTCGCCGGCGGTGGTGGGCTCGCGATGGCCGTACACGCGGCGGGCTTCCGTCCGCTCCTGGTGAATGAGTACGCCAAGCGGGCGTGTGAGTCCTTGAGGATCAACCCGCCGGACCCCAAGGAGCCCGAAAAGGGTTGGCCTCTCGTGCCGGGCGATGTGCGTGACGTCGACTTCGCGGAGCACGTCACGGACGAGGTCGATGTCCTCGCGGGTGGGCCACCGTGTCAGCCGTTCAGTCTGGGTGGCGTCCACAAGGGCATGGAAGACGAGCGGAACATGTTCCCGGAGATGTTCCGCGCCATTCGGGAGCTGAAGCCGAAGGCGGTCATCTGCGAGAACGTGCGGGGTCTTCTCCGGCCGTCATTCAGGTCGTACTTTGACTACATTCTGAACGAAATGCGTTTGCCTTTCGAGAAGCGAGACAAGGAAGCGTCGTGGGAAGACCACAACGAATACCTTGAGAAGCTGATCGCCAATGACACCGTTGACCCGTCGAAGCGTTACGTCGTGAAGGAGTTGGAGGTCAACGCGGCCGACTATGGCGTACCGCAGATTCGGAATCGAGTGATCATCGTCGCGTTCCGCGCCGACCTCGACGTGAACTGGGGCGAGTTCATGCCCAAGGAGACACACTCCGACGAGTCGTTGATCCACTCCATGCGCGAAGGCGGACCCTACTGGACAGAGCGGCACAAGAAGGTGCCCGCCGATGTCCGTAAGCGCGTCATCGCCAACCTTCCCGAACTCGACTACGAGGACGAGAAGACCAAGGAAAAGCTGAAGCTGAAGCCGTGGCGCACTCTGCGCGACGCCATCGCGGGAATCGACGAGAACGAGGGGAAGCCGCTTCCGTACGTCACGGAGGAAGCGGTCAAGGACAAGCTCGAAGTCGGCGGCATCCCCGACCACTTCGGGTGGCCGGGAGCGCGTACGTACGCCGGGCACACCCCGAACGTCTTGGACCGACCCGCGAAGACCGTGAAGGCGGGCGTGCACGGCGTGCCGGGCGGTGAGTCCGTCATGCAGCTCGACAACGTCAACTTCGTCAACGCCGGGGGTGGAACCGGATACCGATACATGACCGTTCGGGAGACCGCGCGAGTCATGACCTTCCCGGACCATGTGGTTCTCGACGGGCCGCGCGGCGAGAAGATGCGCCAACTCGGCAACGCCGTGCCGGTCAAGCTCGGGAAGGTGTTCGCGGACGCCGTAGCCGAGGCCCTCAGGTCCGTCGGGGCCCTGGAGGACCCGGAGAAGCGGAAGTGACCGAAGCCGCGAACGATCGGCAGAGGCGTTGGAAGGACCGGATGCCTCCCGATCGGGCGTGGAAGCCCAGAGCCGGGATGAACAGGGAGTCCCGAGCGGCTGAACAGGACCGAGCAGCCGGCGGCCGCCACACGCGAGCCGTCGACGTCGGCGAAGGCCGTTACGCGCGCGCGTCGATCGCCCTGCGCCTGTACCGCAGCACTCGCCGCATCCGCGCGTACCTGCGGTGGTCACAAGAAGGGGAGACGCGGGAACGGTATGTCGGTGAGGTGGACGCGGCGACTCGCGCCGCCAACCTGGCGCAAGCGTGGGCGATGGCGCGTACCGCCGGATACGTGACCACCGAGACCGTGCCGCCCGGCTCGTGGGCGTCGTCGCCCGCCTCGCGTGCGGTCATGGCCGCGAACAAGGGTCGGGACACGAAGCCGGAACGCCTCCTACGTTCCGCTCTTCACCGCAAGGGACTTCGCTACCGCGTCTCGGCAAGGCCGATCGCGGACCTTCGGCGTACGGCCGACGTCGTGTTCACCAAAGCCCGTGTAGCCGTGTTCGTCGATGGCTGCTACTGGCACGGCTGTCCCGAGCATCACCGTCCCGCCACCAAGCGAGCCGAGTTCTGGCAAGAGAAGATCGAGGGGAACCGCGTCCGCGACGCCGACACGAACGCCGCGCTGAACGCGCGGGGTTGGAGTGTTGTGCGGATCTGGGAACACGAAGACCCCGAGATCGCGGCCGAGCGGATCAACGGGATAGTCAGGTCCCGACTCGACGACTCGTGACACGAGGCGCCCCGCCGGCGGCGTAAGGCCGAGGGCGGGGCGCTCTCATGTTTGGGTGACGGGTCAGTCTTGCTTGGGGGCGTAGTAGAGGCCGAGCATTTCGCCAACCCATGCCGGTTGCCGGATCTCGCCGCGCGGTCCCATCTCCGTGAACCAGGGCTTGATGTCGAGCACCGGCGTGCCGTCGACCGCGTCCAGGTCCTCAACGTGGAGATCGAGCCCATCGACCTTCAGCAGTCGGCAGCGGCCGACGCCGAGCCAGTTCATCCGCCGCATGTTGCGGTGGCCGAAGGTGCCGACCTCGGGCCACTCCGGGTTGTTCCTCGGGCGGCGGGCGCCGAGGTGGAGGTCCGCCGGGTCGGTGAGGTGGAAGCGAAAGACGATCTCCAAATGAGAGAACTCGTCCAGCCCCTTCACCGCGTCAGGGGTGAACCGGTCGCCGTCGATGCGGATGATCGACTGAGTGCCGCCCCAATAGTCGTCTGTGGGCTCGATTCGCCCGCCGACCACGTGGGCGATCGGCTCGACGGTGAATGGCGCGTCTGTCATCGGGAAGTTCCTTCCGGTCAGGTTGTTCCAGCGAGGTACGACGCCGCTCGGGCGTCCACCTCGGCAGCGACACGTATGCCACGGTTGCGGAACGGCGACAGCGCCCGGCGCATGTCGATCGCGGTCTGGCGGGTGCGGGCGGAGTGCACGCCGTCCATCGCGTCGAGCGCTCGTGACCATGAGGCGCAAGCGTCCTCGATGCCGCCCTTGCGCGCCTGTACCGTGCCCAGGTAGCCGAGGGTCACGGCGTGAGTGCGAGTGAACGTTGACGACTTGCGTGTACGGACGCTGCGGCGGAACTCTCGAAGCGCGCCGTCAAGGTCGCCCGAGTCGCGCAGCGTGCAGGCTGTCTCGTGCGCGAGGCTCGCCTCTTGGAAGAAGAAGACGCGGTTCGGTTCGTCGTCACCGGTCGTGGCGGCGGCAAGGTCGTCCTCGGCGCGCAAGAGCGCTGCGGCAGCATCGGACTTCTGTCCGTTCGCGGCGAGGCTCCGGGCGCGCACGACGCCGAGCAAGGCCCGTTCACGTGGGCTCGCCGAGGTGTAGCGCTGGCCGTCCATCGAAGCGGAGGCCAGATTCAAGGCTTGCTGTCTGTGCCCGAGGTCAACTGCCTGGTGGGCCATCGCGCGCAGGATATGGCCAGCCATCGGCGGATCGTCGGCCTCCGCGGCGAGCCTCACCGCCACGGAGAAATGACGTTGAGCGGTTGAGTGTTCGGCGTTGTCGAAGGCCATCCACCCTGACAGATAGGCGAGTTCGCTCGCCGACGAGAACATGTCGCGTCGTACGCGGTCATCCGGGAAGGAGCCGCGCAGGTAGCCGGCGACGTCCGACAGCAAATACTGAACGACGGCGGTGCGAGCGTGGCCGCCCCCTCGACGCTGGTCGACTCTTGAGAAGAACGAGACCATGTCGCGGACGGCTTCGAGGTCGCTGCGGCCGACTCGGCGTCCCGCGCTCGCGCTTCGGGTGCTGCCTTGCTCGGCCATCAGCGTCCACCATGAACCGGCGGGAAGGGCGAGGGCGGCCACTGAGTACGTGGCGGCGCCGAGAAGGTGCCTGCGTTCCATGTCCGCGTCGACTCTCCCGAGATCAGCCAGCGCGGCCAGCGTATCCGTACCCCAATCCAGAGCGACGTCTGAGGGAGTCGAAGAGCCCGCTAACCCGAGCTCTGAGGGGGTGACGGCCCGCCCCAGTCGTCGGGAAAGGGCTTCACACAGGATGTCCGGCGCTCTGCCCGATGGCCGTGTTCCGCGCACCCAATGCGACACATGGGATCGCCCGACTCCCGCGCACTCTTGGGCGTCGTTCTCCATGGCCACGCGGACGAAGGCCGCTGCGGCTTGCGCGTGTGACCATCCCGCTTCGGCGAGGACGGCCGCGAGCTCCCGATTGCGACCCGCTGTCTGCGCCATGGTGCACCCCTCCGCGAGATGATCTTTCACCGCTTTCCCCATGCCACCGCTCTTGACGGCATACCCACGGGCAGTGATCCACGGTTCGCTAAGCGTATCGGTCACGTCCGGCCAGAGCAGGGGGTAACAGGTGAGCGCTTCGCAGAGCGACCCGACGAGCCGCTTCACGGTCGAACTGACCGACGACGAGACGGTGTTGCCGGTCGACGCGGTCACCATCCGTACGACCGTCGGCCGCGCGCTTCGGGAAGACGTGTGGCTCGACGGCCCCACGCTCGACGAACTCACCGCCCTGTTGCGCGGTCATGTCGCCGTTCTGATCCATGACGTCTGTCGGCGCTCGGAGTGGCTGAGCGCGCGAGGGCCCGTGGACTACGCCCGCGCGTTGCTCGGCGGAAGCCCTGGTCTGGGGCTCAGCGGGCAGGCGATCTACGTGCGGCAACTCGCTCGGGTGTGCGGCCAGTTGTTGGCCTCCGCCACCGTCACAGAAGAGGTGAACAAATGATCTCCCACGCGACCCCGATCAACCGGGACGCTCGCTATGAGCACGCGGCACAGCGCACCTTCCTCCCCATCACGGTTCATCGCCGTGACGGCACCACGGAGGACACGAAGCTCATTCTCGACCCGAGCCAGATGGAGCTGTTCTCCATCCAGTTGACGCAGGCGCTCGAAGCCAGGGACAAGGCACGTCAGTGACGTGATGGCCCGCACGCCGCGTATCCACTCGGCCCTATGACTCCCACTCGGAGCGGCGGAAGTTCGTCCATGACGCCGCCCGAGTGGGGCACCGATCCGGCTGCGCCGAGGACGCCGAACCGTCGAGCCGGAGCACCACCGATGCGCCCTTGTTGGGCGTCAGTGACGGGTGCATCGAGACCGCAACCCATCGAGCGAGGAAGAGGCACACGCGATGGCAACACCGATCACTGAACGGATCACCGACACACCGGAACTGGACCTCGTGACCCACTCACCCGACGGCGAGTCGCGCGGGATGCTGATGCGAGTCGGCGACGTCTTCCCGCTCAACCCCATCCGACACATCCTGTCGAGCACCCACGACCAGCCGAGCGAGTTCCGGCCCTGGGGACTGCGGTTCCTGGAGATCCCCCGCCCGAGCGCAGGCGCGCACGAGGGCAAGTCGTCGCAGACGAGCGAGGGTTCCCCGGATGGCAGCGGCCCGCAGAACGAAGAGACTTCGGACGACTGAGGTGGGGGCAGACATGGCAAGCACCGTCTTAATCCTGACGGACGAGGAGGACCGCACGGCCGGCCGAGTGGCGGCCGAGCTCGCCGTTCGCGGCGTTCCGGTCGTCCGCATGGACGCGACCGACTTCCCCACCAAGGTCAGCATGTCCGCCGAGATCGCCACGGCCGACACGTGGTCGGGATCGCTCACGACCATCGACACGGGCCGCACCCTCGTGCCGCTCGACGACGTGGGCAGCGTCTACTACCGGCGCCCCACCCAATTCACCCTGCCCGAGGGGATGAACCGAGCGGAAAAGCAGTTCGCCTACGGCGAGGCCCGTCGGGGCTTCGGAGGAGTGCTGCAAGCCCTCGACGGCGCGCGGTGGGTCAACGACCGGGTGGCGGCGGCCCGCGCCGAGTACAAGCCCGCGCAACTGGCCGCCGCGGCGGCGGTGGGACTGAACATCCCCAAGACGCTCATCACCAACGAGCCCGAGCACGCGCACCAGTGGGCCAAGGAACTCGACCGCCCGATCATCTACAAGCCGCTCGCCGGCATCTGGCACGCCGACGAGGGACAGATCCGCGTCCTCTACACGTCGCCCATCACCAACCCGGACGATCTGCTTGACCCATCGCTCGAACGGACGGCCCACCTGTTCCAAGAGCAGGTGGACAAGGACCACGAGGCGCGAGCGGTAGTCGTCGGCGCCCGCGTCTTTACGGTCGCCATCGACGCGGCGACCGAGCGGGGCCGAGCCGACTGGCGCTCGGACTACGACGCGCTCACCTATCGCGTCATCGAGCTGCCCGACGACGTGTCGGCGAAGCTCGTGACGCTGCACAAGCGGATGGGACTGGCGTTCGGCGCGGTGGACCTCATCCGCGACACCGCGGGACAGTGGGTCTTCCTGGAGACCAACCAGAGCGGCGAATGGGACTGGCTCGCCGAAGAGACGGGCATCGGCGTCGCCGGCGCACTCGCCGACATCCTCACCAAGGAAACGGGCACATGACGGGTATCACCGACCACGGGCAGGCGCGGGCGCTCGCGAACGATCTCGCCGCGACTGGTCGACTCCCCGAGTCCTGGCGAGCCTCATACGAAGCCGCACCGCGCCATACGTTCGTGCCTGACGTCGCGTGGGCGGTGCCCGACGGTCCCGAACCCGGCTACGCCATCGACCGCGACGAGGACCGGGCGCGGTGGTGGAACGCGGTGTACTCAGACGCCTCGATCGTTACGCAGATCGACGACGGCGCCGGAGACTTGCGTACCGGCAAGGGCACGCCGAGCTGTTCGTGTTCCGCGCCGGGCATCGTGTTCACCACTCTCACGGAACTCGACGTGCATGACGGCCACAGGGTGTTGGAAGTCGGCACCGGCACCGGGTGGACGGCGTCGCTGCTGTCCCACCGAGTCGGAGAACAGAACGTCGTGTCCATCGAGGTTGACGAACGGGTCGCCGCACAGGCGGAGAAGAACATCACCGCCGCCGGATTCTCGCCGCGACTGGTCGTCGGCGATGGTACCGACGGGTGGCCGGACGGCGGCCCGTACGACCGGGTACACGTGACATGCGGTGTCGAGCGGTTCCCGTACGCGTGGGTGGAGCAGACCCGACCGGGCGGGGTGATCGTCGCGCCATGGTCGCCGAACTACGGCCACGGGCAACTCGCCCGGCTCGTCGTCAACGCCGATGGGCAGGCCGTAGGGCGGTTCCCTTCGTTCGCGTCGTACATGATGCTCCGCTCTCAGCGCCGTACCGCGACGTGGGTGCCGCATCACGCCGACGAGGCGCGAGAGGCCGTCACCCGGCTCGACCCTCGGGCCGTGGCGCGGGACTCGTACGCGGCGGATCTCGTGATCGGGGCACTCGCGCCGGGCGTCGCCCGGATTCCGACCCCGTCCACCGACGGTTCCGGCACCTTCTCTCTGCTGCTCGTCGAGCCCGGTCTTGATGGCGGGTCGTGGGCGGCGGCCGACTACGTGCCCGGAGAGGCGGAGTACCGCGTCACTTGGTACGGAGACCGCAATCTGTGGGAAGAGGTTTCCGATGCCTACCTACGGTGGGTGTCGTGGGGACAGCCCGACCGTGAGCGGTTCGGCATGACGGTCACTTCGGAGGGACAACACCTCTGGCTCGATCATCCCCGCCACCCACTCACCACCGTGTAACCGTATGTTCCACGGCCACCGACGGCGCGCATCGGTGGTCCGGGCAACGCGGGAAGGCGCCCCGGCCGTGTCCATCGGTCGGGGCGCTCGCACGTCTATGCCGGCGCCGCCGCAGGCTGTACCGCCGGCGCCGACGGGCAGTCCTGCCGCAGTGGACATGATGGGCAGTTCGGCACCTGGTGTACTCCGGCCCACGGAGTTCGAACCCGAGAGCTCGACCCCTCGTCCGCTCGTACGCGAGCGGAGTCGAGAAGTACACGTGTGAGGTCGAGCAGCTCCCCGGAGACACGGCCGTCGAGTATGGCCTGATGGAGTCGGTCCCATGCTCCGGCGTGGGACCAGATCCGGAACCTGCGCTGCGCGGTGGACTTCGCCATCCCGAAGCACTGCGGCAGGTGGCGCCACGCGCACCCGCTCGTCAGTACGTAGACGATCGCGGCGAATACGTCTTCATCCGCGACGTTCTGCACCATGCCGTTCTGAAGACGCACCTTCGGCGGCGGCAGCAAAGGCCGAGCGATCTCCCAAAGACCGTCCGGAACGATCCATCGCCAACGGTTCGATCCCATGTCCGTGCAACGGGCAACTCGCCGTGTGGGACACGGCCTTGGAGTGATGGCGCGGGCGGGCGAGCCTCCCGAGCTGCGGTTTCATCACGAGCCCGCGCCAGGTGAGGCGGTCCCGTACCCGCGCTGCATAACGTCACGTGTGACGAAACGAGGGGGAACCGTGAGTCACGCGAACAGCTCGACGTGCGCCGTCTGCCCGGCACCTTTACGGCCACGAGCCCGCACCGGTCGCCCGGCTGTCTACTGCTCCCGCGCCTGCCAGGCCAAGGCGTACCGCGCCCGCAGCGCCGAGCAACGACGCACCGAGCCGCACGACACCGCGCCGCTCCCGCAGTTGGTCCGGTTGCCGAAGCGCATCGGCGACGGCAGTGCGGCGGACCGCATCATCTCCCTGACGATCGCCCTCGTACACCGCGCCGAGCTCGCGGCCGGGGCGATAAGCCACGGCCGCCCAATACCCGCCGGGGCCGATGGCCTCGACGGGAGCCCCGAGACCATCGAGCGCATCGCGGCCGACCTCGTGGCGACCATCCGGACCGCAGCCCCCGCCGAGGAATCGGCGCAGCCGGCGCCCGCGCCGGAGGTGCCCGCGGTTACGCCCGAGCCGCAGCCGCGCGGCCGCAGACTGGCGAGCGTCGCCGCGACCACCACCCGCCGTGTGGAGTCGGCTCGGGTCGAGCCGCAGCCCCCGGACGAGCCGCCCGCGCGCGTCACGCGGACCGTGGACATGTCCGCCGACCTCGGCGACGGCTATGACCTCGTACAGCTCGAATCGAGCTTCGAGGGTCAATGGCTGTTGCGGCTTCACGGCGAGATCATCGGGGGCGTGACGCGGTTCGACAGCTTGTCGGGCCGCACGGTCTCCGGGTGGGAAGCGCGACACCACACGTTCAAGGTGCCGTGCGGACTTCGGGGAAGCTGGCGCACTCGCGGACTCGCCGCCGCAGCGGTGGCGGACGCTCACCAACGGCTCTGTGGGAAGCCGAAGGGAAGGAACCGCCGCAGTGGTCGGGCGCGGGGTGCATGATGGTGTGGTCCGCCGTGGCGCGCTCGCGTGGGCGCAGGTCAGGGCAGGTGTCACCGTTCGTCGGTGGGCCGCTTCGCGGTACGTATCCGGTACACATTCAGTACGGATGAGGCCGGGAACGGGCGTGATCGCGAGTGATAGACCGTGACCCGTTTTCGCAGGTCAAACGGCCTGTGGCCAGGTTTTCGCAGGTGAGCCGGGGAGTCTAAAACTCCCTCGTAATGCGTAGGTCTCGGGTTCGAATCCCGAAGGCGGCTCAGAAGAACCCCAGGACTCACTCACCGTGGCCTGGGGTTTCTTGTTTCGGGTGACCTTGGAATCATGGCAAATCGGGCATTGCCTGTCTATGTGCCGTAATGCGTAGGTCGGAGGTCTGGTTTCGGTGATGAGGTCGACGGCCTAACTGTACTGACCCGTGAGGTTGGGGACACGGCTGGCGGGTGGTTGGCCCTTGAGCGCGGTGTGTCCGCGGTGGTGATTGTAGGTGTGGAGCCACTGT
>NZ_JBVHOQ010000033.1:0-101043 GCF_055568375.1 Streptomyces sp. NPDC026062
CGGTTGACCAGGTGAAATTCCTGGACCGACGGTTAAAGTCCGGATGGGAGGCAGTGCGCGGCGGGCGGGCATTCGTGCGCGCCGCCGTATGTTGCGCACGTCCTGTCGGACGTGTCCCTGTCGGCGACGTTCCCGGTGTTCTCGTCCGCTCATTCTGTCGTCATCGACAGGCCCCGGAGTCCGTGCCCCATGAGGCAGGAGGACCCGGGAAGTGTTCACCGGAATCGTCGAAGAGCTGGGTGAGGTCACCGCCGTCGAGATCCTCGACGACGCCTCCCGTTTTCGTCTGCGCGGCCCCGTCGTCACGCAGGGCGCGCAGCACGGCGACTCCATCGCCGTGAACGGCGTCTGTCTCACGGTGGTCGAGCACGAGGGCGACGAGTTCACCGCCGACGTCATGGCGGAGACCCTGACCCGCTCCAGTCTCGGTGCCCTGGCCGTCGGATCCCGCGTCAACCTGGAACGCCCCATGGCCGTGGGCGAGCGCCTCGGCGGACACATCGTGCAGGGGCACGTCGACGGCACCGGCTCGATCATCGAGCGCAAGCCGTCCGAGAACTGGGAGATCGTCAAGATCTCGCTCCCCGCGGACCTCTCCCGCTACGTGGTCGAGAAGGGTTCGATCACCGTGGACGGCATCAGCCTCACGGTCGTCGACGCGGGCCCCGACCACTTCACGGTCAGCCTCATCCCCACCACCCTCGACCTGACCACGCTCGGCCACAAGCAGCCCGGCGACCCGGTCAACCTCGAGGTCGACGTGATCGCCAAGTACGTCGAGCGGCTGCTCGGCGGGCGCGGCGACCAGCCGGCCGGCCTGCCCGGCACCGAGGGAGCCACCCGGTGAACTGGCTCAACTCCGAGGCCTTCGTCCTGTTCGACCAGCACATCAAGTGGTCGGACATGGCGGGCAACGTGATCGGTCTGATCGCCCTCGCCCTCGGCTGGCGGCGCTCCATATGGAGCTGGCCCGCCCAGTTCGTCTCGGGCGTCATCCTCTTCGCGGCCTTCGCGACCGCCCATTACTCCGGCAGCGCGGGCAAGCAGGTCGTCGTCATGGTCGTCGCCGTGTACGGCTGGTGGCAGTGGAACCGCGGCAAGGGCCAGGACGGCTCCGTCGCGGTCCGCTTCGCCACCTGGCGCGAGCGCGCGGCGATGGCCGGTGCCGCCGCCGTCGGCACGGTCGCCGTCGCCGGCCTGTTCCTCGCCTACCCGTCCCTGTCCTGGGACCCCTGGCCGGACGCGTACATCTTCGTCGGCACGATCGTGGCGATGTACGCCCAGGCGCGCGGCATGGTCGAGTTCTGGTTCGCCTGGCTGCTCGTCGACGTCGTGGGCGTACCGCTGAACTTCGCCAACGGCTTCGCCTTCTCCGGATTCGTCTACGTCCTGTACGGCGCGCTCGTCCTGTGGGGCATGCGCGACTGGTGGCTGCGCTCCCGAAAGGCCGGGCAGCCCGTCATGGAAGGAGCCCCGGCATGACAACCGCGCCGGTTCGGTACAGCATCGGGCACGACCAGGATGCCTCCGACTTCGCTCTCGACCCGATCGAGCAGGCCATCGCCGACATCGCGGCCGGCCGCCCCGTCGTGGTCGTCGACGACGAGGACCGGGAGAACGAGGGCGACCTCGTCATCGCCGCCGAGAAGGCGACCCCCGAGATCGTCGCCTTCATGATGAGCGAGTGCCGCGGCCTGATCTGCGCACCCATGGAGGGCGACGAACTCGACCGGCTCCGGCTCCCGCAGATGGTCGACGACAACACCGAGTCGATGAAGACCGCGTTCACGGTGTCCGTGGACGCCTCCGCCGCCCACGGTGTGACCACCGGCATCTCGGCGTCCGACCGGGCCACCACGCTCCAGCTCCTCGCCGACGGGACCGCCCAGGCCGACGACTTCGTCCGCCCCGGGCACATCTTCCCGCTGCGCGCCAGGCCCGGCGGTGTCCTGGTCCGCAACGGCCACACCGAGGCCGCCGTCGACCTGGCCCGGCTCGCCGGACTGCGCCCCGCCGGCGCGATCGTCGAGATCGCCGGCGAGGACGGCCGGATGCTCCGGCTGCCCGAGCTGATCCCCTTCGCCCGCAAGCACGGCCTGACGATCGTCTCCATCGAGGACCTGATCGCCTACCGGCGCTCCCTCAAGCTCTCGGCCCCGCCCGAGCAGGGGGGACCGTCGGCCGAGCCCACCGTGCGCCGTGAGGCCGAGGTGCACCTGCCCACCGCCTTCGGCGAGTTCACTGCCTACGGCTACCGCTCCACCGTCGACGGCGTCGAGCACGTCGCCCTCGTCCACGGCACCGTCGGCGACGGCGAGGACGTCCTCGTCCGCGTCCACTCCGAGTGCCTCACCGGCGACGTCTTCCACTCGCAGCGCTGCGACTGCGGCCCCCAGCTCCAGACGTCCATGCAGCGCATCCAGGCCGAGGGCCGCGGCATCGTGGTCTACCTGCGCGGTCACGAGGGACGCGGCATCGGGCTGCTCTCCAAACTCCGCGCGTACGAACTCCAGGAACGCGGCCGGGACACCCTCGACGCCAACCTGGAGCTGGGCCTGCCCGCCGACGCCCGGGACTACGGCGCGAGCGCCCAGATCCTGGAGGATCTCGGCGTGCGGAGCCTGCGCCTGATGACCAACAACCCCGACAAGACCGACGCGCTCGTCCGGCACGGCCTCCAGGTCACCGGCCGCGAGCCGATGCCCGTCCTGGCGGGCGAACACAACCTCCGCTACCTGCGCACCAAGCGGGACCGGATGGGACACGATCTGCCCTGGCTCGACACGACCACCGTGTCGGCCTGCAGCAACCAGTAACACGGCAACACCACCGAACAAGCAGCACCAACGGCAACACAGCACAGCGGCACTGAGGAGAGACGTGAGCGGCAAGGGTGCACCCGAACTGTCCGTACGCAACTGCGGCGACCTGCGCGTCGCGGTCATCGCGGCACAGTGGCACGAGAAGGTGATGGACGGCCTCGTCGACGGCGCGCTGCGCGCCCTGCACGAGCTGGGGATCGACGAGCCGACCCTGCTGCGGGTCCCCGGCAGCTTCGAGCTCCCGGTCGTCGCCAAGGTCCTCGCGGGACGCGGCTACGACGCGATCGTCGCGCTCGGAGTCGTCATCCGCGGCGGGACCCCCCACTTCGACTACGTGTGCCAGGGGGTCACCCAGGGCCTCACCCAGGTCTCCATCGACACCGGCGTCCCCGTCGGCTTCGGCGTGCTGACCTGTGACACCGAGGAACAGGCCCTGGACCGCGCGGGCATCGAGGGCTCGAACGAGGACAAGGGTCACGAGGCGGTGACCGCCGCCGTGGCGACGGCGGCCACACTCCGCTCGGTATCCGAACCCTGGCGCTGAGGTACGGCCACGAGCGCGTAGGGTGGGCAGCACCATGTCCAAGAAGACGTTCGAGGAGCTCTTCACCGAGCTCCAGCACAAGGCCGCCAACGGCGACCCCGCCACTTCGCGTACCGCCGAGCTGGTCGGCAAGGGTGTCCACGCCATCGGCAAGAAGGTCGTCGAAGAGGCCGCAGAGGTCTGGATGGCCGCCGAGTACGAGGGCAAGGACGCCGCCGCCGAGGAGATCTCGCAGCTGCTCTACCACGTCCAGGTGATGATGGTCGCGCGCGGGATCTCCCTCGACGATGTGTACGCCCACCTCTGAGCCGCACCAGCAATCCACACACAAACGCACGAACGAAGGAAGCCGACCTCATGCTGCGCATCGCCGTCCCCAACAAGGGTTCCCTGTCAGGCCCTGCGGCGGAGATGCTGCATGAGGCCGGCTACCAGCAGCGCCGGGAGTCCAAGGAGCTGCGGATCGTCGACCCGGAGAACGAGGTCGAGTTCTTCTACCTCCGCCCCCGCGACATCGCGATCTACGTCTCCTCCGGCCGCCTCGACATCGGCATCACCGGCCGGGACCTGCTCATCGACTCGGGCGCCAACGCGGAGGAGATCCTCCCGCTCGGCTTCGCCCGCTCCACCTTCCGTTTCGCCACCAAGCCCGGTACCGCGAACGGCGTAGCGGACCTGTCCGGCATGACCGTCGCCACCTCCTACGAGGGCATCGTCGCCAAGCACCTCGCCGACCACGGCATCGATGCCTCCGTCGTCCACCTCGACGGCGCCGTCGAGACGGCCATCGAGCTGGGTGTCGCCGAGGTCATCGCGGACGTCGTCGAGACCGGCACCTCGCTGCGCAACGCGGGCCTGGAGGTCTTCGGCGACCCGATCATGAAGTCCGAGGCCGTCGTCATCCGCCGCGTCGGCGCCGACACCTCGGAGGAGGCCGAGCCCAAGGTCCAGCAGTTCCTGCGCCGCCTCCAGGGCGTCCTGGTCGCGCGGACGTACGTGATGATGGACTACGACTGCCGCGCCGAGCACCTGGAGAAGGCCGTCGCGCTCACCCCGGGGCTGGAGTCGCCGACCATCTCGCCGCTGCACAACGAGGGCTGGGTGGCCGTCCGGGCCATGGTCCCCGCCAAGGAGGCCCAGCGGATCATGGACGACCTGTACGCCCTCGGCGCGCGGGCCATCCTGACCACGGCCATCCACGCCTGCCGGCTCTGACGGGACGCAGAACATGTCGGACAACTCCGCGCCTCCCGCGCTCCCCGTCACCTTCCGGCCGTCCCGCACCCGGGCCGTGCTGCTCATCGGCGGAGCCGCCATCTTCGTGGTCATCACGACGGTCGCACTGCTCCTCGAACAGCTCAGCCCGGGGGAGCGGACCAGCTTCGTCTTCACCGCGGCGCTGCTCTTCGGCGTACTCCTGCTGCTCGCCCGGCCCAAGGTCGTCGCCGACGAGACCGGCGTCACCGTGGTCAACATCGCCAGCAGAAGGCACCTGGAGTGGGCCGAGATCCTCCAGGTCAACCTGCGCCCCGGCGACCCCTGGGTGTTCCTCAACCTGAGCGACGGCACCAGCCTGCCCGCGCTCGGCATCCAGCCGGGCATCGCCAAGCAGCGCGCGATCGAGGACGCCCGCGCCCTGCGCGCCCTCGCCGAGGCCCGGGCCATCGGCGAGCCGCACGGACGACGTGACGAACATCAGGGCTGACTCTCGCCCTTCCACCCTGCCCCGAGGGCCCATGTCTTGATTAACCTGTTGGCGGAGGCGTTTTCGTTGCGCCTCCGCCTTCGATCCGCCACCCGGCGTTTCCGAGGCCCCCTGCTACCCGAGGAGTGACTCCCTCCAGCGATGGACGGATCGTCCTGTAGTACCTGCGCCGCCCCCTCCCGACATACCGAGGCGGCGGCATGACCATCCCCCTGCTGCTCCTGGGAGCGGCGTTCCTGCTGATCCTCGCCAACGGCTTCTTCGTCGCGGCGGAGTTCGGCCTCGTCACGGTCGAGCGCCCCGACGCCGAGAAGGCCGCGGCCGAAGGTGACCGACGGGCCGGTACCGTGGTCGACTCCCTCAAGGAGCTGTCCTTCCAGCTCTCCGGCACCCAGCTCGGCATCACCATCACCTCGCTCGTGGTCGGCATGCTCGCCGAACCGGCGCTCGCCGAGCTGCTGCACGGCCCGTTCACCGCGATCGGCCTCCCCGAAGGCGCCGTACCCGGTGTCGCCGTGGTCGTCGGCATGCTGCTCGCCTCGGCCGTGCAGATGGTGGTCGGTGAGCTGGTGCCCAAGAACTGGGCGGTGTCCAGGCCCCTCCAGGTCGCCCGCTTCGTCGCGGGCCCCCAGCACGTCTTCTCCCGGCTCTTCCGGCCGGTGATCGCCGCGCTCAACACCGTCGCCAACCGGCTGGTGCGCGCACTGGGCGTCGAACCCGCCGAGGAGCTGGCCTCCGCCCGCACCCCCGGCGAACTCGTCTCCCTGGCCCGGCACTCGGCACAGGCCGGCGCCCTGGAGCAGGACACCGCGGACCTGTTCGTGCGGACCATCTCGCTGGCCGACCTGACGGCCCAGCACGTCATGACGCCGCGCGTGAAGGTCAGCGCGCTCCAGTCGTCGGCGACCGCCGAGGACGTCGTCAACCTCACCCGCGCCACCGGCCTGTCCCGATTCCCCGTCTACCGGGAGCGGATCGACGAGATCGTCGGCATGGTGCATCTCAAGGACGCCCTGGCGATCCCCTCGCACGACCGGCTGCGCACCCCGGTGGGCCGGATCGCCCAGGCACCGCTGCTCGTCCCGGAGACGCTGCCCGTGCAGCCGCTGCTGGAACAGCTGCGCAGCGAACAGCCCATCGCCGTCGTCGTCGACGAGTACGGCGGTACGGCAGGTGTCGTCACCCTGGAGGACATCGTCGAGGAACTCGTCGGCGAGGTCCACGACGAGCACGACGACGTCCTCAACGAACTCCCCGAGCTCGCCCCCGCCCCGCCCGAGGACGGGCGGCCCGCTTGGGACGCCGACGGCAGCTGCCGCGTCGACGTCCTCCAGCGCATAGGCCTCGACGTGCCCGAGGGACCGTACGAGACCGTGGCCGGCCTGGTCGCCGATCTGCTCGGCCGGATCCCGGCCCCCGGCGACCGGGCCGAACTGCCGGGCTGGCGTCTGTCGGTACGCCAGGTCGGGCACTACCGCGCCGAACGCGTCCGCCTGGTGCGGACCGCGCCCGTCCCGGAGGCCGTCCGATGAGCGTGCTCCAACTTCTCTTCGCCGCCCTGCTGGTGCTCGCCAACGGCTTCTTCGTCGGCGCCGAGTTCGCCCTGGTCTCCGTGCGGCGCAGCCAGATCGAACCGCTCGGGACCGCACGGGCCCGACAGGTCCTGTACGGCCTCGAACGCCTCCCGCAGATGATGGCCGCCGCGCAGTTCGGCATCACCGTCTGCTCGCTGACGCTCGGCGCCGTCGCCGAACCGACCGTCGCCCACCTGCTGGAGCCGGTCTTCGAGGCGGCGCATCTGCCGGACGGGCTGATCCACCCGCTCGGCTACGTGATCGCGCTCGCCCTCGTCGTCTTCTTCCACCTCGTCATCGGCGAGATGGTGCCGAAGAACCTGGCGATGGCCGCGCCCGAGAAGACCGCGCTGTGGCTCAGCCCCGGTCTGGTGGCCTTCGCGCGGCTGTGCCGTCCGGTGACCGTCGCCCTGGGAGCCTGCGCGCGGGTGATCCTCAAGCTGTTCCGCGTCGAGCCCAAGGACGAGGTCGAGGCGGTCTTCACCAGCGAACAGCTCAATCGTCTCGTCGAGGACTCGGGCCAGGCCGGTCTCCTCGACCCCGAGGAGCAGGAGCGCCTGGAGGACGCCCTGGAGCTGGGCTCCCGCCCGGTCACCGACGTCCTGCTGGACCGCGATCTGCTGATCACGGTGGATCCCTCGGTCACTCCCGGCCAGGTCGTCGCGCTCACCGCGCGCACCGGGTACTCGCGTTTCCCGGTGGTCGCCGAGAACGGCGCCTTCATGGGCTGCTATCTGCACGTGAAGGACGTCCTCGACCTGGAGGAATCCGACCGGGCGGTGCCGCAGCAGATGTGGCGCCCGATGACGACCCTGCGGGCCGAACTTCCCCTGGACGACGCCCTCACGGTGATGCGCCGCGCTGCCACGCACCTCGCTCAGGTCGCCGACGCGTCCGGCAAGGTCCTGGGGCTCGTGGCGCTGGAGGACGTCCTGGAGCTGCTGGTGGGCGAGGTCCGCGACCCGGCGCACCGGGAAGCCCCGCGGCTGCGTGTCTCGGAGCCGCGCCCGAGCGAGACACCGGAGGAGGCGCTGGCCGGCTGAGCTGTCTCCGGCCCCCCGCTCGGCCGCGGGCCGGCGGAGGCTTGTCGCGGGGGGGCCGGCCCCCCCCGGGGGGGGCGCGCCCTTCCACGGGGCACTGCCTAGCCGAGCGGGTGCATCCAGCCGTGGGTGTCCTCGGCGGTGCCACGCTGGATGTCCAGCAGACGCTCGCGCAGCTTGAGGGTGACCGGGCCGGGCGTGCCGTCGCCCTGGGTCCACTCGCCGCTCGCGCTCTTCACGATGCCGACCGGGGTGATGACGGCGGCGGTGCCGCAGGCGAAGACCTCGGTGAGGGTGCCGTTCGCGGTGTCGTCGCGCCACTGGTCGATGGAGACACGGCTCTCCTCGGGCTCGTAGCCGAGGTCGCCGGCCAGCTTGAGCAGCGAGTCGCGGGTGATGCCCGCGAGGAGCGAGCCGGTCAGGGCCGGGGTGACGATCTTGTTCCCGTACACGAAGTACAGGTTCATTCCGCCGAGCTCCTCGACCCACTTGTGCTCGACGGCGTCGAGGTAGGCGACCTGGTCGCAGCCCTTGGCCGCGGCCTCGGCCTGGGCGAGGAGGGACGCGGCGTAGTTGCCGCCGGTCTTGGCGTCGCCCATGCCGCCGGGGACGGCGCGGACGCGGTCCTCGGAGAGCCAGATGGAGACGGGCTTCACGCCGCCCGGGAAGTAGGCGCCGGCCGGCGAGGCGATCACGAGGAAGAGGTACTCGTTGGACGGCCGCACCCCGAGACCGACCTCGGTCGCGATCATGAACGGGCGCAGGTAGAGCGACTCCTCGCCGCCGTGGGCCGGCACCCAGGCGGCGTCCTGCCGGACGAGCGCGTCACAGGCCGCGACGAACGTCTCGACGGGCAGTTCCGGCATCGCGAGCCGGCGGGCGGACGCCTGGAAGCGCTCGGCGTTGGCCTCGGGGCGGAAGGTGGCGACGGTGCCGTCGGGCTGCCGGTAGGCCTTGAGACCCTCGAAGATCTCCTGGCCGTAGTGGAGCGTCATGTTGGCGGGGTCCATCGACAGCGGCGCGTACGGTGCGAGCTGGGCGTCGTGCCAGCCGCGGCCCTCGGTCCACTTGATCGTCACCATGTGGTCGGTGAAGTAGCGGCCGAATCCGGGCTTGACCAGAATCGCGTCGCGCTCCGCGTCGGACAGCGGGGTCGAGGAGGGCTTGAGCTCGATCGTGGGCGTCGTCATGAGTGCTTGTCCTTCACCGTTTTGTGTGTGTAGGACCACGTCCACGCCAGCTCCTGCCGGACAGGTGCTAGGACGTCCGAGCTTCGTGGCGGACCACGGTCCCGTTCGATTATCTCTCGCGGGTGGCCGTGCACGAAATGACGTGAGTGCGGTCCAGGGTTCGATGGTGGCACCCGGGGCCGCACAGGAGAAGCCGCCGGGTGCGTGTGCGACCCGGCGGCTTCGTGGTGGAGTCGTCGGATCAGCCCGCTACGCGTACCGCGAGCGCGTCGCCGATCTCGTCGGTGGTACGGGCGCTGCCGTCGCGCTCCGCGAGGTCGGCGGAGACGGCGTCCTCGATGCGCACGGCCTGGGCCTCGTAGCCGAGGTGGCGCAGCAGGAGGGCGACGGAGAGGATCGTGGCGGTCGGGTCGGCCTTGCCCTGCCCCGCGATGTCGGGGGCGGAGCCGTGGACCGGCTCGAACATCGACGGGAAGGCACCCGTCGGGTTGATGTTGCCGGAGGCGGCCAGGCCGATGCCGCCGGAGACGGCGGCGGCGAGGTCGGTGAGGATGTCGCCGAAGAGGTTGTCGGTGACGATGACGTCGAAGCGCTCCGGCTGGGTGACGAAGAAGATCGTCGCGGCGTCGACGTGCAGGTAGTCGGTGGTGACCTGGGGGTACTCGGCCGCGACCTTGTCGAAGGTGTTCTTCCACAGGTGGCCGGCGTAGACGAGGACGTTGTTCTTGTGGACCAGCGTCAGCTTCTTGCGCGGGCGGGCGGCGGCACGCTCGAAGGCGTCCCGGACCACGCGCTCGACACCGAAGGCGGTGTTGAGGCTGACCTCGGTGGCGACCTCGTGCTCCGTGCCGGTGCGCAGCGAGCCGCCGTTACCGGTGTACGGACCCTCGGTGCCCTCGCGGACGACGACGAAGTCGATCTCCGGACGGCCGGCCAGCGGGGTCTCCGTGTTCGGGAAGAGCTTCGACGGCCGCAGGTTGATGAAGTGGTCGAAGGCGAACCGCAGCTTCAGCAGCAGACCGCGCTCCAGCACACCGGAGGGCACGGACGGGTCACCGATCGCGCCGAGCAGAATGGCGTCGTGGCCCTTGAGGGCCTCCAGCTCCGCGTCCGGGAGGGTCTCACCGGTGCGGTGCCAGCGCTGGGCACCAAGGTCGTACTCCTTGGTCTCCAGCTTCACGTCCTGCGGGAGAACAGCGTTGAGGACCTTGAGGCCCTGGGCCACGACCTCCTGGCCGATACCGTCACCGGGGATCACTGCGAGATTGATGCTGGAAGCCATGTCCGGCACGATACTGCGCGTCCCACCCCATGACACGTCGCGTCCACCATACGGACACATGGTGAGCTGTACGTGTACCGTTCACCTATCCGACGGGGCGGCGTCAGGCAACGCGTGCAGGTTGTCGCCATGGACATCCCACGTTTCGGCATCCCCGAGAAGCTCGCCGACCGCATGAGCATGGCCGAGCAGCACGACTACCTGCGGACCCGGCTGACCCGGCGCGGTGTGCTGCGTACGAGCGTGGCGACCGCCGCCGTCGCCGGTGCCGGGCTCGGCACCTCGCTCACCGCCTCGCCCGCGTACGCCGCGCCCTCGGTCCCCACCTCGCACAGCACCACCCGGGTCGACGGCTCACTGGTCGCGCCGTTCGGCCGGCACCTGGCGTACGGCGCCGACCCGAAGACGCAGATGGCGGTCTCCTGGCAGGTCCCCTTCGCCGTGCGCCGCCCGTACATCCGGATCGGCCTCCAGCCGTGGGCGCTGAGCCGGAGGATCGACGCCGAAGTGCGTCATCTGACCACACCGTCGCTGAACGACGGCAGGATCGCGGCGGCCGAGCAGTACTACGTGCACGCGGCCCTGGAGCGCCTCAAGCCCGGCACCACGTACTACTACGGCGTCGGCCACGACGGCTTCGACCCGGCCGACACCCGCAACCTGGGCACGCTCGGCACCTTCACCACCGCACCCTCGCGGGCCGCGAACTTCACCTTCACCGCCTTCGGCGACCAGGGCGTGAGCTACCACGCACTCGGCAACGACCAGCTGATCCTGGGCCAGAACCCGGCCTTCCACCTGCACGCGGGCGACATCTGCTACGCCGATCCGTCGGGCTCCGGGCGCACCGGCGACACCTACGACGCGCGCACCTGGGACCAGTTCCTGGCGCAGACCGAGACGGTGTCCAAGACCGTGCCCTGGATGGTGACGACCGGCAACCACGACATGGAGGCCTGGTACTCGCCCGACGGCTACGGCGGCCAGAACGCCCGCTGGACCCTGCCGGACAACGGCCCGGACCCGGTGAACCAGCCCGGGGCGTACTCCTTCACGCACGGCAACGTCGGCGTGATCGCGCTCGACGCCAATGACGTGTCGTACGAGATCCCCGCCAACTTCGGCATCAGCGGTGGCAGGCAGACCCGCTGGCTGGACCGGCGCCTGGGCGAGCTGCGGGCGCGCCACGACATCGATTTCGTGGTGGTCTTCTTCCACCACTGCGCCTTCTCCACGACCAACGCGCACGCCTCGGACGGCGGGGTGCGCGACGCCTGGGTGCCGCTCTTCGAGAAGCACCAGGTGGACCTGGTCATCAACGGCCACAACCACGTCTACGAGCGCACCGACGCGATCCTGAAGAACGCGGTGCGGCGCAAGGTGCCGATCGGCGAGCGGACCGACCCGACGCGTGACGGCATCGTGTACGTCACGGCGGGCGGCGCGGGCAAGGCGCTGTACGACTTCCCGGTGCCGGACAGCTTCGAGGGGCATGTCGCGGACCGGGAGAGCGTGGACACGTACCACGTAGTCAAGGGCGGCGGCAAAGCCGTCGAGAGCGTGGAGTGGTCGCGGGTGCGCTACACCGGTTTCTCGTTCCTCGCGGTGGAGGTCGAGCCCGGACGGCACGCGCGCATGAAGGTCACCGCGCTCGCCGAGTCCGGCGAGCGCATCGACCACTTCGAGATCAGCCGGGGCTGAGCGGCACCGGACATGCGCGGCGGCCCGGTTCAGTGGCCGGTGGAGCCGCCGTTGTCCCTGCGGTCGAGGGCACGCTGCAGGGCGGCGGCGGCATTCTGCCGCTCCGAATCGGTCGGGCGGTGGGTGTGGCGGACGCGGCGGCGGACAGTGGTCTCGGCCATGGTGGATCGACTCCTTGAGATCGCGAGGATTTCGAGATCGAAAAATCGTGAACGTGATGTCGAGATCAGGGATTTCGAGGTGCCGGAAGGGGCGGGAAGCGGACGCCGCAGGGGTTGCCTGCTTCGGGGCGCGCGCTCACAACCGCCAGTCGCTTGATCTAGCGAGACGTTCGGCTTCTACAAAGCTAAGGCAGCTGGGCCGGTCTGTCTCCACAATTACTCGGACTTCCTACTATCTGAGACGGAGGTTTACGCGCGCTCACCCCCCACTCACTCTCGGTTCCCTGCCGAGCGCCCGGACGGCAGACGATCATGCCAGCTCAGACGCGGTGACACGGCTCACGGACCAGGCCGGCCGCTCCGGCCCGAGAGCGGTGATCGCGACCATGTCCACTGCTCCATCACGGGACAATTCCGACACGCCCGTCCCGCCGAGACCAGGGGACACCACCGAGACCGGGGGACAACACCGAGAGCACCGCTCCGCAGCCCCGCCCTCCATCGCCCCCGCCCTCCATCACCCTCGGCCTCCACCCCCTCGGCCTCCGCGTGCCGTACTCCCGGCTACTCAGCCGCCAGGTGAGTAGCTGACCCGTGCCGAAGAAACGTGCGACGCAGAAGAGTTGCGCCCATGAACGGCCTCTACGCTCTCAAGCCCTGGTACGCGAACCGGCTCTCCGGTGTCCGCGCCTCGCTGGTCCGCCGTGAGGTGTCGCCCGACACCCTCACCGCCGCCGGCGTCGTCGCCGCGGCCGGCGGCGCGGCGGCGCTCGCCTGGCTGCCCACCGGAATCGCCGCGCTGCCCGTGGCCGTACTGCTCGCGGCCCGGCTCGCCTTCGCCAACCTGGACGGTGCGCTGGCCCGCGACACGGGCCGCACGACCCGCCGCGGAGCGGTACTGAACGAGCTCGGCGACCGGGTCGCGGACCTCGTCGTGCTGGCCGGCTTCCTGGCGCTCGCCCCGCTGTGGCTGGTGGCGCTCGCCGCGCTCGCCGCGACGCTGCCGTCCTGGGTGTCGCTGGCCGGCGCGGCGGCCGGAGCGCCCCGGCGCAACGGCGGTCCGGTCGGCAAGACCGAACGCTGCCTGCTGGTCGTGGTCGCCGCGGCGAGCGGCTGGGCCGTCCCCGTACTGATCGTGATCGCCGCCGGTTCGCTGCTCACAGCGGTGCTCCGGCTGGCCGGGCTGTGGAAAGAGCTGGCATGAGCGCCGTACTGATCGTCGAGGAGGCGGCCGCGCGGGCGGTGCCGCTGGTCGCGGGTGTGCTGGGGGCGGGCGGGGTCGCGGTGGCGGTCCTTCCCCCGAAGGTGCGGATGCGGGCCGAACTGCGCAGGCGGTGGCGGACCTGGGCCCTGGTCGCGCCGGTGTTCCTGGGGGCGTACTTCCTGGGCGACGGCGGTACGTACGCCCTGGCCGCCGGGCTCGGGGTGGTCGCTGCCGGCGAGTTCGTCCGGATGGCGGGGCTGCGGCGCGGTGACCATCTGGTGCTGGGGGCGGCCTCGGTGCTCCTTCCCGCGCTGGCCTGGCAGGCGCCGCATCTCCTGGACGTGCGGGCCGCGGCGCTGCTGCTGGTCGCGGCGGCCCTGCCGTCCGTGCTGGGCGGGGACGACCGGACGGGCTTCACCCGGACCGCCCGCACCGCCTTCGGTCTGCTGTGGATCCCCGTCGCGCTGACGGGCCTGATGACGCTCGGCGGAACGGGTGTCGCGGTGGGCCTCGCGGTGGCGCTCGGCGATGTGGGCGCCTGGTGCGGCGGTACGGCGCTGGGCCGGAGCGGTCCGCTCGCCCGGCCGCTGTCGCCGCTCTCCCCCGACAAGACCTGGGCGGGTGTGCTCGGCGCGGCCGTCGCCACGGCCGTACTCCTGCTGGTACTCGGTGAGTTCAGTCTTCCCCTGTGGGCGGCGGTGACCGGCGGCTGTGTGCTCGGTGACCTGATCGAGTCCATGGTCAAGCGCGAGTCGGGGGTGAAGGACGCGGGCAGCTGGCTGCCCGGCTTCGGCGGCCTGCTCGACCGGATCGACTCCCTGCTGGTGGCCCTTCTCCTGGCGATGGTGATGACCTGATGAGTACGTTCCTGAGCACCCCTGTCCGAGCCGTCCTCCCCCGCCGCTCCCGTGTCGCGGTCGCCCTCCGGCGCGGACTGTGGTGGAGCGTGCTCAGCCTCACCGGCGGGGTCGAACGGCGCGGCCGGCTGCCGCGCGGCGGCTGTGTGGTCGTCGCCAACCACACCTCGCACGCGGACACCGCGGCGCTCCTCGCGGCGCTCGACGCCCGGCACAGCCCGGCGATCGGCGCGGCGGCCGACTACTGGTTCGCCTCTCCGTGGCGGCGGCGGATCTGCCGCAGGCTGGCAGCCGGCTTCCCGGTGCGCAGAGGCGGTGGCGGGATGGAGGACCTGCTCACGATGACCGGCGAGCTGCGGGCCGGCCGGGCGGTCGTGCTGTTCCCCGAGGGCACCAGGGCGAAGGACGGCACGCTGGGCTCCTTCCACCGGGGCGCGCTGGTCCTGGCCGAGGAGGCGGGGGTTCCTGTGGTGCCGGTGGGGATCGCGGGCACGGACCGGCTGCTGCCGAAGCACGGGCGGCTGCGTTCCTCGCTGGTCCGGGTGACGATCGGTGAGCCGCTGCCGTCGGCCGTCACCCCCGACGAGGCCCGGGACGCGGTGGTGGCCCTGCACACGCGTACGGTCGCCGAGCCGCTGAAGGACTCCGCGACGCGGCGCCGGGTGGCGGCGGTCGCCACCTCGCGCTGGGGTGTGCCGCTGGCGTTCTGCTGGGCGTTCGCGGAGGCGCTGAGCTGGCCGCTGATGCCGGAGCTGCTGCTGGGCGTGGTGTGCGTGGCGGTTCCGCGCGCGGCCCTGAGGATGTCGCTGGGCGCACTCGCGGGGAGCCTGGCGGGCGGTCTGCTGGCACTCCAGCTGGCCTCGGCGGGCGTCCACCCGCCCGCGCCGCTGACCACGGACCGGATGCGCGCGGAGGTCCGGCACGAACTGGCCCTGGAGAGCGCGTCCGCGGTGCGCCATCAGCCGTGGAACGGCATCCCGTTCAAGGTGTACGGCGCCGGGGCGGGCCGCGCCGGTGTCCCCGCGTCCGACTGGCTCGCCGCGTCGGCGGCGGCCCGCGGGTCACGCACCCTGACGGTGGGCCTCGCCTTCGCCGCTTTCGGCCTCCTGCTGCGCCGCCACCGCCGCCAGTACGGCCGGTACCTGGTGCTGCTGGGCGGCGGGTTCGCGGCGGGGCTGTCGCTGATCGTGCACGGCTGGGGCTGAGCCGGACCCCGTCCATGGAAACGGCCGGGGCTGGGCGGGACCCCTGCCCGTACACGGAAACGGCCGGGGCTGCGTCGGCCCCCGTACATGGAAACCGCCTCCCGGCCGGCAGGGGAACCGGTCGGGAGGCGGAGTTCGGGGCGGGGCGCCGGGAGGGCGGCGCCCCGGTGGGGCATCAGCCCCGGTGGGGCATCAGCCCCGGTGGGGCATCAGCCCCGGTGGGGCATCAGCCCCGGTGGGGCATCAGCCCCGGTGGGGCATCAGCCCTGGTGGGGGTAGGTGTACTCGGTCGGCGGGACCAGCGTCTCCTTGATGGCCCGGGTCAGGGTCCAGCGCTGGAGGTTCTGCGGGGCGCCCGCCTTGTCGTTCGTACCCGAGGCGCGGCCGCCACCGAAGGGCTGCTGGCCGACGACGGCACCGGTCGACTTGTCGTTGATGTAGAAGTTGCCCGCGGCGTACCGCAGCTTCTCCATCGTGTACGCCGCCGCGGCGCGGTCGTTCGCGATGACGGAACCGGTCAGGGCGTAGTCGGAGACCGACTCCATCTGCTCCAGCATCTCGTCGAACTTGTCGTCCTCGTAGACGTGGACGGCGAGGATCGGACCGAAGTACTCGGTCGTGAAGACCTCGTTCTCGGGGTCGCTGCACTCGATGACGGTCGGGCGGACGAAGTAGCCCACCGAGTCGTCGTACGTGCCGCCGGCGATGATCGTGCACGCCGGGTCGGCCGCGGCGCGGTCGATGGCGGCCTTGTTCTTCGCGAACGAGCGGTCGTCGATGACGGCGCCCATGAAGTGCGACAGGTCGGTGACGTCGCCCATGGTGATGGAGTCGACCTCGGCCGCGAACTTCTCCTTGAAACCGGAGTACCAGATGGAGGCCGGGACGTAGGCGCGCGAGGACGCCGAGCACTTCTGGCCCTGGTACTCGAAGGAGCCGCGGGTGAGCGCGGTCTTCAGGACGGCGTGGTCGGCCGACGGGTGGGCGACGACGAAGTCCTTGCCGCCGGTCTCACCGACGAGGCGCGGGTAGGTGCGGTAGTTCGCGATGTTGTTGCCGACCGTCTTCCACAGGTGCTGGAAGGTGGGGGTCGAGCCGGTGAAGTGGATGCCGGCCAGATCGCGGTGGTTCAGGACCACCTCGGAGACGGCGATGCCGTCACCGGTCACCAGGTTGATGACGCCCTTGGGCAGACCGGCCTCCTCCAGGAGCTGCATCAGCAGCACGGCGGCGTGGGTCTGGGTGGGGGACGGCTTCCAGACCACCACGTTGCCCATGAGGGCCGGGGCGGTGGGCAGGTTGGCCGCGATGGCCGAGAAGTTGAACGGCGTGATCGCGTAGACGAAGCCCTCCAGCGGGCGGTGGTCCATGCGGTTCCACACACCCGCGGAGTTCGCCGGGGGCTGCTCGGCCAGGATCTGGCGCGCGTAGTGCACGTTGAAGCGCCAGAAGTCGACGAGCTCACACGGGCAGTCGATCTCGGCCTGCTGGGCGGTCTTGCCCTGGCCGAGCATCGTGGAGGCGGCCAGCGTCTCGCGCCACGGGCCGGAGAGCAGCTCGGCGGCGCGCAGGATGATGGCGGCGCGGTCGTCGAACGACATCGCGCGCCAGGCCGGGGCGGCGGCGAGGGCGGCGTCGACCGCGTCCTGCGCGTCCTGCTCGGTGGCGCCGGCGAACGTACCGATGACGGACTTGTGGTTGTGCGGCTGGACGACGTCGAAACGCTCGCCGCCACCCATCCGCTTCTCCCCGCCGATGGTCATCGGCAGGTCGATCGGGTTCTGGCTGAGCTCCTTGAGCTTCGCCTCCAGGCGGGCGCGCTCCGGGGAGCCCGGGGCGTAGGAGTGGACCGGCTCGTTGACCGGCGCGGGGACCTGGGTCACAGCGTCCATGAGTTCCGTTTCTCCTTAGGTAGAGAGAGGGAGGGGGCTCAGCCCTTGGTGAGGATGGAGCGGCCGAAGAACAGCAGGTTGGCCGGCTTCTCCGCGAGACGTCGCATGAAGTAGCCGTACCAGTCGGTGCCGTACGCGGTGTACACACGCATGCGGTGGCCCTCGGCCGCGAGCCGGATGTGCTCGTCGCTGCGGATGCCGTACAGCATCTGGAACTCGTACTCGTCGAGCTTGCGCCCGGCCTTGCGGCCCAGCTCCTGGGCGATGGCGATCAGGCGCGGGTCGTGGGACCCGATCATCGGGTAGCCCTCGCCCTCCATCAGCGTCTTCAGGATGCGGACGTACGCCTTGTCGATCTCGGCCTTGTCCTGGTACGCCACGGAGGCGGGCTCCTTGTAGGCGCCCTTCACGATGCGCACCCGGCTGCCGGCGCCGGCCAGGCGGCGGGCGTCGTCCTCGGTGCGGAAGAGGTAGGCCTGGATGACGCATCCGGTCTGCGGGTAGTCCTTCCGCAGCTCCTCGTGGATGGCGAACATCGAGTCCAGGGTGGTGTGGTCCTCGGCGTCCAGGGTGACCGTGGTGCCGATCGCGGCGGCGGCCTCGACGACCGGGCGGACGTTGGCGAGGGCCAGCTCGTGACCGTTCTCCAGCGCCTGGCCGAACATGGAGAGCTTGACGGACATCTCCGCCTTCGTTCCCAGGCCGAGGTCCTTGAGGCGGCCGATGAGCTCCAGGTAGGCGTCGCGTGCGGCGGCGGCCTGCTCGGGGGTGGTGATGTCCTCGCCGACCACGTCGAGGGTGACTTCGAGGCCCTTGCCGGTGGCGTCCTCGATGATCGGGACGACGTGCTCGACCGTCTCACCGGCGATGAACCGGTCGACGACCTGCTTCGTGCCCGGGGCTGCCGAGATGAAACGGCGCATCTTGTCGCTGCGGGACGCGGCGAGAATCACGGGACCCAGCACGGGGCACCTCCACGGAAAGTACGAACGAAGGCCGAACCGCCGCACATGCCCGAAAGGGCACATAAGCGGAACAGCACGGAGAACCACCGTGAAATCTAAGGATCTCTCCGATCCTGTGCCATCGACAGCTGTCACGCATCCGTGCCCTGGATCTCAGACATATGTCTGAAGGGGTGCGAGAATGGCCGGGTGAAGGGCGATTACCAGGAGCTGGTCGACGAGATCTCCGCGCTGCTCGGCGTCCCGGCGACGCTGGAGAACCGCGACTTCGGCCTGGTCGCCTTCGGCGCCCACGACAGCGACGACGACACGGCGATGGACCCGGTCCGCACCCGTTCGATCCTGACCCGCCGCTCGACCCCGGCGGTCCGCGCCTGGTTCGAGAACTTCGGCATCACCCGTGCCACGGGCCCCGTCCGCATCCCGGCCGCGCCGGAGGCCGGTGTCTACCGGGACCGGATCTGTCTGCCCGTACGCCATCGGGGTGTCGTGCTCGGTTACGTCTGGCTGCTGGACGCCACCCCGGGGCCGACCGACCAGCAGCTCGAAGCGGCCATGGACGTGGCGGCCCGGATCGGGGCACTGCTCTCCGACGAGGCGCGTGCGGGCACCGATCTGTCCCGGGAGTTCGGCGCGGTCCTCGCGGCGGGGCCCGGCTGGCAGCGCGACATGGCGGTGGCCGCGTTCAGCGAGGCGCTGGGTCCGGACGCGGACGGGCTGCACACCGTGGTGTGTGTGACGCCATGGCCGGACGATCCGCCGTCGGTGCGTACGGTGCCGTCGGCGGCGGCCCTGTCCGCCGCCCCGTTCCCGGGCGGTCCGGGCACCCCGGCACTGGCCGCGCTGGTCCGTCTGCGGTCGCACGACGTCCTGGACCCGGCGCTCACCGCCGCCGACCGGCTGCGCACCACCGGGGGGACGGCCGCCACCGCCGGGATCGCGGTCCCGCGCCGCGGCCTCGCCGAGCTGGCCGGCGCCTGGCACGAGGCATCCGCCGCGGCGCGGGCGGCAGCGGCGGAGACCCGGTTCGGCCCGGTCGCCCAGTGGTCGGCCATCGGCCCGTACCGGCTGCTGACAGCGCTCACCCCGGACACCCTGCCGGACCACACCGTCCGCCCCCTGCTCACCCCGCCGCACCGGGATCTGGCGCACACCGCCGAGGTGTTCCTCGACTGCGCGGGCCAGGCCTCCCGGACCGCCGCCGAACTGGGCGTCCACCGGCAGACGCTGTACTACCGCCTGTCCCGGGTCCAGCAGCTCACCGGCCTCGATCTGAACGACGGCGAGGACCGGCTGCTGCTGCACATGGCGCTCAAGGCGTCCCGCCTCTGAGGCCCTGCGGAACAGCCCCTGCGGAACAGCCCGTGCGAGACAGCCCCTGCGGAACAGCCCGTGCGGAACAGCCCGTGCGGGACAGCCCCTACGCCGCCCGCTCGTCGGTGCCCGCGACTTTGCCGGTGGACAGGGCGATGCGGTTCCACGTGTTGATGGTGAAGATCAGCGCCAGCAGTCCGGCGAGCCGGGTCTCGTCGAACACCGCCGCCGCCTGCGCGTAGACGTCGTCGGGGACTCCGCCGCGGGAGACCAGGGTGACGGCCTCGGTGAGCGCGAGCGCGGCCTGCTCCTCGGCGGTGAAGAAGTGGGCGGCCTCCCGCCACACGGCCACCATGTGCAGCCGCTCCTCGCTCTCCCCCGCCTTACGGGCGTCCTTGGTGTGCATGTGCAGGCAGTACGCACAGCCGTTGAGCTGCGAGGAACGGATCTGCACCAGCTCGACGAGCGCGGGGTCCAGGCCCTGGCGTGCGGCGGCGTCGAAGCCGATGAGGGCCTTGAACGCCTTCGGGGCGGCCTTGGCGAAGTTGATACGAGGAGCGCGGACTGCTGTTCCTTGGTTCGTCATGTCCACTACGTTATGAGCCCCAAAGACCTCGCGTAGAGTGCATTTCCATGCCGGATTCATGGGTCAATTCCGCTGAGCGGATCGGCAGTGACCTGCTTCTCGACCTGGCCGGGCCGGGCAGCCGCCGGGCCGTCCTCATCCGGGCGCTGCGTGACGCCGTACGGGACGGGAGGCTGGCCCCCGGAACCCTGCTGCCGCCCTACCGGTCGCTCGCCGCCGATCTCGGCCTGGCCCGCAACACCGTCGCCGACGCGTACGCCGAACTGGTCGCGGAGGGCTGGCTGACCGCCCGTCAGGGTTCCGGGACCCGGGTCGCCCGGCGCGCCGCCCCCGTGGCGTCCGCCCGGTCACCGAAGAAGGCGCCGCACCGTCCGGGCGGCCCCGTGCACGACCTGCGGCAGGGCAGACCGGACGGCGGTTCGTTTCCGCGCACCGCCTGGCTCGCCGCCTCCCGGCGCGCCCTGAACACGGCACCGAACGACGCCTTCGGACCCGGTGACCCCCAGGGCAGGATCGAACTCCGCCGCGCGCTGACGGACTATCTGGGGCGCTCGCGCGGTGTCCGCACCACACCCGAACGCATCGTGATCTGCTCGGGGTTCGCCCATGCCCTGCGGCTGCTGTCCGGGGGCGGCATCCTGCGCGGTCCGCTGGCCGTGGAGTCGTACGGGCTCGGCTTCCACCGTTCGATCCTGGACGCCGCCTCGGTGCGCACGGTCCCGCTGGCTCTCGACGAGGACGGCGCGCGCGTCGACGAGCTGGCCGGGCTCCCCGGTGTGCGGAGTGTCCTGCTGACTCCGGCTCATCAGTTCCCCACCGGCGGCCCCCTGCGCCCCGAGCGGCGCTCGGCCGTCGTCGACTGGGCGCGCGCCCGGGGCGGGCTGGTCGTGGAGGACGACTACGACGGGGAGTTCCGGTACGACCGGGAACCGGTGGGTGCCGTACAGGGGCTGGACCCGGACCGGGTCCTCTATGCCGGCTCGGTCAGCAAGACCCTCTCACCGGCGGTCCGCCTGGGCTGGATGGTGCTGCCGGAACGGCTCGTCGACCGGGTACTGACCGCCAAGGGTGAGCGGGAGGCCTGGGCCGGCGTGCCGGATCAGCTGACCCTCGCCGAGCTGATCTCCTCGGGTCAGTACGACCGCCATGTCCGCCGGATGCGGCGGAGCTACCGCGACCGCCGTGACCGGCTCGTCGCGGCGCTCGCCGAGCACGCCCCGCACATCACGCCCACCGGCATCGCCGCCGGTCTGCACGCCGTCCTGCGGCTGCCGCCCGGCACCGAGCGCTCCACGGTGAAGGCCGCTGCCTGGCAGGGCCTCGCCCTGGACGGGCTGGACACCTTCCGCCATCCGGCCGCGACGGCTGCGGCCCCGGACGGCCTGGTCGTGGGTTACGCCGCCCCTCCGGACCACGCGTTCACCGCGGCGCTGGACGCGCTCTGCCGGGCGCTGCCTCCGGCGTGAGGCAGCCTGCGGACACGGTCTGCGTAAGCGCCCCGTGCGCCCCGTGGACACGGACTGCGGACACGGTCCGCGTACGCGGCCTACAGCCAGGACGGCGGGTCGGGAGCGACGATCGGGCGGTCGCTGACGACGGCGGCCATGACCAGGGGCGCGTCCCCGTCGCTGCGTCCGACACCCACGCCGACCCACCGGTCCCGCGCGGACACCGGGCCCCACGCGCTCAGGTCTCCGTAACAGTCCTCGTCGAGCAGCGCCCCGAACAGCGGCGGCACCGCTTCCGGTTCCCCGTGCTCCCTGAGGAGCAGTGCCACATGGACCGCCACCGGGTGATGGCCTCCCCAGCGGGCATCCAGCTCCCCGACGAGCGCGGCCAGCCGCGCCTCGGCCACCTCCTCCGCCTCGTCCGGCCCGTCCGGCCCGTCCGGCCCGTCGAGGGGATCGCTCTCCCAGAGCGGGACGATCCGGAAGCCCTGGCCCGTGGTGACGGCCCACTCGCCCGTGACCGGGTCCCCCTCGGCCACCGTCGGACCGCTCGCGGGCAGCGGCGCGGCAAGCAGGTCCTCGATGTCGGCGACGGCCCGTGCGACGTCGAACGTCTCCCCCGCGCGGGCGCTCATCGCCGGCCGCCGTTCCTGCCGGGCTTCGGGATCCGCTTCCTCATCCGCTTGAACTCCTGCCTGAGCCAACGACGTTACCGGGACGACGGTATCGGGAACCGGCGATGCGGGCACGGGCCGAGAAGAGCGGTCAGGCGGTGGGGCGGGTGCCGGGGGTGTGGCCGAACGTGCGGCGGAAGACGTTGATGAAGGTGCTGGCGGACGACCATCCGCAGCGATGGGCGACCGCGGTGACGGAGGTTTCGCCGGCCAGGAGGATCAGCGCGTGGTGGAGCCTGATCTGGGTGCGCCACTGCGGGTAGGTGAGGCCGAGGTGGTCCCGGAGGCGGCGGGACAGTGTGCGAGCGCCGGCGCCGACCTGGCGTCCGAGTTCGGCCAGAGAGCGGTTGTCGGCCGGGTCCGCGCGCAGGATGCCGTGCAGTTCACGGAGCAGGGGATCGGTGGGGGCCGGCAGATGCAGGGGCTGTTCGGAGGAGACGGTGAGCTGGTCGAGCATGACCGCGCGCAGGCGCAAATGGGGCGGGCTGTCGTTGTCGGGGTCCCGGGTATAGGCGACGACGAGTTCACGCAGGAGGGGGCTGACGGCGAGGACGGCGGGTTTGTCCAGGCCCAGGGGGTTGCAGGTGGCGGGCAGGCCGACGAAGTGGAGGTCGAGTTCACCGTGCGCCTGGTGCTGGTGGACGGTGCCGGCGGGGATCCAGAGCGCACGGGTGGCGGGCGCGATCCATGAGCCGGCGTCGGTGGTCACGGCGATGGTGCCCCGGCTGGCATAGGCGATCTGATGGTCGTCGTGTCGGTGCGCGTCGATCTCGCCGCCGGACGCCAGGCGCTGGGTCCGGGTCGGCGCCATGGGTTCGTGGCGAATTTTCTGCATCATCTGTCAATCTATCGAAAGCGCGACACCGGGTGTCTCTCCCAGCATGAAGGGATGCGAAGGAACACATCGATCTCCCTGCTGGCCGTGGGCCACGCCTGCGTCGACATCTACCAGGGCGCCGTCGCGGCGCTGATCCCGTTCTTCGTGGCCGAACGGGACTACACCTACGCCGTCGCCTCCGGCATCGTGCTGGCGGCGTCCCTGCTTTCGTCGGTGGCCCAGCCGGTGTTCGGGGCGCTCACCGACCGGTGGGCGATGCCGTGGCTGCTGCCGGTCAGCACCCTGCTGGGCGGGGTGGGCATCGGGCTCAGCGGCCTGAGCGGCTCGTACGGCCTCACCCTGTTCTTCGTCGCCGTCTCCGGTGTCGGGGTGGCCGCCTACCATCCGGAATCCGCCCGCGTGGCCCGGCTGGCCAGCAACGGCAGTCACAGCGCGATGGGCTGGTTCTCCCTCGGCGGCAACATCGGCTTCGCGCTCGCCCCGCTCATGGTGTCGGCCGCGATCGGACACGGATCCCTGCGCTGGACACCCGTGCTCGTCCTCCCGGCGCTCGCCGGCGTCGCGCTGTGCGTACCCGTGCTGCGGATGCTCGCCCGGCCCGGGCCCGGCGCGTCCGGGACACGGGCGCCCCGGAGCGCGGACGACGTGGCCTCGTTCGTGAAGCTGTCCCTGGCGGTCGTCTTCCGCTCCATCGTCTTCACCGGCCTGAGCACCTTCATCTCCCTCTACGCCCAGCAGCGCATGGGCGGCAGCGCCACCGCGGGGACCCTGGCCCTGTTCCTGCTGTTCCTGGGCGGCGCGGTCGGCTCGGTCCTGGGCGGGAACCTGGCCAACCGCTACGACCGGGTCCGCGTCTCCCGCTGGTCCTACCTGCTCTCCATCGCCGCCGTCACCGGAGTCGTCCACGCACCCGGCCCGGCCATGTTCCTCTTCATCGCCCTCACCTCGGCCGGCCTGTACGTCCCCTTCTCCCTCCAGGTCACTCTCGGCCAGGACTACCTGCCGTCCCGCATCGGCACCGCCAGCGGCGTCACTCTCGGTCTCACCGTCAGCATCGGCGGCCTCGTCAGCCCCTTGCTGGGGCACCTCGCCGACACCACCGGTCTCAGGACAGCGCTCACCCCCCTGATCGCGATGCCCGCCCTGAGCTGGCTCCTCTTCCGCGCCCTGCCCGAACCCACCGCCCCGGGCATCCGGACGCCCACGCCCGCATCCGCCCCGCGGGACGCGTAGTCCCGCACGGACCGGTGAGCACGCGCACGGCCTGCCGGAACATGCTCACACCCCGCCGGGAAACACGCGCACGGCCCGCCAGGAGACGGAGGGCGCCCCCGGGCGAAAGGGGTGCCGCCCGCGGATTCGCCGCCCGCTCCCGCCAGGGTTCCGGGTCAGCCCTCAGTGGATCCGTCCGGAGCCGCGGTGCGCGCCCGCCCCTCCAGTACCGCCTTCAGCCCGTCCGTCAGATCCTGTGCCGAGGGCGCCGATTCGCTGTCCATCAGCCACTGGACCATGACGCCGGCGAGCAGCGCCTGGCAGAAGAGCCCGGCCACGCGTGCCTTCTCGGGATCGGTCTCGGGGTCGATGCCCAGCATGTTCTCGGCGAGGCCTTCGCGGCCCTCACGCTGCGGACCGGCGAGAGACTTCTGCAGTTCGGGGTCCGAGTCGATCCGGGAGATGACCTCCATCTGGAGCTGCCAGACGGCGCGGGTCTGCTCATAGCTGCCGATCACCCGCTCCCAGGTCTCGCGGAACTGGTCGAGCGGGGCCGGGGGCACCGGGACGGCCTCGGCCGCTTCGCCCTCCTTGGTCAGCACGTCCCCCCACTCCTCCGTCACCTTGAGGAAGGCGAGGTTGAGCAGAGCCTCCTTGGAGCCGTAGTGGTAGCCGATGGAGGCGAGGTTCGTTCCCGAGGCCGCCACGATGTCCCGCGCCGTCGTCCGGGCGTACCCCTTCTCCAGCAGGCAGCGCTTGGCGCCTTCGAGCAGATCCTCACGATGTCCCATGACAGCAGCGTACCCGGCACATGGACGTTCGTGTAAGACACACGTCTACATGCCGGGTACGGGCCGGTCCGGGAGCGGTCCCGGGCCGTGGAGAATCAGCCGGTGAGGTTCACCGAGCGGGCCGAGGCCGCGCCGATCTCCGAGGAGATCTCGGTCAGCACCGGCACCGGCACGTCGTCGTCCACGGTGAGGACGACCAGCGCCTCGCCGCCCGCGGCGGCCCGGGAGACCTGCATGCCCGCGATGTTCAGACCGGCCTCGCCGAGGATCTTGCCGACCGCGCCGACGACGCCGGGGCGGTCGTCGTAACGCAGCACGACCATGTGGTCGGCGAGCGCCAGGTCCACGTCGTGGTCGCCGATCGCGACGATCTTCTGGAGGTGCTTGGGGCCCGCCAGGGTGCCGGAGACCGCGATCTCCTCGCCACTGGACAGCGTGCCCCGGACGGTGACCACGTTGCGGTGCTCGGGCGACTCGGAGCTGGTGGTGAGGCGCACCTCGACACCGCGCTCCTGCGCGAACAGCGGAGCGTTCACGTACGAGACGGTCTCGTCGACGACGTCCTCGAACACGCCCTTGAGCGCGGAGAGTTCGAGCACCTTGACGTCGTGCTGGGTGATCTCGCCGTACACCTCGACGTCCAGCCGGGCCGCGACCTCGCCCGCGAGCGCGGTGAAGATCCGGCCGAGCTTCTCGGCGAGCGGCAGTCCGGGGCGGACGTCCTCGGCGATGACGCCGCCCTGGACGTTGACCGCGTCCGGCACGAGCTCACCGGCGAGCGCGAGACGCACCGACTTGGCGACCGCGATGCCGGCCTTCTCCTGGGCCTCGTCCGTGGAGGCGCCGAGGTGCGGGGTGCAGACGACCTGGTCGAACTGGAACAGCGGGGAGTCCGTGCAGGGCTCCTTGGTGTACACGTCGAGACCGGCGCCGGCGACGCGGCCCTCCTTGAGGGCGGAGGCGAGCGCCTCCTCGTCGACGATGCCGCCGCGCGCGGCGTTGACGATGCGCACCGAGGGCTTCACCTTGTGCAGCGCCTCGTCGCCGATCAGGCCGAGCGTCTCCGGGGTCTTGGGGAGGTGCACGGTGATGAAGTCGGAGACCTCCAGCAGCTCGTCCAGCGAGAGGAGCTTGACGCCCATCTGCGCGGCGCGCGCGGGCTGCACGTAGGGGTCGTACGCGACGATCTTCATGCCGAAGGCCGACATGCGCTGGGCGACCAGGACGCCGATGCGGCCGAGGCCGACGACACCGAGGGTCTTCTCGCTCAGCTCGACGCCGGTGTACTTGGAGCGCTTCCACTCGCCGTTCTTGAGGGCGGTGTTGGCCTGGGGGATGTTGCGCGCGGTGGCGACGAGGAGACCGCAGGCGAGCTCGGCGGCGGTGACGATGTTGGAGGTCGGTGCGTTCACGACCATGACGCCGGCCTTGGTGGCGGCGGAGACGTCGACGTTGTCCAGACCGACGCCCGCGCGGGCGACGACCCGAAGCTTCTTGGCGGCGGCGATGGCCTCGGCGTCGACCTTGGTGGCGGAGCGCACCAGGATGGCGTCGACGTCGGCGATCGCGGGGAGGAGCTCGGCGCGGTCCGCGCCGTTGCAGTGCCGGATCTCGAAGTCCGGCCCCAGGGCGTCCACCGTGGCGGGCGACAGCTCTTCAGCGATGAGTACGACAGGTTTCGAGCTCACGTGAGTCCTCACAGATCCAGTGCGGACGGCCGTCCCGACGGCCGCAGGCGGTGGAGGGGCTTGCCGCGTGGAAGACGCACGACACTGTGGGCCTGACGCGTGTATGTGTGGAGAAGTGTAGTCATGCGCGAGGACGCATACTGCGCCCCGTTGGAAGGATCACCCACACGGGGCTGGACGACTTGTACACACGTACGACGCCGCCTCTTCCAGCGGTGAAAACGGCCCCGGGGGCGGACCGTGGTCCGCCCCCGGGGCCAAGGCGTTACGCGTCCTCGTCGTTGACCCAGCTCATGAGCTTGCGCAGCTCACGGCCCGTGGTCTCCAGCAGGTGGTCGCTGTCGGCCTTCTTGTACTCGTTGTACTTGGGCAGACCGTTGTGGTACTCGGCCATCCAGTTCTTGGCGAAGGTGCCGTCCTGGATCTCGGCGAGGACCTTCTTCATCTCGGCCTTGGTGGCGTCCGTGATGATCCGCGGGCCGGTGACGTAGTCGCCCCACTCGGCGGTCTCCGAGATGGACCAGCGCATCTTCTCCAGGCCGCCCTCGTACATGAGGTCCACGATGAGCTTCAGCTCGTGCAGGCACTCGAAGTACGCGATCTCCGGCTGGTAGCCGGCCTCGGTCAGCGTCTCGAAACCGGCCTTGACCAGGGCGGCGGTGCCACCGCAGAGGACGGCCTGCTCACCGAACAGGTCGGTCTCGGTCTCCTCGGTGAAGGTCGTCTTGATGACGCCGGCCCGGGTGCCGCCGATGCCCTTGGCGTACGACAGGGCGAGCTCCAGGCCCTTGCCCGTGGCGTCCTGCTCGACGGCCACGATGCACGGAACGCCGCGGCCCTCCTCGTACTGGCGGCGGACCAGGTGACCCGGGCCCTTCGGGGCGACCATGCAGACGTCGACGTTGGCCGGCGGCTTGATGAAGTCGAAGCGGATGTTCAGGCCGTGGCCGAAGAACAGCGCGTCGCCGTCCTTGAGGTTGTCCTTGACGGACTCCTCGTAGACCTGGGCCTGGATCGGGTCCGGCACCAGGATCATGATGACGTCGGCCTCGGCGGCGGCCTCGGACGGGGTCACCACGCGCAGGCCCTGCTCCTCGGCCTTGGCCTTGGACTTCGAGCCCTCGTGCAGACCGACGCGGACGTCGACACCCGAGTCGCGCAGCGACAGCGCGTGGGCGTGGCCCTGGCTGCCGTAGCCGAGGACCGCGACCTTGCGGCCCTGGATGATGGACAGGTCGGCATCGTCGTCGTAGAACAGCTCGGCCACTGGGTCTTCTCCTTGGTGTGCAGGTGTTGCGTCCCACCGTACGGCGGGGTGCGTCAGTTACGTTTTCGGGTCTCGCCATGCGAGCGGCACGGCGGGCCCGGAATGATCTATGCCGTGCGGTCGAGGGCGCGCAGCGACCGGTCGGTGATCGAGCGCGCGCCACGGCCTATGGCGATGGTGCCGGACTGGACGAGCTCCTTGATGCCGTACTGCTCCAGCATCTTGAGCATCGCCTCCAGCTTGTCGGCGCCGCCGGTCGCCTCGATCGTGACGGCCTCCGGGGAGACGTCCACGGTCTTGGCGCGGAACAGCTGGACGATCTCGACGATCTGGGAGCGGGTCTCGTTGTCGGCGCGGACCTTCACCAGGACGAGCTCACGCTGGATCGCAGCGGCCGGCTCGAGTTCGACGATCTTCAGGACGTTGACCAGCTTGTTGAGCTGCTTGGTCACCTGCTCCAGGGGCAGGTCCTCGACATTCACGACGATGGTGATGCGGGAGATGTCGGGGTGTTCGGTGGTACCGACCGCGAGCGAGTCGATGTTGAAGCCGCGGCGGGAGAACAGGGCGGTGATCCGGGCGAGGACACCGGGCTTGTTCTCGACCAGGACGGAGAGCGTGTGCTTGGTGGACATGGAAGTCGGTCTCTCTCTGTCTCTCAGTCGTCTTCGTTGTCGCCGAAGTCGGGGCGGACGCCGCGCGCTGCCATGACCTCGTCGTTCGAGGTGCCGGCGGCGACCATCGGCCACACCATGGCGTCCTCGTGGACGATGAAGTCGACGACGACCGGGCGGTCGTTGATCGAGTTGGCCTCGGCGATGACCTTGTCCAGGTCGGCCGGGTCCTCGCAGCGGATCGCGTGGCAGCCCATGGCCTCGGACAGCTTGACGAAGTCGGGCACCCGGGTGCCCTTGGCCGCGTTGCCGTCCGTGTCGGCGCCGGAGTGGAGCACGGTGTTGGAGTAGCGCTGGTTGTAGAAGAGGGTCTGCCACTGGCGGACCATCCCGAGTGCGCCGTTGTTGATGATGGCGACCTTGATCGGGATGTTGTTGAGCGCGCAGGTGGTGAGTTCCTGGTTGGTCATCTGGAAGCAGCCGTCGCCGTCGATCGCCCAGACCGTACGGTCCGGCATGCCGGCCTTGGCGCCCATCGCGGCCGGGACCGCGTAGCCCATCGTGCCCGCGCCGCCGGAGTTGAGCCAGGTGGCGGGCTGCTCGTACTGGATGAAGTGCGAGGCCCACATCTGGTGCTGGCCGACGCCCGCGGCGAAGATCGTGTCCGCCGGGGCGAGTTCACCGACGCGCTGGATCACCTGCTGCGGCGAGAGGCTGCCGTCCTGCGGCAGGTCGTAACCGACCGGGTAGGTCTCGCGCCAGCGGTTGAGGTCCTTCCACCAGGCGGCGTAGTCGCCGGTGTTGCCCTCGGTGTGCTCGGCCTGGACCGCCTGGACGAGGTCGGCGATGACCTCGCGGGCGTCACCGACGATCGGCACGTCGGCTGCGCGGTTCTTGCCGATCTCCGCCGGGTCGATGTCGGCGTGGACGATCTTGGCGTACGGGGCGAAGCTGTCCAGCTTGCCGGTGACCCGGTCGTCGAAGCGGGCACCGAGGGCGACGATCAGATCGGCCTTCTGCAGCGCGGTGACGGCGGTGACCGCACCGTGCATACCGGGCATTCCCACGTGCAGCGGGTGGCTGTCGGGGAAGGAGCCGAGCGCCATCAGCGTGGTGGTGACGGGCGCTCCGGTGAGCTCGGCCAGCACCTTGAGTTCGGCGGTGGCCCCGGCCTTCATGACGCCGCCGCCCACGTACAGCACCGGGCGCTTGGCCTGGGTGATGAGCTTGGCGGCCTCGCGGATCTGCTTGGCGTGCGGCTTGGTCACCGGGCGGTAGCCCGGCAGATCCATCACCGGCGGCCAGCTGAAGGTGGTCTTCGCCTGGAGCGCGTCCTTGGCGATGTCGACCAGGACGGGCCCCGGACGGCCGGAGGCGGCGATGTGGAAGGCCTCGGCGATGGTGTGCGGAATGTCCTCGGCCTTGGTGACCAGGAAGTTGTGCTTGGTGACCGGCATCGTGATGCCGCAGATGTCGGCTTCCTGGAAGGCGTCGGTGCCGATGGCGGCGGAGGCCACCTGGCCGGTGATCGCGACGATCGGCACCGAGTCCAGGTACGCGTCGGCGATCGGGGTGACCAGGTTGGTGGCACCGGGGCCGCTCGTCGCCATGCAGACGCCGACCCTGCCGGTGGCCTGCGCGTAGCCGGTGGCCGCGTGGCCGGCGCCCTGCTCGTGGCGGACCAGGACGTGACGGACCCGCTGCGAGTCCATCATCGGGTCGTACGCCGGAAGGATGGCGCCGCCGGGAATGCCGAATACCGTGTCGGCCCCCACCTCCTCGAGGGAGCGGATGAGGGACTGCGCACCCGTGACGTGCTCAACGGTGGCGGACGACGATCCGCCGTTACGGGCCCGCGGCTGGGGATGGTGGGCCCCGGTGGCCTGCTCGGTCATCGGCATTCTCTTCTCGAAGCTGAGGGTTTTTGCGAGTGTTTTGCGATGGTTTGACTGGTGCCGGTGCAACAAAAAACCCCTCGTGCCGTGAGGCAGGCGAGGGGAGCGCGTCGGTGCGGTCTACAGGGTGTCATCGAGGAACCCTGCTTCAGCCGACGCGCTTTCCAAGTACGAGAATTCGGGTGCGCATGGCATTGACCCTCTCTCCGACGCACTCGACGTGTCAAGTGGGTGGGACGGGCGTCTCACGATGTGAACCGCTGAGCAGGGAGACGGAGCCGCCCGCGAGGACCGGCTGAGCGGCCGGGCTGCCGGGCACCGGGAACTCACCGCGGACCAGGGCGCGGCGCAGCCGGTACTCGTCCAGCGGCCCGGAGAAGGCCATGCCCTGGCCGTGCGTGCACCCCATGGCGCGCAGGGCGAGGACCTGTTCCGGGACGTCGACGCCGTCGGCCACGGACTGCATGCCGAGGTCGCAGGCGATGCGCAGCAGCCCGTTGGTGATCTTGTGCAGCCGGGCGGACTCGACGACGCCCTCGACCAGGCCGCGGTCCAGCTTCAGTACGTCGATGGGGAGCCGGCGCAGGGCGTTGATCGCGGCGTAGCCGCTGCCGAAGCCGTCCAGCGCGATGCGTACGCCGAGGCGCCGCAGGGCGACCAGCCGCTGTTCCAGCTCGTCGATGGAGACCCGCGGGTCGCTGTCGGCCACCTCGATCATCAGCGCCCCGGACGGGAGTCCGTACCGGGTGAGCAGCGCCTCGACGGAACCGAAGGGCAGCCCCTTGTCGAGCAGTCTGCGGGCGGAGAGCCGGACGACGACGGAGACGTGATGGCCGTCCCTGGCCCGGTCGGCGGCCTGCTCGACGGCCTCTTCGAGGAGCCAGCGGCCCAGTTCGGCGGTGCGGTCGCTGTCCTCGGCCAGGCGGAGGAACTCGGCGGGCGTGAAGAGGATGCCCTGGGCGGAACGCCAGCGGGCCTGCGCGGCGACCGCGGCGACGGAGCCGCTGGCCAGATGGACCACGGGCTGGTGCAGCAGCGCGAACTCGCCGTCACGCAGAGCGGTGCGCAGCCGGGCCGCCAGCTCGGAGCGGCGCACCACCTCGGCCTGCATCTGGGGGGCGTAGAGCTCGACGCGGTCCTTGCCGCCGGCCTTGGCGCGGTACATGGCCAGGTCGGCGTTGCGCATGAGGTCATTGGGGGTGATGCCGGGCTCGGCGAAGGCAACCCCGATGGAGGCGGTGACCCGGGCCTCGCCGGCGCCGACGCGGTAGGGCTGGGAGAGCGTGAGGCGCAGCCGGTCGGCGATCTCGTGGACCTGGAACTCGCGGGCCGCCTGGTCGCGTCCGCCGTCGCCGACGATGAGGGCGGCGAACTCGTCCCCGCCGAGACGGGCGGCGGTGTCCCCGGCCCGGACGGACTCCGCCAGACGGCGGGCGGCCTGGATCAGCAGCTCGTCGCCCGCCTGGTGGCCGAGCCGGTCATTGGCCGCCTTGAAGCCGTCCAGGTCGATGAAGAGGACGGCGGTGCCCGCGTCACCCGCCCGGCGTCCGCCGAGAGCCCGGCGGACCCGGTCGGTGAAGAGCGCCCGGTTGGGCAGGTCGGTGAGCGGGTCGTGCTCCGCGCTGTGCTGCAACTGGGCCTGAAGACGCACGCGTTCGGTGACATCGCGACTGTTGAGAATCAGGCCGCCCTGGTGGCGGTTGACGGTGGACTCGACGTTCAGCCAGTCACCGGAGCCGGAGCGGAAGCGGCACTCGATGCGGGTGGTGGGTTCCTCGCCCGGCGGGGCGGCGAGGAAGCGGCGCACCTCGTGGACCACGCCGCCGAGGTCCTCGGGATGGATGATCGAGGAGAGCTCGGCGCCGACGAGATCGTCCGCCTCGCGTCCGTAGACTCCGGCGGCGGCGGGGCTGACGTAGCGGAGTATGCCGGTCGGGGCGGCGATCATGATGACATCGCTGGATCCCTGCACCAGGGAGCGGAAGTGGTTCTCCTTCTGGGCCAGTTCCTGGGTGAGGGCGATGTTGTCGACGAGCATGATGCCCTGCCGGACGACCAGCGCGAGCACCACCGTGCATCCGGTGAAGACCACGACGCGGTCCACCCGGCGGCCCTCGATGACGTTGTAGAGGATGCCCAGGGTGCAGACGGCGGCGGCGAGATACGGGGTCAGCGCCGCCAGGGATCCGGAGATGGGGCGGCTGGTGGTACGGGGTACGAGCTGCTGCCGGTCGGCGTCGTCCTCGGTCTCGTCCCGGGCGACCCCCCAGGGGGCGTACGCGAGGAGCAGCGATCCGGCGAACCAGCCGGCGTCGAGCAGCCTGCCGGACTGGTAGGCCTGGCGCAGCAGTGGTGAGGTGAACAGCGCGTCGCACAGGACGGTGAGGGCCAGTGCCGCGATGGCGGTGTTCACCGCGGCGCGGTTGACGCTGGAGCGGCGGAAGTGCAGCGCGAGCACCATGGAGACCAGCACGATGTCGAGCAGCGGATAGGCCAGCGAGAGCGCCGCGCGGGCCACGCTCGCGCCCTCGACATCCGCCACGTGCGCGGTGTGGGCGAGAGCGAGGCTCCAGGAGAGCGTGAGGAGCGATCCGCCGATCAGCCATGAGTCGAGAGCCAGGCAGACCCAGCCGGCCCGGGTGACGGGGCGTTTGGCGAGGACGAGCAGTCCGACGATGGCGGGCGGTGCGAAGCAGAGGAAGAAGAGGTCGGCCAGGGAGAGGCTGGGCACATCGGCCTCGCGCACGACCTCGTACCAGCCCCATACCGCGTTGCCCGTCGCGGCCATCAGGGAGGAGAGCGAGAACAGCAGCCAGGCCGGCCGGAGTCTGTGCTCCGCGGTGCGGGCGAACAGGAAGCAGGAGACGGCGGCGACCAGGGCTGCCGCGCTCAGGCCGAAGTCCCCCATGAACAGGGCAAGTCGCTCCGATCCCCAGCCCACGCCCGCACCCACCGCGTATCCGGCGCAGACGAGCCCGAGGAGGAGCCTGGGGACCAGCGCGGGCGCATGACCCACGGCCGGGCGGCGGGCGAGGAATGCCGCGCGGGCGCTCGCCGGCGCGCTCACCGGGGCATCCCCGAGACCGCCCGACGGCTGCGGGGGCGGCGCACCGAGGGCAGCCGTCGGCCGCTTCGCCGTGTCGGATCGTTCGCCCTTCGGCCGTACATCGCCCGTCGCCCCCTCGCGTGTGGCTTCCTCCCCGGCGCCGCCCCTTCCACGGCACAGCCTCCCTTTCGGGACGATACACCAGACTCGTCACACAGGGACATAGTTCCTCTACTCTCCGTGACGACCTGCGGAGTTGTCGCCACGGAGCGGCACGGAACGAGCCCGTAGCGTGTTCAGCCGGTGGTGCGTACGACGTTGTGCAGCGGCTCCCCCGCGGCGAAGCGGGTGAGCTGTCCGGCGAGCAGTCGCTTGGCGCGCGGCAGGAACGCCGAGGTGCTGCCCCCGACATGCGGAGTGATGAGGACGTGGGGAGCATGCCAGAGCGGATGGCCGGAAGGGAGTGGTTCCGGGTCCGTGACGTCGAGAGCGGCGCGCAGCCGGCCGGACTCGAGTTCGGACAACAGGGCCTTGGTGTCCACGACTCCGCCGCGGGCCACGTTCACCAGCAGCGCGCCGTCCGGCATCGCGGAAAGGAAGTCCTCGCCGACCAGGCCCTGTGTGGACGGGTTCAGCGGGGTGGACAGAACGACGATGTCGGCCCGGGGCAGCAGTGCGGGCAGATCGTCGAGTGTGTGTACGGGCCCGCGTGCGGTTGTCCGGGCGGAGCGTGCGACGCGCGCCACCCGCGCGCACTCGAACGGCGCGAGCCGGTCCTCGATGGCCGAGCCGATCGATCCGTAGCCGACGATCAGCACGGACTTGTCGGCGAGGGCCGGGTAGAAGCCGGACCGCCACTCCTCCTTGTCCTGGCCGTGCACGAATCCGGGGAACCCTCGCAGTGAGGCGAGGATCAGCGCGAGGGTGAGCTCGGCGGTGGAGGCCTCGTGGACCCCCTTGGCGTTGCACAGCCGTACGCCCGCGGGCAACAGCCCGAGGCCCGGCTCGACGTGGTCGATGCCCGCGGAGAGCGTCTGCACGACCTGGACGGCGCCCATGCCGTCGAGCGGACGGACCGCGACCACGGGTCCCTTCATGTAGGGGACGACGTAGAACGCGCAGTGCGCGGGGTCGGCGGGGAAGTCCTGCCCGCCGTCCCAGAAGCGGTAGTTGAGACCCTGGGGAAGCCCGTCGATCTCATCGGCCTCGAAGGGCAGCCAGACATCGGGCGCATCGGCGGAACGCGTGGTGGAAGTCATGGTCAGGAGGCTATGCGAAGCCCGCCGGGACGCAGAGGTTAGCTTGGGGGGTGCGGTGCGAGGGAGGGTTCGGGGAGTTGGAGCGCAGAAGTGTCGGTGCGGCGGCGCTCGCCGTGGGTGCGGTCGGTCTCGGCTGCATGCCGATGAGCTGGGCGTACAGCGCCTCGCGACGGCGTGGTGACGAGGCGTTGCGCGCGGTCCACGCGGCGCTGGACGCGGGCGTGAACCTGCTCGACACAGCCGACATGTACGGGCCGTTCACCAATGAGCTGCTGGTGGGGCGGGCGCTGAAGGGGCGCCGTGAGCAGGCCTTCCTCTCCACCAAGTGCGGGCTGCTGGTGGGCGATCAGCACATCGTGGCCAACGGCAGGCCGGGCTACGTGAAGCGGGCCTGCGACGCCTCCCTGCGGCGTCTGCAGACGGATGTGATCGATCTGTACCAGCTCCACCGGGCCGATCCCGAGGTACCCGTCGAAGAGACCTGGGGCGCGATGGCGGAGCTGGTGGGCGCGGGCAAGGTGCGGGCGCTCGGGCTGTGCGCGGTCGGCGCCAGGGCCGGGCGGCGGCCCGGATCGCGTACGTACGACGAAACGATCCGGCAGCTGGAGCGGGTCCAGCAGGTCTTTCCGGTGAGCGCGGTGCAGGCGGAGCTCTCGGTGTGGTCTCCGCAGGCGTTGGAGGCGCTGCTTCCGTGGTGTGCGGCGCGCGGCGTCGGGGTACTGGCCGCGATGCCGCTGGGCAGCGGCTATCTGACGGGGACGCTCACTCCGGGGCAGGGTTTCGAGCCGGAGGACCTGCGGGCCAGGCATCCGAGGTTCACGGCCGAGATGATGGCGGCGAACCAGCCGGTGCTGGTGGGGCTGCGGCGGGTCGCGGAACGGTACGGGGCGACGCCGGCCCAGGTGGCACTGGCCTGGGTGCTCGGGCAGGGGCCCCAGGTGGTTCCGGTGCCGGGGACCAAGCAGGCGCGGTGGGCCGTCGAGAACGCGGGGGCGGCCGGGCTGACGCTGACGGCGCGGGACCTCGCCGAGATCGACCGGCTGCCGGCCGCCCGGGAGTCGTGGGACTGAGCGCCGGCGCACGGCCGTCGGCGGATGAAGTCCGGCCGCCCGGCGAGAAAGTCCGCCGGCTTCGGGAACCCTGGACGCGGCCGCGGTGTAAGAACAGGGGGACAGGCGGTCGTCGAAGGGGTCGGTGCTGTGCGCGGTGCGAGGTTCGGATCTGTGCGGGAACCGGTGGGGCGTCGCGCGACGCCCCTCGGAAGTGGTCACGGCGCGCGGCGGGGTGCGGTGGCCGTGCTCGCGGCGGGCGCTCTGATGCTCGCGGCGGGGTGCTCCTCGCAGGAGGGGGCCGAGAGCACGGCGGGCCAGGGCGTGAGCTCACCGGCGGGCTCGTCGGCGCCGCCGCCGAGCCGGACGGCCTCGCCGTCCCCGTCGCCGTCGGCCTCGGTCCCTTCGGCCGGTCTGCCGCCCGCGAAGGGCTCGGTCAAGGTGGTGTCCACCCTCACGGAGGGCCTGGAATCGCCCTGGGGTCTCGCGAAGCTGCCGGACGGCGATCTGCTGGTGTCCTCGCGCGACAAGGGGACGATCACCCGGATCAGTGCGAAGAACGGGAAGAAGACGCTGCTGGGCACCGTGCCGGGGGTGGCACCGGCCGGCGAGGGCGGGCTGCTGGGCCTCGCCGTCTCCCCCGACTACGGCACGGACCATCTGGTGTACGCGTACTTCACCACCGCTTCGGACAACCGCATCGCCCGCATGCTCTACGACGAGAAGGGGACGACCCCCGGTCAGCTGCTGGGCGCCCCGGACACGATTCTGCGGGGCATCCCGAAGGGGGCCGTCCACAACGGCGGCCGCATCGCCTTCGGCCCGGACCGCATGCTGTACGCGGGCACGGGCGAGACGGGGGACGACGGCCGCGCCCAGGACAAGGAGTCGCTGGCCGGCAAGATCCTGCGGATGACCCCGGACGGTGAGCCGCTGCACGGCAATCCGCAGGCCGACTCCGTGGTGTATTCGTACGGTCACCGCAATGTCCAGGGTCTGGCCTGGGACGGGCAGAAACAGCTGTGGGCGTCCGAGTTCGGCCAGGACACCTGGGACGAGCTGAACCGGATCGTGCCGGGCGGGAACTACGGCTGGCCGGAGGCCGAGGGCAAGGCGGGCCGGGCCGGGTTCATCGATCCCGTGGCACAGTGGAAGACGTCCGAGGCGTCCCCTAGCGGTACCGCCTTCGTCAAGGGATCGATCTGGATGGCCGGCCTGCGGGGTGAGCGGCTCTGGCGGATTCCGTTGTCCGGTACGGCGGACAAGGAACCTCTGGCGGCACCCCAGTCGTTCCTGGAAGGGAAGTACGGCCGTCTGCGCACCGTGCTCGCGGCGGGCGGCGACAGGCTCTGGCTCGTGACGAGCGAGACGGACTCCCGCGGTACCCCGAAGCCGGGAGACGACAGGATCCTGGTGGTCGAGGTGCGTTAGCGGCTACAGCGACGGGAAGGGTGCGCGGCCCGTGTTCAACTTCTTCGAGGAACTCTTCGCCCCCGGCCGTAAGCACACCGCCGAGGAACAGAAGCGGCTGGAGCTGACCCGGGTGGATCTCGGCGTCGGCGACCCCGCGCGCGGGCCCATCGACCTGACCTCGGGCAAGGTGGTGGTCCGTCGCCGTGACGAGGACGGGGACGGCGACCCCGTCGGGACGGGCGGCGGCCCCGACGACCCGGACGACGGCGATCCGGACGGGGGCGGCGGATCCGGGAGCGACGGGGGCGGCGCGGACGGCGACGGGGACGGGGCCTGACCTCACCGGCCCGGCCCCACCGGGCCCGGCTGCGGGCCTGACCTCTCCGGGCCCGGAGCGGCCGGGCCCGCCCGGAGCGGCGTCCGGCCGCAGGCCTACAAGTCCTTCGGCATCCGGTACAGCCGCAGCCGGTGGGCGAGCGCCGCCGCCTCGCCCCGGCCGGTGACGCCGAGCTTGGCCAGGATGTTGGAGACGTGCACGCTCGCCGTCTTGGGCGAGATGTAGAGCTCCTCGGCGATCCTGCGGTTGGTGTGGCCTGCGGCCACGAGCCGGTGCACGTCCTGCTCGCGCGGGGTCAGCCCGAAGGACTCCACCGCGGCGGCCGCCGCGGCCCTGAGCTGATCCTCCGAGTGGTCCTGGCCCCCCTGCTCGTCTCCTTGGTCCGGAACGGTCACCGCGACCGGAATGTCCTCGCCCCGGCCGGGACCGGCCCCGGTGAGGGTGATGCGGGCGCGGCCCGCCAGCAGTTCGATGGTCTCGGTCAGCGGGCGCGCCCCGAGGCTCCGGGCGGTGCTGTGGGCATCGCGCAGCAGGGTGGTGGCCTCGGCCCGGTCGCCGGAGGCGATGAGCAGGGCCTCGGCCCAGCGGTGGCGGATCTGCGCCAGTTCGTACGGACGGTGCAGCGGCAGGAAGGCGCGGGCGGCTCGGGACCAGTGATCCGGGGTGTCGAGGCCTTCGGCCCGAGCCAGTTCGGCGTCGATCAGCACACCGTGGGCGGCCCATACCGGAACGAGCGCCGGCAGCCGCTTGAGGTGGCTCCGCACGAGGGCGAGGATGCCCGGCCGGCCCGGTTCGGTGGCGGGCAGCCCCCGGGCGTCGGCCTCGGCCGCCGCGACGACGTGCAGCAGCGGGAAGGCGTAGCGCTGGGTGCCGGTCGGGAAGCCCTCGGCCGCCTGGGCCTCGAAGGCCGCCCGCGCTTCGGGGAGGTTCCCCTGCTGCACGGCGATGGTGACGGTGTGGCGGACGGTGTTGATGACGTGCTGCGGCTGCGGGTCACTGGAGCCGAATCTCCTTATGGTCAGCGCCAGTTGCTGTTCCGCCTCGGCGATGTCCCCACGCGCCAGGGCCACTTCGGTACGGCGTGCGGCGACCAGCGCCTGGGCCTTCCGGGACAGCGCCTTGCGCGCGGCGGCCTCCGTGGTGGCGAGGGACTCGTCCCAGCGGCCGAGGGAGAACAGTGACATCGCCTGGTTGGTACGGACCCAGGCCTCCATGTCCGCCACACCGTGGCTGTGACAGCCCTTGATGCCGTGGTCGGCGGCGGCCACCGCGTCCAGCGAGCGGCCCATCGCTTCGAGGGTGGAGGGCAGGTTGATGCCGGCGCGGCCCACGATGCCGACGAGACCCAGCTCATCGGCCCGGTCACGGACGGCGTACATCTCAGCGATGCCCTCGTCGACGGCTCCGGCATCGGCGTTCAGCCAGCCTCGGGTGAGCCTGGCGTGCAACTCGATGTACTCGTCCCCGACCAGCCGGGCATACTCCACGGCCCGGTCGGCGGCGGCAAGGGTATCGGCACCGGGCCGGTGCAGGGCGCCCCAGCCGGCCACGCTCGTCAGGACGTCCGCGTGCACGGCGGACGGGGGCAGGCCGCGGACCAGCTCCTCGGCCGTGGCCAGTTCGTCCCAGCCGTCGCCCCGGGTGAGGTCCTGGACCAGACGGGAGCGCTGGACCCAGAACCAGGCGGCACGCAGGGCGTCGTCCTCGCCCTCCAGGATGCGCAGGGCCTTCTTGCAGAGGGCGAGGGCCCGTTCGCGCTCACCGCCGAAGCGGGCGGCGACGGTGGCTTCGGCCATCAGATCGAGATGGCTCAGCGGGGTGGAGCCGTCACGGCCGCAGGCCGGATAGACCTCGGCGTAGTCGATGGGGCGCAGTGTGCCGCGTATCGCCTCGGGGACGTCGTCCCAGAGTTCCATCGCCCTTTCCAGCAGCCTCAGTTGCTCGGCGTAGGCGTTGCGGTGGCGGGCTTCGACCGAGGCTTTCAGTACGGCGGGCAGGGCTTTGGCCGGGTCGTGTGCCCCGTACCAGTAGCTGGCCAGACGCGTGGCGCGTTCCCCGTCACGGACGAGAGAGGGGTCGGCCTCCAGGGCCTGGGCGTAGCGGCGGTTGAGCCGGGAGCGTTCGCCCGGGAGCAGGTCGTCGCTGACGGCTTCACGGACCAGGGAGTGCCGGAAACGGTAGCCGTTGCCCTCCGGGGTGGTGAGCAGCAGATTGGCTCCCACGGCCCCGCGGAGGGCTTCGATGAGCTCGTCCTCGGCGAGGCCCGCGACGGCGGCCAGCAGTTCGTACTCGACCGCGGATCCGCCCTCGGCGACGATGCGGGCGACTTTCTGGGCGTCGTCGGACAGTGCCTCGACGCGGACGAGGAGGAGGTCGCGCAGGGAGTCGGGCAGCCCGGTCCCGTCGCCGCACTCCAGGGTGCAGGCGAGCTCCTCGACGAAGAAGGCGTTTCCGTCGGAGCGCTCGAATATCTCGTCCACCAGGGCGGGTTCGGGGGTGCCCGCGAGAATACCGGCGAGCTGGCGGCGGACCTCGGCCCGGTTGAACCGGGAGAGCTCGATGCGGCGCACGGTACGCAGCCGGTCCAGCTCGGCCAGCAGGGGGCGCAGCGGGTGGCGGCGGTGGATGTCGTCGGCCCGGTAGGTGCCGATCACGACGAGACGGCCGCTGCGCAGCGTACGGAAGAGGTAGGCGAGCAGGTGCCGGGTGGAGGAGTCGGCCCAGTGCAGGTCCTCCAGGACGAGCACGACGGTGCGGTCCGCCGAGATGCGTTCCAGGAGTCTGGCGGTGAGCTCGAAGAGACGGGCGGTGCTGTGCTCGTCGGCCGCGTCCCGGCCGGCCTCGCCGAGTTCCGGAAGGAGACGGGCCAGTTCGCCCTCCTGGCCGGCGCAGGCGGCGGCCAACTCCTCGGGCAGGATGCGGCGCAGCGCGCGCAGGGCGGTGGAGAAGGGGGCGTACGGCAGGCCGTCGGCTCCGATCTCCACACAGCCGCCGACGGCGACGACGGCCTCGCGGCGGACCGCCACCGCGAGGAACTCCTCGACCAGCCGGGTCTTGCCCACGCCCGCCTCGCCGCCGATGAGCAGCGCCTGCGGCTCGCCGCCACCGCCGGACGGGGCGGTGGCGGCGAGCGCGTCGGTGAGCGCACCGAGTTCACGTGCGCGGCCGACGAACACGGGACTGACTGACCTGGTCTCCACGTCGCCGAGCATCGCACACGGGTCCGACAGCGGGGAGCCGGGAAGCCGGGCAGCCATGGCCGTCCGCCCCTACGCGGCGTGCGCGAACCGCTCCCGCTCCCTGTCCGCACTCACCGTCCTCTCCCGTTCCTGGCTCACGGAGCCGCGCGCCGCCTTGTGGGCCCGGCGGGCCTCCCGGACGAGGCGCTCACGCTCGGCGCGGCGGACGAGTTCGGCTGCCAGGACCTTGTGGAGTTCCAGCTCGTACATGCGATTCCCCCTGGGGACGGGCCCGTTGGGCCTCGGTGGCGGCAGTGCTTCTGCCGTGCCACCACTGTCGTCCCCCAGGGGGTGGTGCCGCATCGGGCGAGTTCCGCATCTGTGGCGGCCGGGGGCCTTAGGGAGGGGCTCACGCCGCCGCAGGCGCCCTGCCGGGGCGCCCGCACATGCCTTAGACCGCGCTGCGGGGTGACGTACGGAGGAACCCGGTGACGGTGATCTTCGCGGGCGGGCAGAACCGGCTGCGGAACGCTTCACCGAACTGCCGCCTGCCGTCTGCCGTCCGCTGTCCGTCGTCCGCCGTCCGCCGTCCGCCGTACGGAGTCTCGGGGCTGCCCGCCCGGATCCCGGCGGGACAGCTCTCAGCCGGCCGTCGGCAGGGCGACGATGAGGTCGAAGTACATGCACACCGCGATCAGCACACCCAGAGCGCCGAGGGCGATCCCTCCCTTGGCGACCGCGTGGATCCAGCCCGGCCGCGGGTGCGCGGACGGGGCGCCGAACGCCGGGCGGACCAGGACGTAGCCGCCGACGAGCAGGGCGAGCAGGCCGAAGAGGCCGTTGACCAGCGCGGTGGCGTGCCAGGCGTCGCCGTAGATCTCGGAGATCTGCTGGGCGGCGGACCCGCCGGACGAGGTCTTGATCTGCCCGATCAGCGTCTCGCGCTCGGCGGCGACCCTGCCGCTCCAGGCTCCGGTGAGCGAGACGATGCCCAGTCCGGCGGAGACCACGGCCGCGGCGGCGGTGGCGAGGCCGGACGACTCGTCGTCCGGCTCTTCATCGTCCAGCTCCGGGCCGAGATCCTGCTCCGGGTCGAGATCCCCGTCCGCACCGGTCTCCGGCTCCGGGCCCGCCTTGTCCGCGGTCTTGTCGAGGGTCTTGTCAGCGGTCTTCCGCGCGGTGGTGTCCGACTCGCCGTCGCCCTCGGCGACGGGAGCGGTGGGAGTAGTGGGAGTCGTGGGGTTCATCTTCCGCACGCTAGGCGCGGCAGATGAGAGCCCGCTTAACGCACCGTCCGGGGCCGGCTCCCCCGTCCCGTACCGGCTCTGCCGGGCCCGGGGTTCCGGGGCCGGCACCGGTCTCCGAGTCATGGCTCACACCCCGGCCCGTACCGCTCAACGCACGCGCTGAGCGGTCGCCGCGACCTCGCCGCTCCCGGTCCCGGCCCCCATCCCGGTCTCCGTCCCCTTCCCGGTCTCCGTCCCCGCCCCGCCCGGGTACGTCCCCGGGGCCCCCGCACGCGGCACCCCGCAGCCGGGCGGTTCGATGCTGATGCGCGGCAGCCGCCGGTCCAGCCAGCCGGGCAGCCACCAGTTCGCCCCGCCCAGCAGATGCATCAGCGCCGGGACCAGCAGGGTGCGCAGCACGAAGGCGTCCAGGGCCACGGCCGCGGCCAGCGCGATGCCGAACATCGCGATCACCCGGTCGCCGCTGAGCACGAAGGCGAGGAAGACCGAGATCATGATCACGGCGGCCGAGTTGATCACCCGGCCGGTCTCGGCGAGGCCGACCCTGACCGCCCGCCGGTTGTCGCCGGTCTCCAGCCACTCCTCGTACATCCGGCCGACCAGGAACACCTGGTAGTCCATCGAGAGGCCGAAGAGCACGGACACCATGATCACCGGCAGGAAGGGCTCGATGGGGCCCGCGCTGCCCAGTCCGAGCAGTTCGCTCCCCCAGCCCCACTGGAAGATCGCCACGACGACACCGAACGAGGAGGCCACCGCCGCCACGTTCATCACCGCCGCCTTCAGCGGGATGCCGACCGATCGGAAGGCCATCAGCAGGAGCAGGCAGCCGAGGCCGACGACCGCACCGATGAAGAGCGGCAGCTTGCCGATGACGACCCGGCCGAAGTCGTCGTAGCTCGCCGTCACCCCGCCCACATGGGCCTGGAGCGAGGTGTTCTCGGACGCCTTCGGCAGGATGTCCGTCCGCAGCCGTTCGACCAGCTCGCTGGTCTGCCGGGACTGCGGTGCGGAGTCCGGGACGACGGTGACGTAGGCGGTGTCCCCACTGGCGTTGTACGTCACCGGGTAGGCCTGTGCGACCCCGTCGGTGGCGCGCAGCACGGCGGGCAGGGCGTCCATCGCGAGCCGGTCGTCGGCGCCGTCCAGGTGCGCGGCGACGGTCAGCGGGCCGTTCACGCCGGGCCCGAACCCGTCGGCCAGCAGGTCGTACGCCTGCCGGGTGGTCGAGGATTTCGCGTTGTTGCCCTGGTCGGAGCTGCCCAGGTGGAGCGAGAACGTGGGAAGTGCGAGAACCAGCATCACCACGACGGCGAGGCCGCCGAGCAGCTTGGGGTGACGCTCCACGAACGCGGACCAGCGGGCCGCGAAGCCGGTGGGCAGCTCCGGCCGGGGGCCGTGCTCGGCCAGCCGCCCGCGCTCGCGCCGGCTCAGCGCCCGCATGCCGATGAGCGACAGCAGCGCGGGCAGCAGCGTGACGGAGGCAGCGACGGTCAGCACGACGGTGAGCGAGGCAGCGATGGCGACACCGTTGAGGAAGCTCAGCCGCAGGATCAGCATGCCGAGCAGCGCGATGCAGACGGTGGCGCCGGCGAAGACGACGGCCCGGCCGGTCGTCGCGACCGCGTGCTGCGCCGCCTCGGGTACGGTCATGCCGCGCCGCAGTCCGCCGCGGTGCCGGGTGACGATGAAGAGCGCGTAGTCGATGCCGACGCCGAGCCCCACCAGCATGCCCAGCATGGGTGCGAAGTCGGCGACGGTCATCACGTGTCCGAGCAGCACGATGCCCGCGTACGCCGTACCGACCGAGACCAGGGCGGTGGCGATGGGCAGCAGGCTGGCGGCGAGCGATCCGAAGGCGAGGAAGAGCACGACGGCGGCGACGGCCACCCCGATGGCCTCGCTGAGATGCGCGGCCGGTGGTTCGGTGAGCGCGATGGCGGAGCCGCCCAGTTCGACCTGGAGGTGTCCGCCCTCGGCTGCCTTCGCGGTGTCGACGACGGCGCGGGCCTGCGCGACCGGTACGTCGTCCGCCTGGCTGTCGAAGGTGACCGTGGCGTAGGCGGTGTGCCCGTCCGCGCTGATCTGCCCGGAACCGGTGCCCGTGTAGGGCCCGCTGACGGCTCCGACGCCGGGCAGCCGCTCCACCTCGTGCAGGGCCGTGGTCATCTTCTGCCTGACGTCGGCGGCCCGGACGGTGGAGTCGTCGGTGTGCCAGACGATGGTGTCGGTGTCGCCGCCGAGATCCGTGAAGCCGCTCTTCAGCAGCTCGGCGGCCCGCCCGGACTCGGTGCCTGGGGCCTCGTAGTCGTTGGAGTAGGCGGAACCCGCGAACGCTGCTGCGGCCGCGGTGCCACCGAGGGCGAGCAGCCAGATGAGGACGGCGAGGAGGCGGTGCGTGACGCACCAGCGGGCGATGGCAGCCAAGGGACGTACTCCCTGCGGGTTCGTGGCCCCGACGGAGGTTCGGCAGAACCGTCGCGAGGGAACGCATGGCCTTGAGAACCGTCACTCTGACAGCCAACTGTGATCGTTTGCCCGTTTCGTGTCGATCCTCACAGGGGTCGGATCCACATAAGGGCGACATGAGCACCGCTGCGGGGCGGGGGTGCGCGCCGCGTCACGGAACCCGGGAGCCCCTCCTCTCGGCAAAGCGGCCACTCGTGTACCGGAGGATTCCGTTTCCGTTGACCGGAGCGGCACGGTCCCAGCTATCTTATGAACCGTCAATTACCGTGCCTGGGGGGATCAGTTGAACAGTGCGTCGCACCACATCGGGCCGGATTCCGCTCCGGACAGATACCGCCTGCTCAATTCCATCGGCCGGGGCGGCGAGGCTGTCCTCTACCGGGCGGAGATCGAGCTCGACGGGGCACCCGAGACCGTGGTCGTGAAGGTCCTGGACTCCAAGACCACGATCACCATCGAGCAGTTCCAGCGGCTCAGCTCGAAGTGGCGGGAGCAGGCGGAGCTGCTGCGGTTCGTGAGCCGTCCCGGTGTCGTGGGGGTGCGCGAGCACTTCGAGGGGCCGCCGATCCACAGCATCGGGGACGCCTCCACCGCTGCCGGGCGGGCCCTGATCCTGGTGATGAACCATGTGGACGGTCTCGACCTCCGGGACTGGCGTGCCGAGCGGACCCTCGCCTCCCACGCTGAGCGCCGCGAGGTGCTGCGGACACTCGAACAGCTCGCGGACGTGCTGGACTGGCTGCACTCGGGCCGCGCGACACCGTCCGGGCGCACCGTCGTCCACGGCGACCTGTCCCCCGGCAATGTCATGGTCGACGCGCACGGCCAGGCCACGCTCGTGGACTTCGGGCTGAGCAAGCTGACCGCGGACCACCAGACGGCGGAGGTCTGGTTCACCCCCGGTTACGCCGCTCCCGAGGTCTTCGAGGGCAAGCGGACGCCGAACACCGACCGGTACGCGTTCGGCGCGATCGCCTACTTCCTGCTCAGCGGCCAGGCCCCGCCCAGCACCCCCGAGCAGCTGCGCGCCGCCCTCCGTGCGCTCCCCCAGGTGGCCGCCGCGGCTCCGGAGCGCTGCGAGCGCATTCTGTCGATCTGCGCGGCCGAACCGGACAACAGGCCGGAGAGCCTGTCCGCGTGGGTGAAGGACGTGCGCTCGGCCGTCGTGTCGACCACGGTCACCGGCTCCTCGTCGCGGGGTGCGGAGTCCGTACGGGACACCCCGCCCACCGTCGCACCCACCGTCGCGCCCGCAGCCGTGCCGCCGCCGCCTCTGCTGCCGCCCGGCACCCCCGCACCGCCGTCCGGGACGCCGGCCTCGCAGCCGTCCTTCCCGCCGCCGATCACCGCCTCCGGCGACCCGGGGGTGGCCATGCCCACCACGGTGAACCCGGGGCCGGAGACCGCCGCACTGCCCGCGACGCCTCCGCGGGAAACGGGACGGCTCCCGCTCGGGCACGATCAGCAGCCTCCTGCCACGCTGCACTCCCGGGAGTCCGCTCCGCCCGCCGCGTCACCCAGGAAGAAGCGCCGGCTGCTGAAGGTGCTGCTCCCCGTCGTGGCCGTACTGCTCGCCGGTGCACTGGGCGCGATCGGCGTCAAGGCGCTTCAGAACGACGACAAGGACGGCAAGAAGACGGACACCGCCGCCGGGCAGTCCCCCTCGGACACCGCGGAGTCGCCTTCGGACACCGCTTCGGCCACCGACGAGGATTCCGCGTCGGCGGATCCGGGGACCGGCGGTGACGAGGCCGTCGACCCGTCGCCGTCGGCCACGGACCCCGGCTCCGTGGAGGACGCCTCGGAGGTCGCCCTGACCACCATGAACCCCTTGGCCGAGCCGGAGTACTTCACGGTCGGTTCCGCCATGCTCAACACGCGGCTGCACAACGACGCCTTCCTGGCGACGCCCGACTGCAACGACGCGCCGTACATGGAGTTCAACCTCTCCCGCGCCTGGAAGAAGTTCGATGTGACCGTCGGAATCGAGGACAACTCGGTCTACGAAACAGGGCGGATGACCATCAAGGTGGACGACACCACGCTCTGGGTGGGCGGGCTCGAAGTGGGCAAGCCCCAGAAGCTGTCGCTGAAGGTGGAGAACGCGCTCCGGCTGCGCATCAGGGTGGACGAGGACTGCAACGAGGCCAAGGTCGTGCTCGGCACTCCGCTGCTCAAGCGGTAGCGCCCGCTCGGGGAGCGAGCGCGACGAAAGGGGCGGTGCATCCGGCAGAAGCCGGATGCACCGCCCCTTCGCGGACGTGCGGTGTACGGAAGGGCTCAGCCCTCGACGCCGAGCTTCTCCAGGATCAGCTCGCGCACCCGGGCCGCGTCCGCCTGGCCACGGGTGGCCTTCATGACGGCGCCGACGAGCGCACCGGCGGCGGCCACCTTGCCGCCGCGGATCTTGTCCGCGATGGCGGCGTTGCCCGCGATGGCCTCGTCCACGGCCGCGGACAGCGCACCCTCGTCCGAGACGACCTTCAGACCGCGCTTCTCGACGACGGTGTCCGGGTCGCCCTCACCCGCGAGGACACCCTCCAGGACCTGACGGGCGAGCTTGTCGTTGAGGTCGCCGGAAGTGACGAGTCCGGCGACCCTGGCGACCTGCGCGGGGGTGACACCCAGCTCGTCGAGGCCTCGGCCGGTCTCGTTGGCGTTACGGGCGAGCTCGCCCATCCACCACTTGCGGGCCTGGTCCGACGGGGCGCCCGCCTCGGTCGTGGCCACGATCAGGTCGACCGCGCCCGCGTTGAGGATGGACTGCATGTCGTGCTCGGAGACACCCCACTCCTCCTTGAGCCGGGCGCGGCGCAGCCGGGGCAGCTCGGGAAGCGCCTTGCGCAGCTCCTCGACCCACTCGCGGGCCGGGGCGACCGGCACCAGGTCGGGCTCGGGGAAGTAGCGGTAGTCCTCGGCGTTGTCCTTGATGCGGCCGGCCGTGGTGGAGCCGTCCTCCTCGTGGAAGTGCCGGGTCTCCTGCACGATCGTGCCGCCCGAGTTCAGCACCGCGGCGTGGCGCTGGATCTCGAAGCGCGCGGCGCGCTCGACGGAACGCAGGGAGTTGACGTTCTTCGTCTCGGAGCGGGTACCGAACTTCTCGGTGCCGTTGGGGCGCAGCGACAGGTTCACGTCGCAGCGCATCTGGCCCATCTCCATGCGGGCCTCCGAGACGCCGAGCGCCTTGATGAGCTCGCGGAGCTCGGCGACGTACGCCTTGGCGACCTCGGGGGCGCGTGCGCCCGCTCCCTCGATCGGCTTGGTGACGATCTCGATGAGCGGGATGCCCGCGCGGTTGTAGTCGAGCAGGGAGTGGGACGCGCCGTGGATGCGGCCGGTGGCACCGCCGACGTGCGTCGACTTGCCGGTGTCCTCCTCCATGTGGGCGCGCTCGATCTGCACCCGGAAGATCTCCCCGTCCTCCAGCTGGACGTCCAGATAGCCGTCGAAGGCGATCGGCTCGTCGTACTGGGAGGTCTGGAAGTTCTTCGGCATGTCCGGATAGAAGTAGTTCTTCCGGGCGAAGCGGCACCACTCGGCGATCTCGCAGTTCAGCGCGAGGCCGATCTTGATGGCGGACTCGACGCCGATCTCGTTCACGACCGGCAGCGCGCCGGGCAGCCCGAGACAGACCGGACAGGTCTGCGAGTTGGCGTCCTGCTTGAGCTCGGTGGAGCAGCCGCAGAACATCTTGGTCTTGGTGCCGAGCTCGACATGGACTTCGAGGCCCATGACGGGGTCGTACGTCGCGAGGGCGTCCTCGTACGACTCCAGGTCAATGACAGTCACTGAAACTTTCCCTCTCAGCCCAGCAGGACGTCGTCGTCGCCGAGACGCTTGAGCTCGCGGTACAGGATCGCGAGTCCGGTCACGATCGCGGCAGCGGATACGGCGGCGTCGATCAGCCGCAGTGTGTCGTTGTCCTGGCGGGCCATCTTCGCCTGCTTGATGACGCTGAGCGCGCCGAAGGCAGTGGTGCCCATGGACACGTACGCGCCGGTCTTGGACTTCTTGAAGTTCTTGGCCTTCTTAGCCATGGCACTCATAGCGACGGAGCCTCCTCAAGCAGCGGGTGCCCCCACCTTTCCACGAAGGCGGCCTCGACGGCGGCTCCGACCTTGTACAGCCGGTCGTCCTTCATGGCGGGAGCAATGATCTGCAGCCCGACCGGCAGGCCGTCCTCCGGCGCCAGACCGCAGGGCAGCGACATCGCGGCGTTGCCGGCCAGGTTGGTCGGAATGGTGCACAGGTCCGCGAGGTACATCGCCATCGGGTCGTCGGCGCGCTCGCCGATCGGGAAGGCCGTGGTGGGCGTCGTCGGGGAGACGATGACGTCGACCTGCTCGAAGGCCTTCTCGAAGTCGCGCGTGATCAGCGTGCGGACCTTCTGCGCCGAGCCGTAGTACGCGTCGTAGTAGCCGGAGCTCAGCGCGTACGTACCGAGGATGATGCGGCGCTTGACCTCGTCGCCGAAGCCGGCCTCACGGGTCAGCGCGGTGACGTCCTCGGCGGACCTCGTGCCGTCGTCGCCGACCCGCAGGCCGTAGCGCATGGCGTCGAAGCGGGCGAGGTTCGAGGAGCACTCGGACGGCGCGATGAGGTAGTACGCCGAAAGGCCGAGGTCGAAGGACGGGCAGTCCAGCTCGACGACGGTGGCACCGAGCGACTTCAGCAGCTCGACCGACTCGTTGAAGCGCTGGACGACGCCGGCCTGGTAGCCCTCGCCCGAGAACTGCTTCACGACGCCGACGCGCATGCCCTGCACGGAACCGTTGCGCGCGGCCTCGACGACCGGCGGGACCGGGGCGTCGATGGAGGTCGAGTCGAGCGGGTCGTGTCCGGCGATGGCCTCGTGCAGCAGGGCCGCGTCCAGGACCGTACGGGCGCAGGGCCCGCCCTGGTCCAGGGAGGAGGAGAAGGCCACCATGCCGTAGCGGGAGACGCCGCCGTAGGTGGGCTTGACGCCGACGGTGCCGGTGACGGCTGCGGGCTGGCGGATGGAGCCGCCGGTGTCCGTGCCGATGGCGAGCGGGGCCTCGAACGACGCGAGGGCCGCCGAGGAGCCGCCCCCGGAGCCGCCCGGGATGCGGGTGAGGTCCCACGGGTTGCCGGTCGGGCCGTAGGCGCTGTTCTCGGTGGAGGACCCCATGGCGAACTCGTCCATGTTGGTCTTGCCGAGAATGACGACGTCGGCGGCCTTCAGCCGCTTGGTGACGGTCGCGTCGTACGGCGGGACCCAGCCTTCGAGGATCTTCGAACCGACGGTGGTCGGCATGTCCTCGGTGGTGAAGATGTCCTTCAGCGCGAGCGGGACGCCGGCCAGCGGGCCGAGCTTCTCACCGGCCGCCTTCTTGGCGTCGACGGCGCGGGCCTGCGCGAGCGCGCCCTCGCGGTCGATGTGCAGGAAGGCGTGGACCTTCTCGTCGACGGCCTCGATCCGGGCCAGGTGGGCCTCGGTGACCTCGACGGCCGTGAGTTCACCCGAAGCGATCTTCGCGGCGATCTCGGCGGCGGTGAGCTTGATGATGGTGCTGATGTCCGTCATGACTTTTAGTCCTCCCCCAGGATCTGCGGCACCTTGAAACGCTGCTGCTCCTGGGCCGGGGCGCCGGAGAGCGCCTGCGCGGGGGTGAGCGACGGACGGACCTCGTCCGCCCGCATGACGTTCGTCAGCGGCAGCGGGTGGGAGGTCGGCGGTACGTCTTGGTCGGCGACCTCGGAGACGCGGGCGACCGCGCCGATGATGTCGTCGAGCTGACCGGCGAAGTGATCGAGCTCTTCGCCCTTCAGCTCCAGACGTGCCAGCCGGGCGAGGTGGGCGACCTCCTCGCGCGTGATGCCAGGCATGCGGCGATCCTCAGGGGTTGGTGTGTGGTTCTGGCCGGGCCGGTGGCGCACTCCCGCCGTCCGTCCGAAGGACGGGCCGCGCGGAGTCCGGTGCGTACGATCGCAAGGCGCCGGAGCGCCCTCGTGACGGAGCCACGTGGACGTTTCGGCAACGCGGCGAGCGTGCGGGCCAGGTCTCGCGCGGCAGATGGGAATGTGCCGCCGGCCCCAATCCTATGGGGTCGCCCGCACCGGCTACGGCCACCCGCGAAACACCCGCTCGAACACCCGCTCGGCAGAGCGGAGCACGGGCCCCGGCCGGTCCCGTCCGGACACTCACGGACAACGCCGCCACCGGGCGGCGTCCGGCCCGTTCGGTGCATTCGGCTCGTCCGGCCTGTTCGGTCCGTCCGGGCCTCAGGTACGAAGCGGCCGCCGGGCGCCTCCGGTCACCTCACCGCAGCCCGGCTCCCCGATGCCCGCTCCCGCCCTATGTCGTCGCGGGCCGCGAGTCGACCGCCCGCCCGGACGGCCGCTGCTCCGGTTCGGGCGTCGCCGAGGCGGCCACACCCGCCGCCGCGGCGGCCGCCGCCGCGGCCGCCGCCAGCTCCGCCGGCCGCCGCCAGCCGTGCTCGCCGCGTGCACGCAGCCACGCAGTCGTCTCCTGCGGCGGCATCGCGGCCGCAACCAGCCATCCCTGCACCGCGTCGCAGCGCAGGTCCCGCAGCCGCTCCCAGGTCTCGTCGTCCTCGACGCCCTCGGCGACCACCAGCAGGCCGAGCGAGTGGGCCAGGTCGATCGTGCAGCGGACGATCTCCGCGTCCTCGTGGTCGATGGCGAGCCGGGCCACGAACGAACGGTCGATCTTGAGCTCGCTGACCGGCAGGCGGCGCAGATGGACCAGCGAGGAGTACCCCGTACCGAAGTCGTCCAGGGACATCTTCACGCCGTGCCCGGTCAGCCCGGCCAGCGTGTCCGCGGCCCGCTGCGGATCCTCCAGCAGCACGTGTTCCGTTATCTCCAGCTGCAGGGCGCCGGCCGGGACGCCGTGCCGGGCCAGCCGGGCCGCGACCCCGCCCGCGAACCCCGGGGTGTGCACATCGCGCGGGGACACATTGACCGCGACGGGGACGAAGAGCCCCTGCGCCCGCCACCGGGCCACCTGGGCCAGCGCCGTCTCCAGGACGTACTCCGTGAGATGCGGCATCAGCCCGGACGATTCGGCGATGGCGATGAACTCGTCCGGGGGGACCCGTCCCCGCTCCGGATGCACCCAGCGGACCAGCGCCTCCAGGCCCGCCACCTGACCGTCGAACCGGACCTTCGGCTGGTAGTGCAGCTCCACCTCGCCGGCGTCCAGAGCGCGCCGCAGATCACCGAGGAGGCCGAGCCGGTCCGGGGTGTTGCTGTCACGCTTCGACTCGTACACCTCCACGCCCGTCCGGTCGCGTTTGGCCTGGTACATCGCCACGTCCGCACGCCGGAGCAGCCCCTCCGCGTCCATCGCGTGGTCGGGGTAGACAGCGACACCGGCGCTGGCCTCCAGCACCAGCGTGAGCCCGTCGAGGTCCAGTGGCGAGGAGAGCTCGGCCACCAGATGGCGGGCGACGCGCTGGGCGCTGGTGGCGGAATCCGCGGTCGGCAGCAGGACGGCGAACTCGTCGCCGCCGAGCCTGGCCGCCTCCGCGCCGCGCGGCAGGGCGAGCCGCAGCCGGTCCGCTATCTGCAGCAGCAGCCGGTCACCGGCGAGGTGACCGAGGGTGTCGTTGACCGCCCGGAAGCGGTCCAGGTCGATCAGGACGAGGCCGGCCCGGCTGCCGAGACTCTCGGCCTCCTCCAGCGCCGTCCAGGTCCGCTCCAGCAGCCACTGCCGGTTCGGCAGGCCGGTGAGCGGGTCCCTCAGCTGCTCCTCCGCCCTGGCCCGGGCGATCCAGAGCGTGGAGTCCAGCGCGATCAGCGGGACCGCGAAGAGAGGCAGCAGAACCGGCATGGCCATCGCGACGACACAGATCAGCGGGGCGATACCGAGAAGCGCGACGGCGACGAGCCCCTGCCGCAGCAGCGCGGTGCGGGCGACCGTCGGCAGCCCGCCGCTCTGCGGGGACCTGGCGTACCACAACAGGACCCGGGTGACGAGGAGATACGTCGAGGCCGCGAGAAGGACTTCCGGGACCGCTTCGATGCCCCAGTCGAGTGGCTGCCAGGGCGACTCGACGGTCTGCACCTCGCCGAACGCCGCCAGGACCAGCGCCGCCGCGCCCACCCCCAGGATGTCCACCGACCCGTGCAGCAGCCCCTGCCACCAGCGGTGGCGCCGGGCCACACCGACGAGGACGACCACGACGAGGCTGACCAGGCCCGCGGGCACCCAGCCGTAGAGGAGCAGCACGGCGAGGGTGAGGGCGGCGCCGGAGCCGGTGCCGCCCCACCAGCGGTCGCGGCCGAGCGCGACCAGATGCCCGACGACTATCCCGGTGAGGACGGCGAGCGACCAGCCGGCGCGCCCGTCCGGGAAGAGGGCGTGTCCACTGCTCATGCTCCGGTAGAAACCGGTCGCGAGCTGGACCGTGGCGAGGGCCACGACGACGGCACCCACTTGGGGCATGGGGCCGACGAAACCTTGCAGCCGCGACACCGGTGCGGCGTTCTCGGTCGGTTTCATTCCGTCCCTCTCACAGCCGGCGGTGCCGATGTCACCCGATGGTTCCGTTCCGTGCCACCACGCCCCGGTTCCGCCCGATGGCCGGGCACCGCGGGCGCGTCTCTCCACAGTAGGCCGCACAAGGCTCCCAGGGGCAGCGGTCTACAGCTCTTGCCCGAATGCGAACCAACCGCTCGTCAGCATCCGCCGTGCGCCGGTCGGGTGAACCGACGCCGAACCGACGGCGCGTCACCTCCCCTTCACCCTCCGGCATGCCGGTGTCCGCCGCCCTACTGCTCCTCGGCCGGAACCGCGGCTTCGCGCGCGGCGTCGGGCCCCTGTTCGAGCAGCACCGCGAAGCCGTCCTCGTCCAGCACGGGCACCTTCAGCTGCATCGCCTTGTCGTACTTCGATCCGGGGTTGTCGCCGACCACCACGAAGGACGTCTTCTTCGAGACGGAGCCGGTGACCTTTGCCCCACGGCTCTGGAGGGCGTCCTTCGCGCCGTCCCTGGTGTGCCCGGTCAGAGTGCCGGTGACCACGACGGTGAGTCCTTCGAGCGGCCTCGGCCCTTCCTCCTCACCGGCGCCCTCGTCCTCCATCCGGACCCCGGCCTCCCGCCATTTGCGCAGGATCTCGCGGTGCCACTCCTCGGCGAACCAGTGCTTGACCGAGGCGGCGATGATCGGTCCGACCCCGTCCGCGTCGGACAGCTCCTGCTCGGTGGCCTCGTCGATCCGGTCGATGGACCTGAACTGGCGGGCCAGCTCCTGGGCCGCGACCGGCCCGACGTGGCGGATGGAGAGCCCGGTGAGGATCCGGGCCAGCGGTGCTTCCTTGGCCGCGGCGATGGCGTCCAGCATGGCGAGGGCGTTCTTCTTCGGTTCGCCCTGCTGGTTGGCGAAGACCGTCGCGATCTTCTCCTCCCCGGTCTTCGGGTCCCGCTTCGGCAGCCCGCTGTCCATGTCGAGGACGTAGGCGCGGATGGGCAGCAGCTGCTCCACGGTCAGCCCGAAGAGATCGCCCTCGTCCCGGAGCGGCGGATCGGCGGGCTCCAGCGGCCGGGTGAGGGCCGCGGCGGCGACGTATCCGAAGTGGTCGATGTCCAGGCACTTGCGGCCCGCCAGATAGGCGACCCGCTCCCGCAGCTGCGCCGGGCACGAGCGGGCGTTGGGGCACCGGACGTCGATGTCGGCCTCCTTCATCGGCCGCAGTTCCGTCCCGCACTCGGGGCAGTGGGTGGGCATGACGAACGCCCGCTCGGTGCCGTCGCGGAGGTCGGCGACCGGGCCGAGGATCTCCGGGATCACGTCGCCGGCCTTGCGGAGCACGACGGTGTCGCCGATCAGGACGCCCTTCGCACGGACCACGTTCTGGTTGTGCAGAGTCGCGAACTCGACCTCGGACCCCGCCACCTCGACCGGCTCCACCTGCGCGTACGGGGTGACGCGTCCGGTCCGGCCGACGCCGACCCGGATGTTGACGAGCTTGGTGTTGACCTCCTCCGGCGCGTACTTCCAGGCGATCGCCCAGCGCGGCGCGCGGGAGGTGGAGCCGAGCCGGCCCTGGAGCGGGATCTCGTCGAGCTTGACGACGACTCCGTCGATCTCGTGCTCCACGGAGTGCCGGTGCTCGCCGAAGTACGCGATGAACTCCCGCACCCCGGCGAGGGAGTCCACCACCTTGTTGTACTTGGCGGTGGGCAGACCCCACTCGTGGAGCAGCTCGTAGGCGTGCGAGAGGCAGTCGATGTCGAAGCCCTCACGGGCACCGATGCCATGGACCACCATGTGCAGCGGGCGGGTGGCGGTGACCTTGGGGTCCTTCTGGCGCAGTGAACCGGCCGCCGCGTTGCGCGGGTTGGCGAAGGGCTTGTCGTCCGCCTCCACCAGCCGGGCGTTCAGCTCCTCGAAGGCGTCCATCGGGAAGAAGACCTCGCCGCGGACCTCGACGAGCGCCGGGATCCGGTCGCCCTTCAGCCGGTGCGGAATCTCCGCGATCGTACGGACATTGGGTGTGATGTCCTCGCCGGTGCGGCCGTCGCCCCGGGTCGCGGCCCGGGTCAGCAGCCCGTTCTCGTAGGTGAGGTTGACCGCGAGGCCGTCGATCTTGAGCTCGCACAGGAAGTGGTAGCCGGTGGCGCCCACGTCCCGGGCGATCCGCTCGCCCCAGGCGGCGAGCTCCTCGTCGTCGAAGGCGTTGTCCAGCGACAGCATCCGTTCGCGGTGCTCGACGGAGGTGAACTGCGTCCGGTACGGCCCCGCGACCTTCTGGGTGGGCGAGTCGGGCGTGCGCAGCTGCGGGTGTGAGTCCTCCAGGGCCTCCAGCTCACGCATCAGCCGGTCGAACTCCGCGTCGCTGACGACCGGCTGGTCCTTCACGTAATAGCGGAAGCGGTGCTCCTCGACCTGCTCGGCCAGGAGCGCGTGCCGCTCCCGCGCCTGTGCCGGCACGGCCGTCTCCTGTTCGCCTGGCAGTGACGTCTGCTGTTCGCCGGCCATCGTCCCGTCCTCCCGTTGCCCAGTACCCCGTTACTCAGGGTTGTCTGCGAGCGATTTCGCGGCCCGGGCGCAGTGGGCGAGCGCGGCACGGGCGTACGCGGGCGAGGCACCCGCGAGACCGCACGAGGGGGTGACCGCCACGGACTCGGTGAGAGTCCCCGGATTCAGCCCCAGCCTGCGCCACAGCGTCCTGACACCCATGACGCTACCGCCCGGGTCGGACAATCCGCCCGAGGCCGGGTCGGTGCCCGGCACCACCCCGAGGAACAACTGGGTGCCGCCCTCGACCGCTTCCCCGATCGCCTCCTCCTCACGCTCGGTGAGCAGCGAGAAGTCGAACGAGATCCCGTCGGTCCCGGCCCGGCGCAGCAGGGCGAACGGCACGTCGGGGGCGCAGGTGTGCACGACGGTGGCGGCTTCGCCCGCCGCACCCAGTACATCGCGCAGGGTGTCCTCGACCACCTGGCGGTCCACGGCCCGGTAGGTGCGGTAGCCGCTCGCCGTGCGGATCCGCCCGAGCAGGACCCCGGTCAGTGACGGTTCGTCGAGCTGGAGGATCACGCGCGCGCCGGGCATCCGGCGCCGCACCTCGGCGAGGTGGTCGCGCAGCCCCTCCGCGAGCGAGCCGGCCAGGTCGCGGCAGGCGCCGGGGTCGCCGAGGACGGCCTCGCCGCTGCGGCGTTCGAGTGCGGCGGCCAGCGTCCACGGCCCGACGGCCTGCACCTTGAGCGGGCCCTCGTACCCCTGGGTGAACTCCTCCAGGGCGTCGAGGTCCTCGCCGAGCCAGGACCGGCCGCGGCGGGTGTCGCGCCCCGGCCGGTCGCTGATGCGCCAGCCGCTGGGCTCGACATGTCCGTACATCTCGACGAGCAGACCGATGGACCGCCCGATCATGTCCGCGCCGGGGCCGCGCGCGGGGAGTTCCGCCAGATACGGCACGCCCTGGCCGTCCCCGAAGGAGCCGGTGACGGTCTTCGCCGCCTCCCGTGCGTCGCCTCCGGGCATCGAACCGATTCCGGTGGCCGGGCAACCGCTGAACTTGCTCTTCTCGCTCACGTGGGAAGCCTACGGCGGTTCGCGGCCCGGTCCGTCAGCGGCCGGGGCGCACCGTGAGGTCGTTGACCTCGGCGTCGCGCGGCAGGTCGATCGCCATCAGGATCGTGGTGGCGACGGACTCGGGGTCGATCCAGCGCGAGGCGTCGTACTCCTTGCCCTCCTGCTGGTGGACCTTGGCCTGCATGGGACTGGCGGTGCGGCCCGGATACACGGACGTCACCCGGACCCCGTTCTCGTGCTCCTCGTGGCGCAGCGAGTCGGCCAGTGCCTTCAGCCCGTGCTTGCTGGCCGCGTACGCGCTCCACTCCGCGTGGGCGGCGAGCCCGGCGCCGGAGTTGACGAAGAGGACGTGGCCCTGGGCGACCCGCAGCTGGGGCAGGAGGAGGCGGGTCAGCTCGGCCGGGGCGACGAGGTTGGCGTTGAGCTGGACGTGCCAGGCCTTGGGGGTGAGCTCGCCGACGCGGCCGAGCTCGACGACGCCCGCGATGTGCAGCAGCGAGTCGATCCGCTCGGGCATCGGCTGCTGGCCGAAGGCCCAGGAGAGCCGGTCCGGGTTGGACAGGTCGCCGACGAGCGTGCGGGCGCCGGGGTGGAGCGCGGCCAGCTCCTTGGCGCGGCCCGCGTCGCGGGCCAGCAGGACGAGCTCGTCGCCGCGCTCCGTGAGACGGCGGGCGACGGCTGCGCCGATGCCGGAACCGGCACCGGTGATGAGGTGTGTGGACATGCCCCCATCGTCGCACCCGGCGCCGCACCGGCAGCACGTCACCGGCAGCGCCTGCCGCGGGCGCATCACTGCAGGCCGGCCGCCTCCTCCAGATAGGCGAGGGCACCGAAGCCGTCCTTCGCGAAGAAGACCAGGTCGGTCAGCGGGAGCGGCAGGAAGCCCTCGTCCTCCATGCGCTGGAACTGCTGGCGCAGCCCGTCGTAGAACCCCGCGGTGTTGAGCAGCACGACCGGCTTGGTGTGCTTGCCGTGCTTCTTGAGCTCCAGGATCTCGGTGGCCTCGTCGAGCGTGCCGGTGCCGCCCACCATGATCACGATCGCGTCGGACTTCTCCAGAAGCAGCGCCTTGCGCTCGGCGAGGTCCCGCGCGATCACCATCTCGTCCGCGTTGGTCCGCGCCTTCGCGGCCAGGAAGTCCACCGACACCCCGACCAGCTTCCCGCCCGCTTCCTGCACCCCGTCGGCGACGACCTTCATCAGCCCGCTCTCCGAACCGCCCCAGACCAGGGTGTGCCCACCCCGGCCGATCAGCTCGGCGAATTCGCGGGCGGGCACGGTGTAGCGGTCGTCGAGGTCGGCAGCGGAGAGAAAAACGCAGATCTTCATGACTGCCACGGTAGAGGGCGTCACCGACAGAGCTGAATCCGGGGAAGAAACCCACGGACCGCGAAGCTGTACACCACATGACTTCCACCCGAGGACACCGCATCACCGTCGAGCCCGGCACCGAGCATGTGCGCGTGGTCCGTGACGGAGTGCTGCTCGCCGAGAGCCGGCGCCCGCTCGTGCTGCGCGAGACGGGCTGCCCGGTCCGCTACTACCTGCGGCCGGAGGACGTACGTACGGAACTGCTGACGCCGTCGGACACCCGGACCCACTGTCCGTTCAAAGGAGACGCCTCCTACTGGTCGCGACCGGGGGCGGCCGACCTCGTCTGGGCGTACCCGGAGCCGAAGGCCGAAGTGGCCGCGATCAAGGACCACTTCTGTTTCTACGACACCGAGACCCTGGCCGCCTGAAGCCCGACCGGACGTCAACAACCGCTCCGAGCTGCGGAGAAGAGAAACCTTCAGAAAGTTTTCGCGCTGAGCGATGAGTTTCCGGAGGCCCCGCAGTCCACCTCCACATGGACAAGATTCTCTCCCGCGACGGCACTCTGATCGCGTACCGGCGCCGTGGCGAAGGACCGCCGCTGATTCTGGTGAGCGGCGCACTGGGCACCGCGGTGACCGAGGCCCCGCTGGCCCGCCTCCTCGCGCCGCACTTCGAGGTCGTCACGTACGACCGGCGCGGCCGGGGCTCCAGCGGGGACAGTTCGCCGTACGCGGTGGAGCGCGAGATCGAGGACCTGGCCACGCTCGCGGAGGCGGTGGGCGGCCGGCCCTCGGTGTTCGGTGCCGGGACCGGCGGCGCGCTGGCCCTTGAGGCGCAGGCCGCCGGGCTCCCCGCCGCCGGGCTCGCGGTCTACGAGCCGCCGTACACGCCGGATGCCGCGAGCCTCCTGCTCGGGGCCGGCCGCACGGCCCGGCTGCACCGGCTGCTGTCCTCCGGGGACCGGGGCGGGGCAGTGGAGCTGTTCCTCTCCCTGGCGGGGGTCTCGGCCGACACGGTCGCCAGGATGCGGAAGGCGCCGCTGTGGCGGACCCTGGAATCCGTGGCGCACACCTTGGCGTACGACGACGCGGTCCTGGGCGACGGCGCTGTTCCGGCGGAGAGGTTCGCCACGGTGACGGCACGGACCCTCGTGGTCTGCGGCGGCTTCAGCCCGGCCGCCGCGAGGACGTCGGCCCAGATGCTGGCGGACGCCCTGCCCCGGGGCAGGCACCGCACGCTGACGGGGCAGGCCCGGGAGCTGGCACCGCAGGCCATCGCGCCGGTGCTGGCGGAGTTCTTCGCCAGGGACGTGTACGTACGCCAGGCGTCCTGAGAACACGCGGGCGGGCCGGGGGCCGGAGCACCCCGCGCGGCTACGCCCGTACAGGGGTCGGGCGTTGCCGTGCGGGGACCATGCGGAGGCCGTGCGGGGGCAGGGTCCACCGTTACGTCCTCGCCCCACCCCCTTGCTGCCCCCGGGCTGTCCGACGTCAGCGGTCCTCGGCGCCCATGCTCGCGAAGGTCTCGCGCATCAACCGGTCGATGGTCCCGGGCTTCTCGGCCAGGGAGTCGAAGAGGTCCGCGAGCAGCCACAGCACGAAGCCGTGGGCCATCGCCTCGTCCGGCGGGATCTTCCCGAACCGGCCGCGCCAGGCCACGGTGTCCATGCCCATCGCGGCAGCCATGAGGACACCGGTGACCATCGGCACCTGCTCCGGATCGGCCGACTCGAAGGAGGGAAGCCGGCGGATCACCGCGGGAATGAGATCGCTGAGCGGATCGAGCCGGTCCCCGCCGCCGGGCGGCCCGGCAATCAGGTACCCGGTCAGGACCCCCACCAGAAACACCGTGCCCCGGGAGACCTCTTCACGCCCGACGGAGTGCACCGCGGCCTCCACCCGCTGCTGTGCCAGCCGGCGCTCCTCGGCGGGCGTCCGCCTCTCCAGGACCCGGTAGGCGTCCCACGCCGCACGGACCGCCTCGTCCACCACTACACCGTCGCTGGTCATGCCCCGACCCTAGGCGTAGACGGGACGACGCGATGCGCGGAGGCATTGAGACAACGCCCGTGCCCGGGGAGCGGGCCCCGAGGCAACGCCCGTGCCCGGGGAGCGGGCCGGTGTGCCGACGGCCGCGCGGCGGATCCGTACGGACCGTCCTCAGGACATGCTGCCCCGGCACACCGTCCCCGGGGCCGGTGTGCGGCCCGTGCGGAGGTAGCGGTCGACCGTCTCCGTGACGCAGCGGTTCCGCGGGTATGTGCCGTGGCCCTCCTCCTCGGCCGTCAGGAGCACGCCGACACCGTCGCCCAGGGCGCGGGCCATGTGGCGGGCGCCGGGGTACGGGGTGGTCGGGTCGCCGGTGCCGCCGACCACCAGGACCGGGGCCGCGCCGTCCGCGTTCACCTGGAGCGTGGGGCTCTCGCCGTCGAACGGCCAGTCGTAACAGAGGTAGACCCCGGCGGACCAGGCGGCGCCGAACACAGGTGAGGCGGCTCTGACACGGGCCTCGTCCCTGTCGAGACGCCGGAAGCCGGGGCGCAGGCTGGAGTCCGCGCAGGTGATCGCGGTCCGGGCGGCGACGCCGCTGTCGGGCGGGCCTTCCGCGCGGTCGGCGGAGCCGGTGCCGTCCGCGCCCTCGCTCAGCGGACGGCCGTCGTTGCGGTCGGTCAGCGCGGTGAGAGCCTTGGCGAGCGGCGGCCAGCCGTCCGTGCCGAGGTCGAGATGGTCGCTGACGGCGTACGCGAGGTCGTCGGCGTCGAGGCTTCTTCCACCGCCGGCCGGGGCGGGCTTCTTCTCCAGGCGGCCGGCCAGGCGCGCCATGCGTCGCGCGGCCTCCTGGGGGCCGTCGCCGGTCGGGCAGTGGGGGATACGGGCCGCGCAGTGCGCGGCGAACCGGTCGAACGCCTCCTGGACCGCCTTGACCTGCGACACCTGCTCCTCATTGAGGTCCTCGGTCGGATCGACGGACGCTTCGAGGACGAGCCGCCCGACGTGGGACGGGTAGAGATGGGCGTAGACCGCGCCGAGCGCCGTTCCGTACGAGACACCGAAGTAGTGCAGCCGGCCGTCGCCGAGGAGGTAACGCATCAGGTCGAGGTCGCGCGCGGTGTGCGAGGTGCCGATGTACGGGAGGAGCGCGCCGGAGTGCTCGGCGCAGGCTTCCGCCCCGTCGTACCCGGTGTCGTCCGCGGTCTTCCCGCACCGCACGGGGATGGTCGCGCCGACGCCGCGCGGGTCGAAGGAGACCAGGTCGTAGCGGTCCAGGAGCGGCTTGTACTGGTTGAGGAACTTGGGCAGTCCACTCACACCGGACGCGCCGGGCCCGCCGAAGTTGAGAACGAGCGAGCCGATGCGCCGGGCGTTCGGGCCGGTGGCCCTGCGGCGGATCAGGGCGACATCGATCGTCCTGCCGTCCGGCTTGCGGTAGTTGAGGGGAGCCTTCATGGCGGCGCAGTCGTAGCCCGTGCGCGCGGTGCGCGGGGTGGTGCAGGGGGACCAGCGGAGGTGCTGGCCGGTGGTGAGCGCGGCGGGCAGACCGGCGGGCGGGTTGTCCGCGGTGAACTCCGTACGCGGCGCCGCACTCGGGCCGGGAGCGTCGCGCTGGAGCCAGGCGCCGACGGCCCCGATCGCGACGAGGACGACCCCGGCGATGATGCACGCGCCGGCCGCGAGGCCAGGTCCGCGGCTTCGTATCGGATGTGCGTCACTCATCGAAATCCCCGCGCTCCCGCCCAGGGACGCCCGCCCCGTGCCCGCGCACCCGTCCCCGTGATCGTCCGATCGTCGAATGAGTGCAGGGTACAAGCCACTGGAGAGCGAAGCCGAAGTGTCCGGAACGGGCGGAACGCAATGACTTCCAAGGCGCCGCTACCCCGCGGCGTCAGAACGTGACGCCGCTCAGCTGTTGCAGGCCGGCAGGAACTCCAGCCCTTCGGGCGTCCCGTACGTGAAGACCGCCTTGTAGGCCTGCACCGGGTCGCACCCTTTGTCCATCCACTGAACCGCGAACACACTCCAGATCACAAAGGCAAGGACAGCCACCCACCCCAAAGTCTTTGACATACATCCGATATTCCGCTCCCCGGCAGCGGAATAAACCATGCCACTTTCCCGCACTCGGACAGTGAGTCTCTTTCGCCCTGGACGGCGGTGCGGAATTGGCTGGCGAGTGGGTTGCGGTGAGGAAAAAGAGCCCCCGTCACCGGCGCTGTGATTCCACTCGGCACACCGACGGCGGCTGAGAGGACCTGCTGTTGGCCGACTCAGCCACACCCCGCCCCGTCCGCCCCCAGCCGTCTCACCGGTCGCCCGGCGCACCGGCGACAACGTGAACTCGGACAACACCCCCGCGCACCAATGGAGAACAGGCCATTCCGCCCGTCATGATCCCGTTGGCCGATTACGGCATCGTTTCTTCGTCACTGGTGACGCTATGTTCACTCACGCTCACCACCATCATGCGGGGCAGATCACCGGCCAGGGTTTCCGCCCGCGCAAGAACCATCCAAAGGGGGAAATGAAAAATGCTTCGCACAAAGCCGTCCGGCCGCTTGGGCAGAGGCCTCGTGGCCTTCACCGCTGCGGCTGCCTCCGCGATAGCCACCCTGGGGTTCGCCGCCTCACCGGCCGTCGCCGGGGCGGCGACCGCCACCGTGGCCGAGGCCCAGATCGGCGAGGCCTGTACCTCCGCCGATCTCGGCAAGCGCCACCCGTACATCAAGAGCACCGAAGTCGCCCCGACGATCACCCACTTCAAGGGCTGGTACGTCACGGAAGGCTCGCTGGGCTCCCAGACGATCGAAACCAGCACCCAGACGGTCATCGAGGTGCAGGTCACCGAGAAGACCGGCATCAACAGCAGCTTCGAGGTGGAAACCCTCAGTAAGGCCGGCGCTTCCGTGGAGCTGGAGGTGCAGATGAAACAGACCTCCACCAGCAGCAGCTCGAAGTCGATCACCTGGAACTTCCAGAAGCCCGGCTACTACGGCCTCTACCAGGGCACGCAGAAGGTCACCGGCACGTACGGCAGCCTCAACTGCAGCCGCGTCGACCTGGGCAACGGCTCCTACGCCCTGAAGTGGGTCGAGACTCCCGTCGGTGGCAGCTACACCACCTACACGACCCTCGAAGAGGGCGCCGTGCGCTGCGAGGACACGGTGCCGGTCAGCAGCATCATGCGCAAGGCCCGTGATCTCCTCAACTGCGGTACCGCTGGCGCCGGGACCGAGCACGCACCGGCAGCCGAGGCCTCCGAGCCGGTGACGGCGGCGGAGCAGGACACGGCCGGCCCGCGCATCGCCGCCGGTGTGCCGTCGGGCTTCACCTGCGCCGCGGGCTACTACAAGATCGGCACGTCCGACCAGTCCCTGTTCTGGACCGCGCCCGGCTTCCTGCAAGGCGACAACGTACAGCTGAAGCCCTCGACGGTACTCAGCCTGAACCTGGACCAGTGGCAGGTGTGCCAGGGCCCGGAGACCAACGGCATCGCCGAGCAGATCTTCGTCAATCACTCAAGCAACAAGTGCCTGGCCATCGCCGAACAGAGCGCTGCCGACGAGGGGGCGCCTCTGGTGCAGACCGACTGCAGGACGGACGACCTTCAGCGGTTCTACATCTACCGCGATGTTCCCGGCTCCGAGAAGATCGGCGTCCAGAACAAGTACACCGGCTACATGATCGGTCACGACCGCCATGCCGAGGGCCAGCCCCTGCGCCAGTACGGCAGTGGCAGGCAGGACGGCTCCGGTACGTACGTCCTGGTGAAGGCCTGACCTCACCGCGTCCCGCGGTCCCGCACGGCGAGATCCGGCCCGGGTCGCCCCACTCGGCCCGCGGGAACGAGATGGGGCGACCGGGTCCCGTCCACGACCGTGCCGTACGGCTCCGGCGCGTAGGGGCCCGTGCCGGCACCGGCGCGGGCCCTCTCAGGCGGTGGCCGCCGTCTCAGGCGGTGGCCGCCGTCTCCCGCCGCACCGTCGTGGCGATCGTCGCCGACCCGACCACGCGCGTCCCGTCGTACAGCACGACCGCCTGGCCGGGAGCCACACCACGTACCGGCTCGGTGAAGGCGACGTGGAGCGTACCGTCGAGCAGTTCGGCGCTCACCTCGGTCTCGCCGCCGTGGGCGCGGAGCTGGGCGGTGTACGTACCGGGGCCGGACGGCGGGGTGCCGCACCAGCGGGGCCGGATCGCGGTGAGGGCGGTGACGTCGAGTGCCTCGACCGGGCCGACGGTCACCGTGTTGTTCACCGGGGAGATGTCCAGCACGTAGCGCGGCTTGCCGTCGGCAGCCGGGTGGCCGATGCGCAGGCCCTTGCGCTGGCCGATGGTGAAGCCGAAGGCGCCCTCATGGGTGCCGAGCTTCGCACCGGACTCGTCGAGGATGTCGCCCTCCGCCTTGCCGCCGAGGCGGTCCGCGAGGAAGCCCTGGGTGTCGCCGTCGGCGATGAAGCAGATGTCGTGGCTGTCGGGCTTCTTGGCCACGGCGAGACCGCGGCGCTCGGCCTCGGCACGGATCTCGTCCTTGGTGGTGAGGGTGTCGCCGAGCGGGAACATGGCGTGGGCGAGCTGGCGCTCGTCCAAGACGCCCAGCACATAGCTCTGGTCCTTGGCCATGTCGGAGGCGCGGTGCAGCTCGCGGCTGCCGTCATCGGCGAGGACGACGGTGGCGTAGTGGCCGGTGCACACCGCGTCGAAGCCGAGCGCCAGCGCCTTGTCGAGCAGGGCCGCGAACTTGATCTTCTCGTTGCAGCGCAGGCACGGGTTGGGGGTGCGCCCCGCCTCGTACTCCGCGACGAAGTCCTCCACGACGTCCTCGCGGAAGCGTTCCGCGAGGTCCCAGACGTAGAAGGGGATACCGATGACGTCCGCGGCCCGGCGGGCGTCACGGGAGTCCTCGATGGTGCAACAGCCCCGGGCGCCGGTCCGGAAGGACTGCGGGTTCGCGGAAAGGGCGAGGTGCACACCGGTCACGTCGTGGCCCGCCTCGGCGGCGCGGGCCGCCGCGACGGCGGAGTCGACACCGCCCGACATGGCGGCGAGCACACGGAGGGGGCGCTGGGAAGTCTGAGTCATAGCTCCACCAGGGTACGGGTCGCGGGGAACCGAAAGCTCACGGATAAGCGTTGTCGGTCACATGGGGACCAACGGGACGGCGGGCGCCAACGGCCCCGGAGGATCGGGGACGGGCAGCGGGATCAGCCGGCGCGCGGTGCTGATCGGCGGCGCCGTCACCGCGGCGGGTGCGGCGGCGCTTGCGCGGGATCAGCTGAAGCGGGCCTGGTGGCGGCTGCCGGGAGTGGAGAAACCGCGTACACCGGGAGAGGTGGATTACGCACGGGCCACCTGGACGGCGGCCTCCGAGGCGAACTGGCGGCGCGCGGACCGCCCCGACGACTACGACATCGACCGCGTGGTCATCCACGTCACCCAGGGCAGCTTCAACAGCGCGGTCCATGTCTTCCAGGACCCGGGACACCGGGCCGCGGCGCATTACGTGGTGCGCAAGGACGGGCATGTGACACAGATGATCCGCGAACTGGACGTGGCCTTCCACGCGGGCAACCGCTCCTACAACGAACGCAGCGTGGGCATCGAGCACGAGGGCTTCGTGGAACAGCCGCAGGGCTTCACCACCGCGATGTACGGGGCGTCCGCCCGGCTCACCGCGGCGATATGCGCGAGATACGGCATCCCGGTGGACCGCGAGCACATCATCGGGCACGTGGAGGTGCCGGGAACCGATCACACGGACCCGGGGAAGGGCTGGGACTGGGACCGCTACATGAAGCTGGTCCGGGCGGCGAAGGTCTGAGGCGGCCCGGCGCGAGGGCGGCCGTCAGCTGAGCCCCGCCGTCCGCGCCCGCTCCACCGCCGGGCCGATCGCCCGTGCCACGTCCTCGACGTCCTGCCGGGACGAGGTGTGGCCCAGCGAGAAGCGCAGGGTGCCGCGGGCCAGGTCCGGATCGGTTCCGGTGGCCAGCAGGACGTGGCTGGGCTGGGCGATCCCGGCCGTGCAGGCGGAGCCGGTGGAGCATGCGATGCCCTGGGCGTCCAGCAGCAGCAGGAGCGAGTCGCCCTCGCAGCCGGGGAAGGTGAAGTGCGCGTTGGCGGGCAGCCGCCCGCCGGGGGCCGGGTCGCCGCCGAGGAGGGCATCGGGGACCTGCGCCAGGACGGCCTCGACCAGCTCGTCACGGAGCCCGCCGATGTCCCGGGCGAAAGCCTCGCGCCCGTCGGCCGCGAGCCGCCCCGCGACGGCGAACGCGGCGATGCCGGGCACATCCAGGGTGCCGGAGCGCACGTGGCGCTCCTGCCCTCCTCCGTGCAGCACGGGCACCGGGGTGTACTCGCGGCCGAGCAGCAGCGCCCCGACAGCGAACGGGCCGCCGATCTTGTGCGCGCTCACGGTCATCGCGGCCAGCCCGGAGCGGGCGAAGCCGACGTCGAGCTGCCCGAAGGCCTGGACCGCGTCGGCATGCATGGGTACGTCGAACTCGCGGGCCACCGCGGCCAGTTCGTGTACCGGCATGATGGTGCCGATCTCGTTGTTCGCCCACATCACGGTGATCATCGCGACGTCGTCGGGGTTGCGGACCAGCGCCTCGCGCAGGGCGTCCGGGTGGACGCGGCCGTAGCGGTCGACGGGGAGGTATTCGACGGTCGCGCCCTCGTGCTCGGCGAGCCAGTCGACGGCGTCCAGCACCGCGTGATGCTCGACGGGGCCGGCCAGGACCCGGGTGCGCCGGGGGTCGGCGTCGCGGCGGGCCCAGTACAGCCCCTTCACCGCGAGGTTGTCCGATTCGGTGCCACCGGAGGTGAAGACCACCTCGCTGGGGCGGGCGCCGAGGGCGTCGGCGAGGGTCTCTCTGGACTCCTCGACGGTACGGCGGGCCCGGCGCCCGGCGGCGTGGAGTGAGGACGCGTTGCCGGTGACGGCGAGCTGCGCGGTCATCGCCGCGATCGCCTCCGGCAGCATCGGCGTGGTCGCGGCGTGGTCGAGGTAAGCCATGGTGCGCTCGATTCTACGAGCCTGCGGCGGGGCGTACGGCGGGCGCATGGGTCCAGGCACCCGCGCACCGCGAAGCGCGCGGCCCGGCCCGCCCGGTCCACCTGGTCCGGAGCACGGTGCGGGGCCTGATCCGGAGCCCGATCCGGAACCCGGCGCGGTGGGGCGGGCGTCAGGATCCGCGTTCTGCCGGCCGCCGAAGTTCCGGCCGTCAGCCGCCGAAGCTCCAGGCCACGACGCCGTTTCCGGTGACCAGGAAGGCGAGGATCAGCAGGTCGGCGACGCCGAGCGCGAGCCCGAGGAGAGCCCTGCCGCGGCGGGCGGTGGAGCGGGCCAGCGCGACGATCGCCATGACGATGGCCGCCGGTCCGAGCAGGACGTTCATCACCAGCAGGCCGACGACACCGAGGACGAAGGACGCGACGGCGAGACCGTCGGCGTCCCGGGTGGACCGCCCGGCCGGCGCGGCTGCCGGGGACGGGGCGGCCGGGGCGGGGGTGGCGCCGGCGGACAGCCGGGCGGCGGCCTCGGAGCGACGGGTGAGCGCGGTGAGTGTCATCGTGCGGACTCCTTCGGATCTGGACGAGCTGAAAGCGCCTCGGCGGACGGGCCGGGCCGTCACCGGGAGCGGCGGCGCGCCCCCGACCGCTCGCGTACGGCGAAGACCAGCAGCCAGCAGCCGATCAGAGCGCCGAACGCCAGGGACAACGGAAGCGGAATCTGGACCACCGCTCCCAGCACGATCCCCAGCAGGAGGAGGGCGGCGACAAGGGCGATCATGGTCAGCCTTTCGACGATTGGCGATTGGCGATTGACGGACGTCGATTGACGGACGCCGGATGGCGGATGGCAGTTGGCGATCGAGAACTCAGAGTACGAATGTTCACTGACTTGCCAGTCTAAACCCGGGTTCCGCTTCCCCGGTCGGGAGAACAGTTGTTTACTGAATGGCATGAGTCACACCGCCGGCGCCCGGCAGACCCAGAAGCTGAAGACCCGCCAGGCCCTGCTGGATGCCGCCCTCGGGCTGCTGGAGCACCAGAGCCTGAGCAGCCTGGGTCTGCGCGAGGTGACGCGGGCCGCGGGAGTCACCCCCACGGCCTTCTACCGGCACTTCGACGACATCGCCGCGCTCGGGGTGGCTCTGGTCGAGCAGACACTGGACAGCCTGCACGGGATGATCGGTGCGATGCTCGCCGAGACCGGCGACAGCGAACTCCGGCTCGACCGCGGCGTCGAGCTGATAGCGCGCCACGTCCGGGAGCAGCCCGCGCACTTCCGCTTCATCGCCCGCGAACAGCACGGCGGAGTCGGCCCGGTCCGCGAGGCCATCTCCGCCCAGCTTCGGCGGTTCGCCGAGGAAGTGGCGGCGGCACTGGCGGACGAGCCCGGGTCACGGGGCTGGAACGAGGAGGATCTGCTGATGCTGGGCGGCCTCTACGTCGACCACATGGTGATCACCGCGTCGGCCATGCTGGATGCCGGCCCGGACGGCGACGCACAGGTGGCCCGCGTCGCCCGGCGCCGACTGCGGCTGATCACCCTCGGCCGCCTGCACTGGCTGGACGGGCCCGCGCCCGACGCCGGCCCGCCCCTCGCACCCGGCCCCCCGACGCCCCCGGCTCCACGCACCCGCACAGGGCCGTGACCTCCGCCCGGAACGCGAAACGTCAGCCGCGCGGGGCGCGGGCGAGCTGGCGGGACTGGGCGACCAGCCGGTCCGCGCTGTCCCAGACGTCCGCGTCCTCCTCCAGGAAGCCGCCCGCCAGGTTGCGGGTGGTGATGGACACGCGCAGCGGGCCCGGGGCCGGGCGGCAGCGGATGTGGGTGGTGAGCTCGATGGTCGGGGTCCAGCCCTTGAGCCCGAGCTCGAAGGAGGTCGGCGGCAGCGCGTCGACGGCGAGGAGCAGCGAGAGCGGGTCGGCGTCACGGCCGTCCGCGAGTCCGAACCAGCCGCGCATCTCCCCCTTGCCCGAGGGCTGCCCGATGGCCCAGCCGACCGTCGCCGGGTCGAGCTTGATGTCCAACCGGCCCGCGATCGCGGAGCTGCCGGGGATCGGCGCCGGGCCGTCGCTCGGGCCCAGGCAGTGGTCCCGGGGCGGGATGGCCGGCGGCGTGGCCGACGTGCGGATGTCGTCGGTCAGGGCATCGAGGTCGCCGTAGGTGGCGATGACCCGGATGCGCTCGATCTCGGCGCCGTCCTCGGCGTACTGGAAGAGGGAGGCCTGGCCGGTGGAGAGAGTGCGCCCGGTGCGTACGGCCTGGGTGCGGATGACCGCGGGGCCGGCCACGGACGCGGTGAGGTAGTGCGCCGAGACCGAGAAGGGGTCCGGATGGGGCAGCGCCTCGCCGAGTGCGCGACCGAGCATGGCCAGCAGGTAGCCGCCGTTGACCGCGCCGAAGATCGTCCAGCCCGCGGAGAGCTCGGCGTCGTAGACGCCTTCCTCGCGGAGGGTGACGGCGGTGTCCCGGTCGAACTCACTGTCCCCGAGGGTCGCCTGCGCGGTCGGTGCCGCCTGCTCTGCTGCCTGTGCCATGGCATGCACCGTACACCGATTGCATTACTGAGCGGTAGCTTTATCGGGTCGCCGAGATGACGGTACGGGTGACGGCGGATCGGAGCGAAGGAGGGCGGGACGGGACAGTGCGGGCCTATCCCTCGTCCGGCGTCGCCGAGCGCCGGTTGTAGGCGCGCGGGGCCCGCCAGTGGTAGCGCAGCGCCAGCAGCCGCAGCACAAATGCCGTGAGCACCGCGCAGCCGCTGCTGAAGGCGTTGAGCGCGCCGAAGCGGATACAGAGGACAATCATGGTCGCCCCGACGATGGCGGGCACCGCGTACAGGTCGCGGTCCCAGCGCAGCAGCGACGGCACCTCGTTGGCCAGCACGTCGCGCAGCACACCGCCGCCGACCGCGGTGGCCAGGCCGAGCGCGGCCGACGCGGTGAGCCCGAGGCCGTAGTCGTACGCCTTCACCGTCCCCGTGACGCAGAAGAGCCCGAGGCCGGCCGCGTCGAAGATGTTGACGCCCAGCTGGATCCGTTCGACCTGCGGGTGCAGGAAGAAGACCAGGCCGGCCGCGAGCAGCGGGGTGGTGAAGTACCCGAGGTCCGTGAAGGCGGCGGGCGGCACCGCGCCGATGATCACGTCACGGAACAGCCCCCCGCCCAGCGCGGTCACCTCGGCGAGCACCGCGATGCCGAAGACATCGAAGTTCTTGCGTACGGCGAGCAGAGCGCCGGAGATCGCGAAGACGAAGATCCCGACGATGTCGAGCGCATGCTGGACGGAGGGCGTGAACAGTTCGTTGAGCACCGGGCAATTGTGCCGGTACTACTCCTTGGGGCTGTCCTCCGAGGCATCGGAGGCTTCCGCCGGTGTCGCGGCTTCGGACTTCGAAGCCGTCTCCGGCTCGGCGACCGGCGTCGGCTCCGCGGCCGCCTCCGGTTCGGCCTGAGCGCCCGTGACCAGCTCGACCGTTTCCCGGGCCCCGGCCGGCGCCTGCTGGCCCGGCGCCTGGTCCGGCGCGTTCTCCGGGTGGTGGCAGGCGACCTGGTGGCCGGTCTTCAGCGCGATCAGCGGCGGCTCCTGCGTCTTGCAGATCTCCGTCGCCTTCCAGCACCGGGTGTGGAACCGGCAGCCGCTGGGCGGCGAGATCGGCGAGGGCACATCGCCCTTGAGCAGGATGCGCTCGCTCTTCGCCCCGCGCCGCCGCGGGTCCGGCACCGGCACCGCGGACATCAGGGCCTTGGTGTACGGGTGCATGGGCGCCGAATACAGGGACTTGCGGTCCGCCAGCTCGACGATCTTGCCCAGGTACATCACCGCGATGCGGTCCGAGACATGGCGGATGACGGAGAGGTCGTGCGCGATGATCACATAGGTGAGCCCGAGCTCGTCCTGGAGGTCGTCCAGCAGGTTGACCACCTGTGCCTGGATCGACACGTCCAGCGCCGAGACCGGTTCGTCGGCGACGACCAGCTTCGGCCGCAGGGCGAGCGCGCGGGCGATGCCGATGCGCTGGCGCTGACCGCCGGAGAACTCGTGCGGGTAGCGGTTGTAGTGCTCGGGGCTGAGCCCGACCAGCGACAGCAGCTCCTGGACATGCTTCCTGAGCCCGCCCTCGGGCTCGACGCCCTGGAGCTTGAACGGCGCGCTGACGATCGTGCCGACGGTGTGCCGGGGGTTCAGCGAGGAGTACGGGTCCTGGAAGATCATCTGGACGTCGCGGCGCATCGGCCGCAGCTTGCCCATGGACAGGTGCGTGATGTCCCGGCCCTCGAACTCGACCTTGCCGTCGGTCGGTTCGATCAGCCGGGTGATGAGCCGGCCCATCGTCGACTTGCCGCAGCCGGACTCGCCGACGACGCCCAGGGTCTCCCCCGGGTACACCTCGAAGCCGATGCCGTCGACGGCCTTGACCGCCGCGGTCTGCCGTCCCAGCACGCCCTTGCGGATCGGGAAGTGCTTGACCAGGCCCTCGACCCTGAGCAGGGGCTCGCGCGGGGCGGTGGCCTGTTCCGGGATCTTCACGTCCTTCTCCAGCACCGGCGGATCCTTCTTCTCGCTCACGTCGCTCACCTCACGCGCCTCGCTCACAGCTTCGGCGCAATCTCTTCGGTCCAGATCCGGGTCCGCTCCTCCGGTGCCATGTGGCAGGCGGAGAAGTGACCGTCGCCGACCAGCTCCAGCTCGGGACGCGTCGTGCGGGTGAGGTTGTCCTTGGGGATGTCCGCGTACGGGCAGCGCGGGTTGAAGGCGCAGCCTGCGGGGACGTTGATCAGCGACGGGGGCTGGCCCTTGACGGGGATCAGCCGCTCGGTCTGCTCACGGTCGATGCGCGGCATCGAGGTGAGCAGGCCCCAGGTGTACGGGTGCCTGGCCTCGTAGAAGACCTTCTCCGCAGGGCCGCGCTCGATGCACCGGCCGCCGTACATCACCAGGAGCTCGTCGGCCATCTCCGCCACGACCCCGAGGTCGTGGGTGATCATGATGACCGCGGAGCCGAACTCCTTCTGCAGGTCGCGGATCAGGTCCAGGATCTGCGCCTGGACGGTGACGTCCAGGGCGGTGGTCGGCTCGTCGGCGATGAGCAGTTCCGGGTTGTTGACCAGGGCCATCGCGATCATGGCGCGCTGGCGCATACCGCCGGAGAACTCGTGCGGGTGGGCGTCGACCCGCTTGTGCGGCTCGGGGATGCCGACCCGGTCGAGCATCTCGACGGCACGGGTGCGGGCGATCTTCTTGCTGACCTTGTTGTGGACCCGGTACGCCTCCACGATCTGCGAACCGACCGAGAAGTACGGGTGCATCGCCGAGAGCGGATCCTGGAAGATCATCGCCATCTTGCGGCCGCGCAGCTCGCGCACCCGGGCGTCGGACGCGCCGATCAGCTCCTCGCCGTCCAGCCAGACCTCGCCGGAGATGCGGGCGTTGGGGGCCGTACGGTGCAGGCCGAGCACACCGAGGGAGGTGACGGACTTCCCGGAGCCGGACTCGCCGACGATGCCGAGGGTCTGTCCGGGCTTCACATCGAAGCTGACGCCGTCGACCGACTTGACCAGGCCGTCGTCGGTCTGGAAGTGGATGCGCAGATCCCGTACGGAGAGGAAGGCCTCGTCGTCGGAACGCCGGCCGGCCACCGGCTCGCCCGGCGTCTCGGTCTTGGAAACCTCAGTCACGAGAGCCTCACCCTGGGGTCGATGGCGGCGTACACCAGATCCACCAGCAGATTGCAGATGACGATGAAGAAGGCGGCCACGAGGGTCACGCCCATGACGATCGGAAGATCGTTCTCCTGCACGCTCTTGATGGCGTACTGGCCGAGTCCGGGGAAGGAGAACACGGTCTCGGTGATGACGGCGCCTCCGACCAGCAGACCGAAGTCCATGCCGAAGATGGTGACGATCGGGGTGAGCGCGGCGCGCAGGCCGTGCTTGCCGATGACGACGCTCTCCTTGAGGCCCTTGGCGCGGGCCGTACGGATGTAGTCCTCACCCATCGTCTCCAGCATCCCGGCCCTGGTGATGCGGGCGTAGAGCGCGGAGTAGAGGAAGGCCAGCGAGCACCACGGGATCAGCAGGTTCCACGCCCAGTCCAGTGGACTGTCCGTGAACTCCACGTAGTTGACGCCGTCCCAGACGGGCCATTGCACCGTCAGCACACCCAGCGCGAGCATGCCGGTGAAGAAGATCGGCAGGGAGACACCGGCGAGCGCGACACCCATGAAGAAGCGGTCGAGGATCGAGCCCCGCTTCAGCGCGGAGACGACTCCGATCGCCACACCGCTGATCAGCCAGATCACCGCGGCACCGACGGCCAGCGAGAACGTGACCGGGATACGCGCGGTCAGCTCGGGCCAGACCTCGACGTGGCGCTTGAAGGAGTAGCCGAAGCACGGCACACCGCAGTGCGTGGCCTCGGGGCCGAACTGGAAGTCGGCTCCGACGAAGAGCTGCTTGATGAAGTGCCAGTACTGGATGTACAGCGGCTGGTCGAGGCCGAGGTTCTGTTTGACCGCGAGGATGGACTGCGGATTGGCGTCCTTGCCCACGTACTGGGCCGCCAATTGGTCCATCGTCTGCCCGGCCAGTCGGGGAACGAGGAAGAAGATCGCGAAGGTGACTGCGCTGACGATCAACAGCAGCAGTACCGCGCCGAAGACGCGTCGGATGATGTACGCAGCCACAGCTATCCGGCGCCGGTATCTGCTCGCCGGGGATTACCCAAGCGCTCGGACACCGTGCCTTCACCTGCCTTTCGGGACAATTCTGGGGGTCCGGAGGCCGCCTCCCGAGCCGCGTGCGCGGCCCGGGAGGCGGGGCCGTTCCTACTTGGCGGAACCCATCAGCACGTAGTCGTACATGCCGAGGTAGGCCTGCGTGACCGTGACGTTCGTCGCGGAAACCGGGCGGAGCAGCAGGTTCTTGCGGTAGATCAGCGGCACAGCGGTGGCACCTTCGGCGACAGCCCTGTCGACATCGGCCCAGGCCTTCGCGCGGGCGGCGTCGTCGGTGTTGGCGATGCCGTCGTTGAGCAGCTTGTTGATCTTCGGGTCGTTCAGTTCCTGGACGTTGTTACCACCGGACGGCTTGATGGCCGAGCCGTTGATGATCTGGTCCAGGAAGCCGAAGCCGGTCGGCCAGTCCGCACCCCAGGCGCTCATGATCATGCCGAGCTTGTTGGCGTGGACGTAGCTCGGGTTGCCCGCGAAGTTCTGGAAGTACTTGCCGGCCGGGAAGGTCTTGATCTCGGCGTTGACGCCGATCTTCTTGAGCGAGGCCTGCACCGCGGTGACCATGGCCATCTCGGCGGGGCGGTCGGAACGGGCCGAGATCTTGGTGTCGAAGCCGTTCGGCTTGCCACACTGCTTCAGCTCGTCCTTGGCCTTGGCCTCGTCGCCCTTGTGGCCGGCGGACTCGTACTGGTCGAACTTCTCGTAGCCGTTGACCGTCGGCGGCAGCAGGGTCGTCGCGACGTCACCCTTGGGGTCGCCACCCTGCGCGGCCTGGACCGACGCCTTGTCGATGCCCCACTGCACGGCCTTGCGGCAGTGGATGTTGTCGAACGGGGCGACGTTGACGTTCAGACCGATGTACGAGGTGGCACCCGCGTACGAGATGTCGGTCTGCTTCTTCAGGTCGGCCTTGGTGAGGACCTTCGGCTGGGTCGCCGGGGCGACACCGGTGCCGGCACCGTCGACGGTGATGTTGTCGGAGAGCAGGTTGTTGTCGACCGTCTCCTGCTTGACCTTGAAGCGGACCGTCACCTTGTCCGGCAGGGCCGGGCGGATCGGGTCGGTCTTCGCGTCCCAGTTCGTGTTGCGGACGAGGGTCGCGCCGCGGCCCTCCTCGTAGGACTCGAACTTGTACGGGCCCGAGGACACGATCTTCTTGACGTAGTCGGCGCCCTTGTCCTTCGCGGCCGGCACGGGGGCCGTCTGCGAGAAGGTCGCCAGGTAGTCGAAGTCCGCGAAGGCGTCCTTCAGCTTGAAGACGATCGTGAGGTCGTCCGGCGTCTCGATGGAGGCGATGCCATTCGGGTTCTTGTCCTTGTACGGACCCTGGTACTTGTCGCCGCCGAGGAGGTGGGCCTTGAAGTACGTCGGGCCGTTGGACAGGGCCTCCGGCGCGAAGTTGGAGCGCTCGACGGCGTACTTGACGTCCTTCGAGGTGATCGGGGTCCCGTCCTCGTACTTGAGACCCTTCTTCAGCGTGTACGTCCAGGTCTTCGCGTCGGGGCTCGCCTTTCCGAGACCCTCGGCGAGGTCCGGGACGACCTCCAGGCCTTCCTTGCCGGCGGCCGGCTTGAAGGAGGTCAGGCTGCGGCTGTACAGACGGGCGAAGTTCTGCACCCAGCCGTAGTACGTGTTGCCGGGGTCGAGCGAGTCGGGCTCGTCGGACATCTCCAGCTTGAGAGTCCCGCCCTTCTTGTCCGACTTGTTGACGATCGAGGTCAGCGCGGCGTCAGTGGCGCCGGCGCCACCGCCACTGCCCTTGCCGCCGCTGTTGTCGTCCTTGGAGCCGTTGCACGCGGAAGCTCCGAGCATCAGGACCACAGCTGTGGCGACCACCGCTGTCGTTTTTCTGGTCTTCACCTGAGGAAATTCCCCTCAATCGATGGTTGCCGTGGCTTGTCGCACGACGTTGTGACGAACACCCGGGCACTACTTGCTACGAGGATCGAGGGCATCACGCAGCCCGTCTCCCAGCAGGTTGAACGCCAGCACCGTGACGAAGATGGCCACGCCCGGCACGATCATGTACATCGGGTCGTTCTGGTAGAAGTCGATCGCGTTGGTGAGCATCCCGCCCCAGGATGCCTGCGGGGGCGCGATACCGACGCCGAGGTAGCTGAGGCCCGCCTCGAAGAGGATGTTCGAGGGGATGAGCAGCGTGGAGTAGACGAGAACGGGCGCCACCAGGTTGGGCAGCAGCTCCCGGAAGAGGATGAAGGGCCCTCGGGCACCCAACGACCTTGCGGCTTCGACGAATTCGCGATTGCGCAGGCTCATGGTCTGGGCGCGGACGATGCGGCCGATGTACGGCCAGCTGAAGAAACCGATCACGAAGATCAGGACCGCGATCCTCAGCGGCAGTCCCTCCAGGCCGAAGGCGCCGTCCTGGAGTGCCGCCGAGATGGAGATCGCGAAGAGCAGCAGCGGGAACGCCAGGAAGGTGTCCATCATGCGGCTGATGACGGTGTCCACCCAGCCGCCGTAGAAGCCCGACACCACACCGAAGAAGACGCCGATCACCACGGAGAGCAGGGTGGCTCCCACCGCGACGACCAGGGACACCCAGGAGCCCTCGATGATCCGGGTCATGATGTCGCGGCCGTACTGCGGCTCGACGCCCAGCGGGTGGCTCCAGCTGATGCCGCCCCAGTCGCCCTTGGGTGCGAGCAGCGCGGGGTCGATGAGGTCCTGGTGGAACTCGTTGGGGTCCAGCCCGAAGACGGCCTGGATCGGCTTGGAGAGCACGGCGAGCAGGATCAGCAGGATGACAACGATGCCGCCCGTCACCGCCACCTTGTCGCGCTTGAAGCGCGTCCAGGCGATCTTCCCGAGCGAACGGCCTTCGATCTGGCTCTGTTTGACTCCCGTGAGTACTGCCTCCGGCTGCGCCTGGGCAGCCGAACCGGTGGTCTCGATCGGTGCGGTCACAGTGCCTCTGACCCCTCCCGCCGGCGGTGGCCGGCCCTTGCTCGCCGTAGTGACGGCTTGGCGCGTTTCAGCCGGGGCGCTTGACTCGGCTGATGTGTTCGGTGCGATGGACGTGTCCGTGGAATGACTGTCGGCGCAACCTCGTACAAAGGGCGGACGATCCCCACTAGCCGGGAGTCTTCAATGCCGTTGCGATCACCCGCCAGACCTGGCGGGGAATGTTTGCTCAAACGTGATGCGGTCAGTGAGCTTCCGTTATCCGGACAGCTTGATCGAGTGAGCGGACCACTCGGCCGCTAATCCACCAGAACGGACATGACGCCCAACAGGCGCCATTGGGTGGCTATTTGGGTGACCCTCACGGATGCCTTGTCCGCCGGGGAGCTGTTTGTCCCGACCTGGGACGGAGCCCGATTGGGCTAATAGGCGCGCGGGGCGGGGCCGGGAGGGTGCGGGTAGCCGTAACCCGGAGCGACGGCGGCGCCCCGGCCGGCCTGGGCGTGCGGCTCACGGTCGTAGAACGGACGGGAGTTGGCGCGCAGCCACATCGCGACCGGGTCGTACGCGTCGGCCATCGCGACCGTGGAGACCGGGAGCCCCTCCGGCACCGCGCCGATGGACTGCTGCATCATCGCCCGCACGGCGTCGACGGACGGCGCGCTCGTGTCGTACAGATCGAGTCCGACGGCGAGGTACGCGGCGCCGAGCGCGGGCTGCACCCAGGCGCGGCGCAACGAGCGGATCGCGGGGGTGTGGTGGGCGTTCTGCGTGAGCTGGGCGTAGAACTGCGGAATCTCGATGGCGGGTTCACTGATCCGCAGCGGACCGGCGGGCATCCGGTCGAGGCCGGTGGCGATCCGGCGCAAGTCCAGCCAGGGGATGCCCACGCCGCCGCCCGGTGCGTGCGGATTCAGCCAGATGCCCCAGCGGTCGGGGAACAGGGCGCGGGCGATGTCGCGGCCGTCCACGACCTCGTGGTCCCGGTTCCAGCCGCTGGCGGAGAGCTCCTGGGCGGAGGTGACGCAGGGGGCGTAGCCGAGGCCGTCGATCTCCATGTTGCCGTACTGGGCGTCGGGCGAGCCGGCCCGGCCGTGCCAGAGCAGCATCCAGATCCGGTCCGCCGCCAGGGCCTGGAGGAGCGCCTCGTACGCGTCGTAGCGCCCGGGCGTCACCTGGCGCAGCATGTGCTCGACCTGCCCGGCCGCCGCGCTGCCTGCCGCACTCACCCTGGGTCCCGCCCCTCATCGATCCAACGTCTCGGCCTGCCGCTCCCGGGCCCTCGGGGACGGCGCGGTGCCGAGGCACCAGCCATCAAACCAGCTTATGCGGCGGCCCTGACACCGACTTGACTCCAGGGCCTGAGCCGTCGGCCCCGGGCACCGGCCCTCTTGCCGTACGGCTACTCGGCGGGGCGCCGGTAGAAGGGACGCACCCGGGCCCGCATCCAGTCGGCCACCGGATCCTGGGCCACGTCGAGCAGTACCAGGTTGACCGGCCAGGGCACCTCGACGCGTCCCAGCGCCCGGCCCAGGGCGTCCATGGGGGCGTTGCGCCCGGCGCCGTCCCAGGTGGAGAACTCGACGCCGACGAAGAGAACGGGGGCACCGCCCTCGATGCTGGCAAGGGCGCGACGGGCACTGAGCACGACGCCGCTCGCCTCGAACTCCCCGGCGGCGGCGGAGAGGAAGTCGACGGGCTCCTCCTGCCAGTCCGGCTCGTACAGCCGGACCCGGCCGCCGCTGGAGGGGCCGTCGAGCGGGGTGCGTCCGGCCCGGCAGAGCTCGGCGACGGCGGGCGGCGGCAGCGGCATGCCGACCGCGCCGCCCGGGTTCACCGCGATGCCGAGCTGCGGGGGCAGGCCCCGGGCGAACTCGCGGGCGGGTGCCACGGTGAACGACATATGGGCGCCGGCGCAGGCGAGGAACTGCTGCTCGGAGCTGAACACGGGGACGTACGGCGCGCCGTCGATGTCCAGCGTGGACAGATCCAGGTCGGTGGAGTCCGCCGAGCCCCCGTTGGGCAGGGGCACCCAGAGGTGGCTGCGGCCGAGCACCTCCACCAGCCGGCCGCCCGCATCCGGACTGCCGAGCGAGGCGCTCAGTACTTCTTCGAGCTCGTTGGCCGGCCATCCGCCCTGCGGATGGGCTTGGGCCGGTGCCGGAATGTCCACTGTCTCCCTCTCACCCATGTCGTGCAGCAAGAGATTAGCGCCGCTCCCCGGTTCCCCGTCCGCCGTACACGGCCGGACAGCCTTCGCACGGCCTGCGTTCCCCTCGGCTGTGCACCGCCTGTCCAGTCTTCGGACAGCTTTGTCTCAGCCCTCGCCCTGTGCGTCTGCGAACGTGATCCGCCTCAGCAGCCCCGCCGCCTCCCGGTCCAGCAGCACCGCCGAGGCGCAGCCGAAGGGCAGCAGACCCGACTCGGTGTCCCGCAGCAGCCGCCGCACGGCCCTGCGGTGCCGGGCGAACGCGTAACCGGAGACTCCCCGGCCGCGCTCGCGCTGCCCCTCCCGCGCGGTCCGCGGGGTGACGTCGAGCAGGACGAGGTGAAGGATGCGGCCGCGCCGCCGGGCGTCACGGGCCAGCCAGCCACGCACCCAGGCCTGGGTGCCGCAGTCGTGGACGACGACGGACACGCCGGAGCGCAGCACCCGCCACAGCCCCCAGTAGTGGGCGACGCGGACGAGCGGTCGGTAGAGGGCGTACGGGAGTAACCGGGGCAGCCGGGCCGCCCAGCGGTCCCTGGTGTCCTGGGAGTCGATGGCGTGCGCGGCGACGGTCCGCGCGATGAGGGTCGATTTGCCGCTGCCGGGCAGCCCGGAGACCACCACCACGTCGCCCGTCGTGAAGCGCAGGCTGCGCGGGCTGCGCCCGCCCCGCTCCCGGAGATCCCGTACGACGGGCGCGTGCGGGCCCACCCGCTCCCGGACCGGCACACCCGGCTGCTCGGGCAGTGCGCCGTGCGCGACCCCCGCGGTCGTCGCGTACCGCTGCAACGTCATCGCCCTCCCCCTGTCGGCTGACCCACACCTGCCCAAGAAGTGTAAAGAAAAGGTAATGCGGCACAACCGATCGACCCGCCGGATCCGTCAGGAGACCGGCATCGCGCACCGGCCCCCCACTCTTCCGCAATGCGTGCGATGATGACCCCGTCAACTGCATAAAGGCCGCTCGAATCCGCGCGGGAGAGTCCCGGCCACCCTGTGCCGGGCGCCGAAGGAGCAAGATCCTCCCTTGAATCTCTCAGGCCCCGTACCGCGTGGATGAGGCAGATCTGAAAAGCGAGCCGCCCCGCGGCTCCACCCAAGGTGCAAGCCGAACGAACCCGTGCGGGGTCTTTCGGCGAACCTCTCAGGTTCCGATGACAGATGGGGAGGGATCGTCCTCGTCGTCATGCCCTGGGAGCCTTTGTCCATGAGCACCGCCCCCCGTCTCACCGCCCTCGATGCCCTCCATCGTTCGCTCGGCGCCACCATGACCGACTTCGCGGGCTGGGACATGCCGCTGCGGTACGCCAGTGAGCGCGACGAGCACAACGCCGTCCGCACGAAGGCCGGCCTCTTCGACCTCTCGCACATGGGCGAGATCACCGTGACCGGCCCCGAGGCCGTGGCGCTGCTGAACTTCGCGCTCGTCGGCAACATCGGAACCGTCTCCGTGGGCCGCGCCCGCTACACGATGATCTGCGCCGAGGACGGCGGAATCCTGGACGACCTGATCGTCTACCGCCTGGCCGGGACCGAGTACATGGTGGTCGCCAACGCCGGCAACGCCCAGCTCGTCCTGGACACGATCACCGCCCGCGCCGCCGGCTTCGACGCCGAGGTGCGCGACGACCGCGACGCGTACGCGCTGCTCGCCGTCCAGGGCCCCGAGTCCCCCGCCATCCTCGCGGCCGTCACCGACGCCGACCTGGACGGCCTGAAGTACTACGCCGGGCTGCCCGGCACGGTCGCCGGCGTCCCCGCGCTGATCGCCCGTACCGGCTACACCGGCGAGGACGGCTTCGAGCTGTTCGTCGCCCCCGGGCACGCCGAGGCCCTGTGGCGGGCGCTCACCGAGGCGGGTGCCTCGCGTGGGCTGATCCCGTGCGGGCTCTCCTGCCGCGACACGCTGCGCCTGGAGGCGGGCATGCCGCTGTACGGGCACGAGCTGACCACGGCGCTGACGCCGTTCGACGCCGGTCTCGGCCGGGTCGTGAAGTTCGAGAAGGAGGGCGACTTCGTCGGGCGCAAGGCCCTGGAGGCCGCCGCCGAGCGCGCCGAGACCGCCCCGCCCCGCAAGCTCGTCGGCCTGGTGGCCGAGGGCCGCCGGGTGCCGCGCGCCGGATTCTCCGTGGTCGCGGACGGCCAGGTCATCGGCGAGGTCACCTCGGGCGCGCCCTCCCCCACGCTCGGCAAGCCGATCGCCATGGCGTACGTAGACGCCGCCCATGCCGCACCCGGCACCGAGGGCGTCGCGGTGGACATCCGCGGCAGCCACGAGGCGTACGAGGTCGTGGCACTGCCGTTCTACAAGCGGCAGAAGTAGCGTCCGCGCGCGCCCGGAAAGTGACGCAGTCGCGTCTCACACCGTAAGACCACCGTTCATCAGCACTCCCCCGCGTACAGGAGAATTCAGGTCATGAGCAACCCCCAGCAGCTGCGGTACAGCAAGGAGCACGAGTGGCTGTCGGCCGTCGAGGACGGTGTGGCCACGATCGGCATCACTGAGCACGCGGCCAACGCGCTCGGTGACGTCGTCTACGTCCAGCTTCCCGAGGTCGGTGACACGGTGACCGCGGGCGAGACCTGCGGCGAGCTGGAGTCGACCAAGTCCGTCAGCGACCTGTACTCGCCGGTGACCGGCGAGGTCACGGCGGCCAACCAGGACGTGGTGGACGACCCGTCGCTGGTGAACTCCGCTCCTTTCGAAGGCGGCTGGCTGTTCAAGGTACGCGTCGCGGGGGAGCCGGAGGACCTGCTCTCCGCCGACGAGTACACCACGTTCTCCGGCAACTGAGACCCCAAGGGACCACCTGATGTCGCTTCTGAACTCCTCCCTCCACGAGCTGGACCCGGACGTCGCCGCCGCTGTCGACGCCGAGCTCCACCGTCAGCAGTCCACCCTCGAAATGATCGCATCGGAGAACTTCGCTCCGGTCGCGGTCATGGAGGCCCAGGGCTCCGTCCTGACCAACAAGTACGCCGAGGGCTACCCCGGCCGCCGCTACTACGGCGGCTGTGAGCACGTCGACGTGGTCGAGCAGATCGCGATCGACCGCATCAAGGCGCTCTTCGGCGCCGAGGCCGCGAACGTGCAGCCGCACTCCGGTGCGCAGGCCAACGCCGCCGCGATGTTCGCGCTGCTGAAGCCGGGCGACACGATCATGGGCCTGAACCTGGCCCACGGCGGTCACCTGACCCACGGCATGAAGATCAACTTCTCCGGCAAGCTCTACAACGTGGTCCCCTACCACGTCGACGACACCGGCGTCGTGGACATGGCCGAGGTCGAGCGCCTCGCCAAGGAGTCCAAGCCGAAGCTGATCGTGGCCGGCTGGTCCGCCTACCCCCGCCAGCTGGACTTCGCCGCCTTCCGCCGTATCGCGGACGGAGTCGGCGCGTACCTGATGGTCGACATGGCGCACTTCGCCGGTCTCGTCGCCGCGGGCCTGCATCCCAACCCGGTGCCGCACGCCCACGTCGTCACGACCACCACGCACAAGACCCTCGGCGGTCCGCGCGGCGGTGTGATCCTCTCCACCCAGGAACTCGCCAAGAAGATCAACTCGGCGGTCTTCCCGGGCCAGCAGGGCGGACCGCTGGAGCACGTGATCGCGGCCAAGGCGGTCTCGTTCAAGGTCGCGGCGGGCGAGGAGTTCAAGGAGCGCCAGCAGCGCACCCTGGACGGCGCCCGCATCCTCGCCGAGCGTCTGGTGCAGCCGGACGTCACCGAGGTGGGCGTCTCCGTCCTGTCCGGCGGCACGGACGTGCACCTCGTCCTCGTGGACCTGCGCAACTCCGAGCTGGACGGCCAGCAGGCCGAGGACCGGCTCCACGAGCTGGGCATCACGGTCAACCGGAACGCCATCCCCAACGACCCCCGGCCGCCGATGATCACCTCGGGTCTGCGGATCGGCACGCCCGCACTCGCCACCCGCGGTTTCCAGGCCGAGGACTTCACCGAGGTCGCCGAGATCATCGCTTCGGCGCTGAAGCCCTCGTACGACGCGGACGACCTCAAGGCCCGCGTCGTCGCGCTCGCCGAGAAGTTCCCGCTGTACCCCGGCCTGAAGTAGTCCGGACCAGCGTATTTGCACGTTGGGGAGGGGCACCGCGCACACTGAACAGTGAGCGCGGTGCCCCACCTCTTGCCCCCTGCTCTTCGGGCCCACCCCGCCCGTACCGCACCACCCGGCAGACAACGACGTCTACCAATGCTTAGGAGTCACCCGTGGCCATCTCGGTCTTCGACCTGTTCTCGATCGGCATCGGCCCGTCCAGCTCCCATACGGTCGGCCCCATGCGCGCGGCCCGTATGTTCGCGCGCCGCCTGAAGAACGAGGGCCTGATCGCCCACACCGTCTCGATACGCGCCGAGCTCTTCGGCTCCCTCGGTGCCACCGGCCACGGCCACGGCACCCCCAAGGCCGTCCTGCTCGGCCTGGAGGGCGAGTCCCCCCGTACCGTCGACGTCGAAACGGCGGACGACCGGGTCGAGGCGATCGGTACCACCGGCCGGCTCAACCTCCTCGGCATGCACGAGATCGCCTTCGACGCCGACAAGCAGCTGATCCTGCACCGCCGCAAGGCGCTGCCGTACCACGCCAACGGCATGACGGTCTTCGCGTACGACCACGAGGGCGCCCTGCTCCTGGAGAAGACGTACTACTCGGTCGGCGGCGGCTTCGTCGTCGACGAGGACGCTGTCGGCGAGGACCGGATCGTCCTCGACGACACGGTCCTCAAGCACCCCTTCCGTACCGGCGACGAGCTGCTGCGCCTCGCCCGTGACACCGGTCTGTCGATCTCCTCGCTGATGCTGGAGAACGAGCGCGCCTGGCGCACGGAGGACGAGATCCGCTCCGGCCTACTGGGCATCTGGCGCGCCATGCAGGCGTGTGTCTCGCGCGGCATGTCCCGCGAAGGCATCCTCCCCGGCGGCCTCAAGGTCCGCCGCCGTGCCGCGAACACCGCCCGCCAGCTGCGGGCCGAGGGCGACCCGCAGACCCACGCGATGGAGTGGATCACCCTCTACGCGATGGCGGTCAACGAGGAGAACGCCGCGGGCGGCCGCGTCGTCACCGCCCCGACGAACGGCGCCGCCGGCATCATCCCCGCGGTGCTGCACTACTACATGAACTTCGCGGCCGGCGGCGCCACCGAGACGGAGAAGGACGACAGCATCGTCCGCTTCCTGCTGGCGGCCGGTGCCATCGGCATGCTGTTCAAGGAGAACGCCTCCATCTCCGGCGCCGAGGTCGGCTGCCAGGGCGAGGTCGGCTCCGCCTGCTCCATGGCCGCGGGCGCCCTCGCCGAGGTCCTGGGCGGCACCCCCGAGCAGGTCGAGAACGCCGCCGAGATCGGCATGGAGCACAACCTCGGCCTGACCTGCGACCCGGTCGGCGGCCTCGTCCAGATCCCGTGCATCGAGCGCAACGGGATGGCGGCGGTGAAGGCCGTCACCGCCGCCAAGATGGCGCTGCGCGGCGACGGCAGCCACAAGGTCTCCCTCGACAAGGTCATCAAGACCATGAAGGAGACGGGCGCGGACATGAGCGTGAAGTACAAGGAGACGGCGCGGGGCGGGCTCGCGGTGAACATCATCGAGTGCTAAAGGGCTGTCCCGCAATACCTGGTGGATCAGCGCGCGGCGTCAGATGCGGTGCATCGCAAGGCGGAGGGGCGCCCGCATACTGGATGTATTCGGGCGTTCCGACAACGCGGCGAGGTGCCGTAGCTGACGCCGCGCACCCGCCAGGAATTGCGGGACACCCCTTGGGCGAATGGGCCCTGACCAGCGCGTTCGCATCTTTCAGCGCTGTCAGGGCCTTCTCTGCCTACGCGGCGGAAAGTCCCTGGAACCTCCCTGAGACAGACGTGAAAGTCCCTGAAAAGTCCCTGGGATGTCCCCGGGGGGGACTTCGCTGCTTGCAGTTGTGTACGGCCGAAATCAGGACCGAGCCAGCGCTCTTGCCGTCTGAGGAGAGGTCTCTTTGCTCCCTGATCCTTCGCAGACGTTCCGCGAGAGGCACCTCGCGCTCACGGACGACGGCCGACGGTCAGTGGGAATAGCTCAATGACCCGAGGCCGTCCCCACCCCTGTACGGCACCCCATGATCAAACCGGACAATCAGGGCTCTTCCCGGGACCCTGCACCAACCACGGCCAATCCGGCCAAAACTGATCACATTCACAGAAGGATCCCTAGTCCAAATCACACCTACATGATATTGTTCAGGCGGCTTAATCGAGAGCGCTTTTATCTACATTTAAATGCAGTCGAGGGTATGGAGAAACCCATGAAATCCAGCCCTCCAGGCCGGCAACTGAAAAAGCATCGAATTGAACGCCCCGAGTCGATCTCAACCAAAGGTCACCATAACATCCTGCAGCAATTTCACACGCGCCACATAAATTAAATTCGTGCCACCATGGGGGAAATGCAGTGCATGAGTCACACACAGGGGCCATCGTTTCTGGCCGCAGCAGGTCGGTCGATCTTTCGACTCAAAGACCCGGAGCCAGAACACCTGGGACCAAGGCTTCCGGAACCGTCTCGGTTCCGATCGCCGCACTGCTGCCCGGTGACTCCCCGAGAATGCATGGTTTGAATCAGGAGCACGCGACCCAGTTGGCCGAACACGAAGGCCCGCTGCCACCCATTCTCATCAACCGGCGCGACCTTCGTGTGATCGACGGCATGCATCGCCTTTTGGCGGCGTACATCAGAGGCCAGGAGACCATTGACGTCGAGTTCTTCGACGGGTCCTCGGAAGACGCGTTCCTGCGGGCTGTGGAAGCCAACGTGACGCACGGCCTGCCCCTGTCACTCGCCGACCGGCGTTCCGCTGCCTCCCGGATCATCGCCTCGCACCCGCAGATGTCAGACCGGGCCATCGCCCGTGTCTCGGGCCTCGGATCCAAGGCGGTGGCCGCCATCCGCCGCCGTTCAACTGACGCCACCGCACAGTTGAACACCCGCGTGGGCCAGGACGGACGCGTGCGCCCGCTGAACAGCACCGAGGGCAGGCGGAAAGCCGCCGAAGTGATCACCCAGAACCCCGAGGCGTCGTTACGAGAAATCGCCCGGCTGGCCGGAATCTCGCCGGCCACCGCGAGTGATGTGCGCAGGCGCCTCAGATCCGGCGAGCCTCCCGCCCCGACCCGCATGGAAGCCGGCGCGGCCTCTGAGGACTCGAGCCCCGGGTCCACCGCCCCGGCCGCCGTTCCCGGCGACGAACTCGTCGTCCCTTCGCCCCGGACAGTGCCGAGGCAGGGGCGCCGGGCTTCTCCGGCTGCGAACGCCCCGGGCCCTCTGCTCGACAAGCTGGCACGCGATCCATCCCTGCGCCTCAAAGAGGACGGCCGTCACCTTTTGCGGCTGCTCCAGCAGAACGCGGTGACGCAGTGGCCCAGCCTGGCGGCTGCCGTGCCGCCACACTGCGGTAAGTCGATAGGCAGTCTGGCACGCCAGTTCGCGGCCAGTTGGCTGGAGCTGGCACAGCAGTTGGAGGAACGAGAACAGTCCGCTCCCTCAAAAGCATGCAGCTGACGGCCCGGGCATTTTCCAGCTTCCCGCCCTGAGTCCAGGCTCTCGAAGCCACATCCCACGCATCGCGGGCGGCGCCTTCCGCCGATGCGACGAACTCATGCGCACCATCCAATCACCGTCTCGGCCCCGTTCCGTCGGTCCTTCGGGCTAGATTCCGCAGACCGTATCGGTCCGGAGATGTAGTACTGCCGAACGGTTCCGATCGCCCATGGGCAGCCGACGGGGAAGGAGCGGCGTGTGCAACTGGCAGTGCCGCAGTTGCACACGCCGCTGAACTCGGAAGATCCGGTGATTGATTGCTTACCTCCCTGCCGGGCATCCTGCTTCGTCACGGACTGGAACCACCTTTCCGTCAGCTGTGGCAATCGATCGATTCCCTGCCCAGCTCTGCAACACCTCCCACTCCCAGGAGCCTTGCCGATGGCTGTGCGAGACATATCGCATGTCGAGCTGTACACGAGAGACAAAATCGCCACCGTTGACTTCTTCGTCTCCGGCATGGGTTTCACACGGGTCGCGGACTCCGTGGCCGTCGACCGGAGTTCCGTGCTACTGCGGCAGGGCGACGCCCAACTCGTCGTCACATCGGGCTGGGCGACCGGCGAATGGCTGTCCGAGTACGGGGACGGCGTCGCCGACATCGCTGTGACGTGCGACGACGCGTCGGAGACGGCACGAGCCGCGCTGGCCTCGGGCGCCCGGGTCACGGGCTCCCCGCACGGGTTTCCGGTCGTGTCAGGATGGGGCGCTGTCTCCCACACCCTCTTCCCGGCCGCTACGACGGACTCCAGCACTCCGCCCCCAGGTCACAGGTGGACGGCCTCTCCGAAGGCGCCGGAAGAGCCCACGGGGCACATTCGACGCTACGACCACATCGCTATTCGCCTGGAGGCGAACCCCCTCAGGGACTACGCGGCCTTCTGCGCCGAGGTTCTCGGCCTGTCCCTCGGCCCGGACACCCGCCCACCCGCCGGCGGCCGGACTGCCGCCCCACTCGTCGCACGCAGTGTCTCGGAGCGTGTGGCCTTCGTTCTCACCACGACGGATGCGCACCACGGCGCGGGAGCACGCGACACACACGTGGACCCCGAAGAGCCCCCGGGCACTCACCGGCTGGCGTTCCTCGCCGATGACGACCGGTCCGGGACATACGAGTACCATCACCCAGGCATGCCTCAACTACGCCTGTGCACGGTCGGGCACGCGAGCCGGCAAGAGTTCGGCACCGTTCTCTCCGGACTCGCCTCCGGGACCCGCAGCCCGGTCGGCTGACCGGGTACGCACCAAGGTCGTTCGGGGGCCCAGGCTCGAGGATGGTCCAGAATATGGCCGTGATGACAACACGAACGGCGGGAGGCCTCGGCCAGTGACTGACGCCCCAGGCACGGACCTGCGCGCCGTCATCGTCGACGACCAGGCATTGGTGCGCACCGGGTTCCGCATGATCCTGATGTCGGACGGCATCGAGGTGGTGGGTGAGGCGACCACGGGTGGCGAGGCCGTCGCGGTGGTGCGCCGCACCCGGCCCGACGTGGTGCTGATGGACATTCGGATGCCGGAGATGGACGGCATCGAGGCGACCCGCCGGATCCTCGCGGACAGCTCCCTGCAGACCCGCGTCATCATGCTCACCACGTATGACGTGAACGAGTACGTCTACGAGGCCCTGTCGGCCGGCGCCGCCGGGTTCCTCCTGAAAGACGTCTCCCCCGATCAGCTGGTGGCCGCGGTGAGGCTCGTACGGGCCAACGACGCCCTCCTGGCACCCAAGATCACTCGCCGTCTGATCGAGCGCTTCTCTCCACGTGCGGAGATGAAGCCCAAGGTGCACCAGGACCTGTCCCAACTGACCACACGTGAGCTGGATGTGCTGCGCCTGCTGGCCACCGGCTTGAGCAACGCCGAGTTGGCGGAGCGGCTCAGCCTGAGCACGTCCACGGTGAAGACGCATGTGGCGCGGATCCTGTCCAAGCTCGGGCTCCGCGACCGGGTGCAGGCCGTCGTACTCGCCTACGAGACCGGGCTGATCTCTCCGGGCGAGTAGCCAGTGAGAGACCAGCCCGGGCAGGCGGGTGTCCGGTATCGTCCGGCCGGGGCGTCCGGCTCAGACGCTGCCGAGCACGACGACCGCGTTCTGGCCTCCGAAGCCGAACGAATTGCTCACCGCCACGGACACCGGGGTGTGCCGGGGTCCGCCGTACACGATGTCGATATCGGGCAGAGCCGGGTCGGTGCTCTCGAAGTTGGCGGTGGGCGGTATGAGTCCCTGCTCGATCGACAGCGCGGTGAACGCGGCCTCGACCGCTCCCGCCGCGCCCAGCATGTGCCCGGTCACGCCCTTGGTGGAGGTGACGGCGACCTCCGTGCCGAACATCCCCTCGATGAGCCGTGCCTCGACGGCATCACCCTGCGGGGTGCTGGTCGCGTGGGCGTTGACGAGGGTCACCTCCGAGGTGCCGACCCCTGCGTCCGCCAGAGCCTGCCGCAGGGCCAGCCGGGCGCCGTACCCCTCGGGGTCGGGAGCGGTCAGGTGATGGGCGTCGGAGGAGGCGCCGTATCCGAGCAGCCGCGCGTATCCGCGTCGGCCTCGGGCCTGGGCGTCCTCTGCGCGTTCCAGGACGAGCACGGCTGCTCCCTCGCCCAGGACGAAGCCGTCGCGGCCCGCGTCGAACGGCCGGGACGCCCGGGCCGGGTCCTCGAAGCGCCGGGAGAGCGCCTTGAGGCGGTCGAAACCGGTGGCGACCAAGGGGGTCACGGCAGCCTCGGTGCCACCGGCGAGGACCACGTCGCAGCGGCCCGCGCGCAACAGGTCCAGGGCCGTGCCCACGGCAGTCGTTCCGGACGCACATGCCGTGGACACGGTCAGGGACGGGCCTTGCAGGCCCATGTCGCAGGCCACGGTGCCGGCCGCGATGTTGTCGAGCGCCTTCGGGACGGTCAGCGCGTCGACCGCGTGCGGTCCCTGGTCCGCCAGTCGCAGCCACTGCTCCTGCCAGATCCGCTGTCCGCCGATGCCGGTGCCGAGGACGACGCCGACCCGGGAGGGGTCCCAGGAGCCGTCGGTCAAGGACGCGTCGGCGACAGCGGCGCGTGCCGCGGCGACGGCGAACCTGGTGAAGAGATCCATCGGGTGGGCCTCGTCACCGCGCTCCTGCTGTGCGTCGAAGCCGGTCACGGCGCAGCTGAACGGCACACCGAGGCCGGCCAGCCGGGGATCCTCCACGGCAGGGGACACACCGGCGCACGTGGCCTTCCAGGTCAGTCCGGTGGTCAGTCCGGCCGGTGTGACCATGCCGATGCCGGTGACGACGATGTCGGGTCGGCCCCGCACGGGGGCGGTCATGCCGTCGGGTCGAGGACGGGGACCTCGTGGGTCCGGTCGGGAAGATCGAGCAATGGGGGCACGTGGGGGGAGATCATCTGCAGGTTTCCTTCTGTCCTATTTCGGAACGCACGGGGGTCAGATGTGGCCAGGTCAGCGCGGCCGATCCCCAGGTCAGTCCACCGCCGAAGGCGGTGAGCACGGTGCGGGAGCCGGGCTCGAGACGCCCGCCGTCGACGGCATCGGCCAGTGCCAGCGGGATGGACGCGGCCGCGGTGTTGCCGACCCTGGCGATCTCGCACACCACGGCCTCCGACGGCACCCCGAGCCGGTCCGCGACCGCGTCGATGATGCGCGCGTTGGCCTGGTGGGCCACGAAGGCCCCGATGTCGTCCGGGGCCCAGGCGCAGTCCTTCACGACACTCAGCGCGGAAGCAGTCATGTGTTCGACGGCCCGTAGGTACACTTTGCGGCCCATCATCGTGAACCAGCGTTCGCCCTCGGGCTGTTCACGCTCGCCAGGCACGCGGATCGCGTCCCTGGCCGCGCCGTCGCTGCCCAGATCGAACGCGAGCAGGGCCCCTGTCTCCCGCGCGGTGCCGCGGCGCAGCACCACCGCGCCGGCGCCGTCGCCGAACAGCACCGCGGTCGACCGGTCAGCGGGGTCGACGATGCGCGAGTACGTCTCGGCGGCGGTCACCAGAACGCTGTCCGCCAGGCCGGCACTGAGCAGTCCGGTCGCGGTCGCCAACGCGTAGACGAACCCGCTGCACACCGCCGACACGTCGAAGGCCGGTATTCCGCCCTGGCCGATGCGATCGGCGACCTCGGGGGCGGCGGCCGGGCAGGGCCGGTCCGGGGTCGTGGTGGCGAGCACCAGCGCGTCCACCGTCGTACGGCCCGCCGAGCGCAGGGCGGCGTCGGCCGCCGCGCAGGCGAGGTCCGTCATGGAGACATCCGGTGTCACGCGCCGCCGGGTGGCGATTCCGGTGCGCGCACGGATCCAGTCGTCGCTGGTGTCCAGCCGCTCCGCGAACCAGGCATTGCGGATTTCCGTACGGGGAAGGCAGGTTCCCAGTCCGGCGACGACTGCCGCGAAGCGGTCGTCCGGCTCTTCCCGGGCCGGTGTCGTGAACTCCGTTGCGCGCATTCTCACGCCCCTTCAATTCCTTATTCCTGACGACATGAGACAGGGTGTTCCCGGAAGTTCGACGAAGATCGACCGTACACAGGCCCGAATAGCAGACACAACAGTGGCCTTGAGCAGCTCATTCGATTCGGCTGATTTCATATCGCAACAACATGCGGATCGCCCGTTCAACCCTGCCCTCGGCGCCAGTTGAACAGAGCGGTGTATCAGCTTCCGTCTGCCGTCACAATGTTCGGATGGAAGAGGGAGCGAACGACGCGAAGACCCGGTGGATCCTGTCCGTGCGCAAGGTGCTTCGCGCCGAGGGGCGTCCCGACGCACGGGCACTGCTGGTGGACACCCTGCTCGCGGTCGCACTGGCCGTCGTCGGGATCATCGCCAGCTGGAAGTTCCAGCCTGTCGACTACATGCCCGGCGTGAACCCGCAGGACGCGCCGACGCACGTACCGAGGGGCGGGCGTCCGCACTACTGGCTCATCGCGGTCAATCCGCTGCCGCTGGCCCTCCGGCGCCGGTACCCGCTGCCCGCCTTCTGGGCCGCGGTGGGCCTCTGTCTTCTGCTGGGCAGCCAGGCCACCTGGATCACCCTCGCGGTCTGCGCCCTGGCCGCCTACAGCGCGATCGGTCACAGCCGTCGACGTGTGCTCGCGTCGGCGAGCCTGGTGATCGCCGCGGCGCTGAGCGGCTTTGCCTTCCACGGTGCCGTGCCGGAGCTGCCGGGCTGGTCCGCCGCCTTCGTGATCATGCTGCTCGCCGCAGTCGTCGCCGCCACCGTGCGGCACTGGCAGGACCAGTTCAGGGCCAGCCAACGGCATGTGGCCGCCCTCCAGACGGAGAAGCAGGAGGCTGCCCGCAAGGCCGTGGCGGAGGAGCGCGCCCGCATCACCGCCGAACTCCACGACGTCGTGTCGCACAACGTGAGTGTGATGGTGATCCAGGCGGGCGCGGCGCACCGGGTCCTCGACGTGGCCCCGGAGGAGGCCCGGAAGGCGCTGCACGCGGTGGAGGCCAGCGGGCGGGCCGCGATGGCCGAACTCCGCGCTGTCATGAGCCTTTTCGCCGCCCCCCTCGGCTCCGTCGAAGGGTTGCAACCACAACCGGGCCTCGATCAGCTCGAGACCCTGGTCGACGGGGTACGGGCGACCGGAATGCCGGTGGACCTCAAGATGTCGTTGCCGCCCGAACCGTTGCCACCCGGCATCGAGCTCGCCGCGTACCGGGTGGTTCAGGAGGCCCTGACCAACTCGCTCAAGCACGCGGCCGGAGCAAGCGCCTCGGTCGTACTGCGCCATGACGAGGAATGGCTGGAAATCGAGGTCACCGATACCGGTGGCACCCGCACGGAACAGGCGAGCTCCGGCAACGGCAGGGGCCTGATAGGACTGCGGGAAAGGCTGGCCGCGTACGGGGGTTCCCTTGAGGCACGCCACCGGTTCGGAGGCGGCTTCGTGAACCAGGCCCGGCTCCCGTGGCGGTCGACGTGACCGGCGTGAGCCGGCGCTACTCCCGCAGGAACCGGGTCGGCTCCGCGCGGAAGAGGTAAGTGCAGCAGTCTTCCGTGACCGCGACGGTGTGCCGCCAGTCCCCCGCGCTCCAGCGGTACATGCGGTAACCCAGGGTGTTGGTCAGGCCGTGCACGAGGGAACCGCGGTCGAGACCTGGCCAGCCGCAGATCCGCACCAGCAGGACGGGGCGGTCGCGCAACAGCAGTTTGAAGGCTCCGGCGAGCACCCGGCTCCCGGCCTTCCCGGTGTTCCCGGCATCGAGCTTGACCATGAGGAAGTCGACCCGTTCCAGACCCAGCCACAGGGCCATGCCGTCCAGCGTCTGCATCGGTGCGGAGGCGGAATGCTGCTCCGCACCGGCGGGCGGTGGTGTGTCCGGTACGACGGACAGCCGACAGGCGGCCTGCGCAGACGTCCGGCAGCTGGAGTCCGCGGCGCACCGGTGAGCGATCTCGCCCACGGCGTGGTGCACCGATACGTTCCTGTGCCTCAGCAGGGCGGCCACCACGGTCGGCCACCGAGGCGGGCGTGCCAGTGGCTCGACGTGATGCACCCACCCTGTCGGCCCCGCGAGGATGGACATGACCACGCTGTACATGGCACCGGCAGCGGCGAAGTTCACGCACACCGCGCCGGGTGCCACCGCCGAGCGCAGCACGGGCAGTCGGGCCTGTGCCCCCGGCAGCCATCGAGCCGCCCAGAGCAGCAGCCGGGTCACGGAGGTTGCGCAGACACCCGAGCGGCGGGGGCCTTCCCTCGTGAACCGGGCGCGCCCGCTGGACGGAGAGTCAGAGTTCATCCGCGACCTTTCTGGCGAGGCGTTGAACCAGGTGGGAGGGGGAAACGGCAACGGTGGCCGGGAGGGTCGCGCGCTGTTCCGCCGCACCCCGTCCGGGTACAAAGGTTGCTGCATACCGAGAGCGGGCGAGGCCGTCGGCCGGGCTCGCAGGATCTGCTGCAGCGCCACGCCCTGTCGGCAGGCCACCCCCTGGAAATGTTCGATGCGCCATCATTCCAGCATCCACGGCTCTGCGTGGAAGTTCGCACCGGAATGGCGGGATTGCCGCCCTCCCCCTGCCCCGTCCTCAGCCCGAGGGCCTCCGCGCGCCGGGCGCGGTTCGTTCAAGTGCGCGGAGTCATCAGTTGAACGTCGGGGTATCGACCAGACGATCGACCGGATGGTACTGATCACGTTGTAATTCCACGTTCCGCGCGTACCGCGTCGAACCGCCCGGGGCGCAGCAGCGGGCCGCACACCCCGTCACGGACAGGTCCACCTCTGCCCGTCGGTCTGCGCTCCGCGCACTTCCGTCAACGGCAGTGAAACGAGTCGGGGAAGCCATGCCTTTCGTGAACACCAATGGGATCCGCCTGGCCTACGAGCGCCAGGGCCAGGGGGAACCCGTCCTCCTCATCATGGGCTCGGGAGCCGCGGGCCGCGTCTGGACCATGCACCAGACACCGGCGTTGAACGCGGCCGGCTACGAGACGATCACGTTCGACAACCGGGGTATCGGGGAATCCGACGCCCCACCCGGCGTGTACACGCTCGACGAGCTGGTCGCCGACACGGTCGGCCTGATGGAGGCCCTGAGCCTCGGCCCGTGCCACGTGGTCGGCACCTCGATGGGGGCGATGATCGCACAGGAACTGGCGCTCAGCCACGGCGAACTGGTGCGATCCGCGGTTCTGATGTCCACCAGGGCGAGGGCGGACGCGCTGCGCCGCGCGCAGTCCGCGGCTGATCGCGCGCTGCGTGAGAGCGGCCTGACACTGCCCCCGTCGTACACGGCGCTCCGGACGGTCCTGGAGATGATGTCGCCGACGACCCTCAACGACGAGGCCGCCGTCACCACCTGGCTGGAGATCTTCGAGCTGTCCGGGGACAACGGACGGGCCTCCGGCCAGGACTCGGTCTCCGAGTCGCTCGGCGACCGCCGGCAGGCCCTGCGCGGAGTCACGGTGCCGTGCCGTGTCATCTCCTTCTCCGACGACCTCATCTGCCCGCCGCACCTGGCCGGCGAGGTGGCCGACGCGATCCCCGGCTGCGATCTGGTGGACATCCCGGGGTGCGGGCACCTCGGCTACCTCGAGCGTCCGGAGGCGGTCAACGCGGCCATCGTCGAATTCCTCGGCAAGTACTGATCCGTCGACATGTACCGACCCGTCGGGCGACGTCTCCGTCGAACGACGGGACACGACAGTGAGGCAGGTTTCCGTGACCAAGGTCAGACCGGCGGGTCTGCGGTTCGACGACGACTCGATCACGCGGCAGAGGGTCCGGGCCGGCACCGTCCGGCGGATCCTCCCGTACGCCAAACGCTACCGCGGGGCGCTGGTCCTGCTCCTCCTGACGACGGTCGCCACCGCCGTCGTCGCTGCCGCCGGCCCGCTGATCCTCAAGATGGTCATCGATGACGGCATCATGCCCCGCCGGCTCGGAGTCGTGGTCGGGCTGTGCCTGACCATCGCGGGGCTGACCCTGGTGGACGCCGTGGCCCTGTACGTGCAGACCTGGTGTTCTGGCCGGATCGGTGAGGGGCTCGTCTACGACCTGCGGACCAAGGTGTTCGCACACGTGCAGCAGCAGTCGCTGGCGTTCTTCACACGGGCGCAGACCGGCGCACTGGTCAGCCGCCTCAACGCCGACGTCATCGGGGCACGGCAGGCGGTGACGACGCTCCTGACCAACGCGGTCACGACCGTCCTGACACTGGTCCTCGTCCTCGGCGCGATGTTCTACCTGTCGTGGCAGATCACGGTTGCCGCGCTGGTGATGATTCCGCTGTTCCTGCTGCCGGCGCGGATGATCGCCGGCAGGCTGCAGCGGCTCACCCGGGAGACGATGCAACTCGACGCCGAGATGAGCTCGATGATGAGCGAGCGCTTCAACGTCTCCGGTGCCATGCTCGCCAAGCTCTACGGCCGCGTGGACGACGAGAACAGCCGTTTCGCGGCACTCGCGGGCCGGGTGCGCGACGTCGCCGTCGGCGGTGTGGTGTACGGCCGGCTGCTCTTCATCATCGTCACGGTCCTCACTTCGCTCACCACGGCCCTGGTGTACGGACTGGGCGGCGCCCTCACCATCGACGGAGTCCTGCCGATCGGCACGCTCGTCGCCATGGTCACCCTGCTGATGCGGCTCTACGGACCGGTCAACCAGCTGTCCAGCCTGCAGGTCACCGCGATGAACGCCCTGGTCAGCTTCGACCGGGTGTTCGAGATCCTGGATCTCGAACCGTCGGTTTCGCAACGCCCCGACTCCCGCACGCTGGCCGTGTCGGGCCCCGGCCACAAGGCGCCGGACATCGTGTTCGACCGGGTCACCTTCCGGTACCCCACTGCCGAGGAGGTCTCGCTCGCCTCCCTGGAGTCGGTGGGCACGCGCGTGCCGGAACGAGGCAGCGAGGAGCCGGCGTTGCACGAGCTGACGTTCCGTGCGCCCGCGGGCCGGATGACCGCGCTCGTCGGGCCGTCCGGCGCCGGCAAGACCACACTCATCAACCTCGTGCCGCGCCTTTACGACCCGACCTCGGGCACCATCCGGATCGGCGGGCACGACATCGGCGAGCTGACCCTGCAGTCGCTGCGCGACACGGTCGGTGTGGTGCCCCAGGACGCCCATCTCTTCCACGACACGCTGCGGGCCAATCTGACCTACGCGCGGCCCGACGCCGGCGAGCAGGAACTGATCGACGCCTGCGTGGCCGCGCGTGTCTGGGACACCGTCAGCAGCTTGCCCAACGGCCTCGACACAGTGGTCGGTGACCGCGGCCACCGCCTCTCCGGCGGCGAGAAGCAGCGGATATCCCTGGCCCGGCTGCTGCTGAAGGCCCCGCCCGTGGTGGTCCTCGACGAAGCGACCGCCCACCTCGACTCGGAGTCCGAGGCGGCGATCCAGCGCGCTCTGCGGACCGCCCTGGCCGGCCGGACCTCGCTGGTGATCGCGCACCGGCTGTCCACCATCCGCGAAGCGGACCAGATCATCGTCCTCGAGTCCGGACGGATACGGGAGAGCGGCACCCACGAGGAGCTGCTCGCCGCCGAGGGGCTCTACGCCGACCTGTACCGCACCCAGTTCGCGCAGCAGGCCCCGGACGACGCCGACGTCCCCGCCGAGATGCGCTGAGCTCCGGCCACCGTCGCCGAACGGCCCCGCCCGAGGGACAGACCCCGGGCGGGGCCGTTCCTGTCTGCCGGACGTACATCGCAAGGATGACGGCTGGGCCGAATTACTTCTCGGGACCGACGTCCGCCCGCCGGCGCACCGCCTACGGTCGCCTCATGACCACTGAGAGAGGCTCTGACCAGGTCGCCGTACGGCTCGACGGTGTGCGCAAGGAGTACGGGCAGTCCGTCGCTCTCGACGGCGTCTCGATGGAAATCCGGGAGGGCGAGGCGGTCGCGGTCATGGGACCGTCGGGCTGCGGAAAGTCCACCCTGCTGAACATGATCGCGGGTCTCGACCGCCCCACCGCGGGGTCGGTCAACGTCCACGGCGAAGAACTGGGCAGCCTCAACGAGACAGGTCTGGCTCTGTACCGGCGTCGGCGGATCGGCATGGTCTTCCAGTTCTTCAACCTGCTCGACGACCTGACGGCGCTGGACAACGTGGCGCTCGCCGGGCAGCTCTCCGGCACCTCGGCCCGACAGTCCCGCAAGCGTGCGCTCGACCTCCTCGGCGAACTCGGTGTCGCGGACCAGCGGAAGAACTATCCGGCGACGCTCAGCGGCGGCCAGCGACAGCGCGTCGCGGTGGCCCGGGCGCTGATGAACAAGCCGTCCCTGCTGCTGGCGGACGAACCGACCGGCGCTCTGGACAGCAGCAGCGGTGAGCAGGTGATGAACCTGCTGCTCGACCTCAACCGGATCGGTCAGACGCTGCTCATCGTCACGCACGACCCGCGCCTCGCCGAACGTTGCGCGACCCGTCTGATCGAGTTCGAGGACGGCCGGATCGCCCGCGAGAAGATCCTGGAGCGGGCCGCATGAGCGCCGTATGGCATGCCGCACGGGCCGCCGTCCGGCGTCGTCGGCTCCAGACGCTCGTCATCGGCCTGGTCGTTCTGCTGTCCACCGCGACGATGGTCATCGCGACGGGACTCCTCGACTCCGCCAGCCGCCCTTTCGACCGGGCTTTCGGGAAGCAGCAGGGGGCCCACGCCGTCGCCGCGTTCGATCCCGCCGAGGTCTCGGCGCAGCGGCTCGCCGCGACCGCCGAGCGGCCAGGTGTCGAGGCCTCCGCCGGCCCCTTCGGCCAGACCTCGGTGAGCATCGCTCCGGGCAGTGCCGCCTTCCTGTCCGGCCCGCTCACGGTGGTGGGCCGGGCGGACGCGGGCGGCCCCGTGGACAAGGTGAACGTGTGGAGCGGCCGCTGGGCTGAACAGCCCGGCGAGATCGTGGTGAACCAGACCCCGCCCGCGAACGGCAGCGCACCGCCGTTCCCGGCGGACGCCAAGGTGGTGACCCCGGACGGCACGAAGCTCACCATCGTCGGCTATGCCCACACCCTGAGCCGCACCGCCGACGCCTGGGTCACGCCCGAGCAGATGACGGCGCTGCACCCGACGGCCCAGCAGATGCTGTACCGGTTCTCGTCGGCGGCCACGAAGGCCGACGTCGAGCGGAGCGTGGAGAAGGCCACGGAGGGACTGCCGAAGGGCTCGCTGGTCGCCACGCAGTCGTATCTCACGATCAAGGAGGACGTGGCCTCGGGTCCCGGTGTCTACGTCCCGTTCCTGATGGTCTTCGGCATCCTCGGCCTCATCGTCGCCGTCGTGATCGTCTCCAACGTCATCAGCGGTGCCGTCGTCTCCGGCTTCCGGCACATCGGAGTGCTCAAGTCGCTGGGATTCACGCCACGTCAGGTGGTCGGGATCTATCTGCTCATGGTCTCCTTCCCCGCGCTGATCGGCTGCGTGCTGGGCACCGTCGGCGGTGTCCTCGCGACCGATCCGCTGCTCACCAACGCCTTCCAGGGCACCGGCATGGACCTCAGCGGCGTCGCGATCAGCTGGTGGGTGCCGGTCGCCGCCCTGGTCGGCATGCCGCTTCTCGCCGTCCTGGCCGCGGCCGTCCCGGCGATGCGGGCCCACCGGCTGTCCGCAGCCGAGGCGATCAGCGCGGGCAGTGCTCCGCGCCGGGGCCGCGGACTCGGGATCCAGCGCCGTCTGAGCAGCAGTCCCCTGCCTCGATCGGTGAGCCTCGGCCTGGGGCAGCCCTTCACCCGTCCGGCCCGGACGGTGATGACGCTGGTCGCGGTACTCCTCGGGGCGACCACCACGGCCTTCGCGACCGGTCTGGCCAGTACGGTCACCGAGTTCGGGCAGGCCAAGAGCCCGGCCTCCTCGGCCCAGCTCGTCGTCCAGCCGGGCCAGCCGCAGTTCGGCGAGAAGGCCCCCAAGTTGGACGACGCGCAGACGGAGAAGGCGCTGCGGTCCCTTCAGGGCGCCAAGAGCGTGACGGTCCGCGCGCACGTCCCGGTCTCCATCACGGGGTCCAAGAAGGCCGTCGCCGAGTTCTGGCGCGGGGACACCTCCGCGCTGGACTTCAAGGACCAGATCGTCACGGGGCATCAGATCGAGGCTCCGGGACAGGTCGCCGCGTCGACGGCCTTCCTTCGCGAGCGGGGGCTGCACGTCGGTGACCGGCTGACCATGGAGGTGGGCGGCAAGCCTGTCCGTGCCACGATCGTCGCCTCACTGATGAGCAACGGCGATCTGCTCTACGCGGACTGGCGGGCGCTGTCCGCCCTCGACCTGGACGCCACGCAGCTCAACTCCCGCTTCCAGTACCTGGTGCAGGTGTCCCCCGGCACGAGCGTCGCCGAGTACGTCGATGCGGTGCGGTCGACGGACCCGGGCCTCTACACCCGCCCGACGGACAGCTCCTCCGGCTTCACCAGGGCCGTCATCGGTCTGTCGGTGGTCCTCGCACTGATGCTGGCGACGGTGGCGGGCCTCGGTGTGTTCAACACGGTCGTGCTCAACACCCGTGAGCGCCGCCGTGACCTGGCCACCCTTCAGTCCCTGGGCATGACACCTCGTCAGGTGGTCGGCATGACGGTGACGTCGATGACGGCGCTCGGGGTGATCGGCGGAGTGCTCGGGCTGGTCCTGGGCGTGCTCGCCCACCGCCTGATCATGCCGATCGCCAGTGAGGCGGCGAAGGTGGAACTGCCGGCACGCATGCTGGACGTGTGGCAGGCGCCGGTTCTGTTGCTCCTCAGCCTCGTCGGCGTGGTGATCACGGTTCTGGGCGCTTACTTCCCGGCGCGTACGACGACCCGTATGGCCACCGCGGAGGCGCTGCGCAGCGAATGACGGGCAGGATTTCCTACATCCCCCGGGGAAAACCTGCGACCACGGATGCCGACCACCGTTCCGGTGGTCGGCATCCGCGTACTCACCGCGATAAATCAGCACTTCTTCCCAGCCAAAAGCAAGTATGCGAGCATGACGCCCAGATCTGCCCTCGACAGGGTTTTGCGAAAAGCCGCGTCGCTGTTTCCACAGAGCCGCATCGGTTCTTTTTTGCAGCCCACTCGTGCCGGCAATGCAGTCCGGCTCTTCCGGCATCGCCGCGGCACCGAATTTCTAGCAATCATGGGGAGTTCATGGGCATCGGTCATGCGCGAGAGCACACATACGGACACAGCGGGACGAGCGGGCCGGACGGCGCCGAGGAGGGCGCGCGCCTGGACCGTGCGGCCGTCGAGCGGGCCGGACGACGCCTGGCCGACCGGGTATGGCGGACCCCCGTGCTGCGTTGCGAGCCGTTGGACACCCGGTGCGGCGCACGGCTGTGGCTGAAGGCGGAGAATCTTCAGCGCGGGGGTTCGTTCAAGGTCCGTGGGGCGCTCCTGGCGGTGGAGCACCTTGCCATGTCCGGCAGCCGCGGGGTGATCGCGCAGAGTACCGGCAACCACGCGATCGCGGTCGCGCTCGCCGCCCGGACGTACGGTCTCCCGGCCGTCGTGGTCCTGCCCACCGACGCCCCACCGGCCAAGATCCACCGGATCCGGGAGGCCGGTGCCGAGGTGGTGACGGCGGGCACCCTGCTCGCCGACCGGGTGGCCGCCGTGTCCGACCTGCGCGGGACACTGGGCTACGACGTCATCGACCCCTACCAGAACCCTCACGTCGTCGCCGGCCAGGGGACCGCCACGGCCGAACTCCTCGATCAGGCCGCGGAGCAGGGCGCGCGCCTGGACGCGGTGGTCGTCCCGGTCGGCGGCGGCAGTGCGATCGCCGGTGCCTGTCTCACGGCCGAGGGGCGCGAGGTCGCCGTGGTCGGGGCCGAACCGCAGGCCGTGCCGGCACTCACCACGGCGCTGCGCGCGGACCGTCCGGTGACCGTGACCGCCGGGTACACCATCGCCGACGGACTTCGCCCCGACCGCATCGGTGCCTTGCCCTTCACCATTGCCCGAGGGGCGGTGGCCGCGGTCGAGACGGTGTCGGAGGAAGCCATCGCCGAAGCGATGCGCGCCGCATTCCTGCACGCCCGGCTGGTCATCGAGCCCGCGGCGGCCGCGGCGCTCGCCGCCGCCCTGGAGCACGCGTCCCGCCTCGGCACAGACGTCGGCGTGCTGCTCAGCGGTGGGAACGTCGAGCCGAGTCTGGCTGCCGCGCTGCTGACCGGCCAGGAGGTCTCCGCCCCGGACACCGCTGCGGTCTGAGGAGGCGCGCAGCGGCTGAGGACGGCGGGCGGCACGAACGGCGGGCCGGGGGGCGGGGCCACCTGAAGGGGGGGTTGCGGGGCGCCCGCGGGGGCGGGTGGCCCCGCGGGGGGGGGGCGGGGGGGGGCCCCGCGCCCCCGGCCGCCAGCTCCGAC